>MGWS01000019.1 GCA_001801105.1 Gallionellales bacterium GWA2_60_18
GCGCGGAATTTCCGTCTGGAAGTGATCTCCGAGGGCGTGGAGACCGAAGACCAGCTGGCTTTCCTGAAATACCACGGATGCGAGATGCACCAGGGCTATCTGTTCGGTAAGCCGGTGCCGCTCGGAGAGTTCGAGGAGTTGCTGGAGGAAAGGCAGGGGTGTTGCGCGGATATTTCGCATATCAAACTCAGGCAATTCGTCGCCAGCCAGAAGCTGGACAGGGTTGACATAGGGTAACAATCGCGCCGCTGCGCCTCATGCAGACAGCAAGCTGAGTTTTTGCTGGGTTAGTGGAATGACTATGCAGAGTCATCGGGCGATTCAATCGCGTTTCCATCTCCAATGGATTATCCGGAATCAAAGCGAAACCTGCCGATGAGGACGTCGCTTAGCCATCATTCCGGCGCAAGCCGGAATGATGGCTGCGGCATTCGCCTTCCCTTACCTATTGTCGCCAGTGTAGTATTCCCGCATTACCCATTTCGCCGCAGGACTAATGAAGCCGCTCAATCTTCGCCTGTCCACCCGCATCACCGTCGGCGCGCTGGCGCTGGTGACTGCGGGCGCGTTCGGGTTGATGTTCCTGGAGGATGCGCGCCTGCGCGATAGCTACATCGAGCAACGGCGCGCCGACCTGGCCGAAGCGGGTCGTATCGAGGAATTGCGCCTGACCCAGGCGATGGATACGTTGCGCCGCGACGTGCTGTTCCTGTCCAACACCCCGCCGGTCTCCGGCCTCATCCGCGTCGCGCATAACAATGGCCGCGACCCGCTCTATGGCAACAACCACAAAGTCTGGGTGGAACGGCTGCAACAGATATTCGCCGCCTTCTCTGACGCCCATCCGGATTACTTCCGGATACGCTACATCGGTGTGACGGGCGACCGGCGCGAGATCGTGCGGGTCGAGGACCATGGAAACAATATCGAAGCGACGCCGTCCGACCGGCTGCCGACCATGGCCGAGCGGGACTATCTCACCGCGACGCTGAAGCTGCCGCACGGGCAGACGCAGCTCTCGGCATTCGGTTGCGACCGCGAGTCCGGCATCGCCGGGCTGGATTGCCGGCTGAGCGTGCATGCCGCCACGCCGGTCTTCGACGAAGCCGGCAAGCTGTTCGGCATGCTGGTGATCAACCGGGATGTGAGGGAATTGCTGGGGTCCGCCACGCAGGGCGTGCCACCGGGCGTGCGGGTCGCGGTCGCCGGCGCGGACGGCACCTATTTGCTGGATACCGATACAAAGCAAGGCAACAGCTCCGTAGCGGGGCGCAAGGACGGGATCGCCGCAGACTTTCCCTCGTTGCAAGCGATGTTCGATTCGCGTTCGCCGTCATACCTGCCGTTGTACCAGACCAACGGCAAAGGTGAGCGCGGCTACCTGGCGGCGCGGCGCGTGGTCTTCAGTCCGGACGACCCCGCGGGTTTCCTGCTGCTGGCCTACCACATCCCTGCCGCCGTGGCAGCGCAACAAGCCGCGCATATTCCGACAAAGCATATCGTCGGCGGCCTGCTGGCGATGCTGCTGGTCGGCGGCATCGTGCTGCTGGTGCTGCGTCGCACCTTCGCGCCGCTGAAGCAGCTCACCGAGGCGGCGGACAACATCGCGGACGGCAACTATGCGTTCACCCTGCCCAAGAACGACCGCGGCGAGATCGGGCATCTGGTGCGCGCCATCGATGCCATGCTGGACAGGTTGCTGCGGCGCGAGCAGGAAGTGCTGCAACTCAATGTCAATCTGGAAGAGAAGGTAACGCAGCGTACCTCGGAGCTCATGACCGTCAATACGCGGCTGGAGGAAGAGGCCGTCATGCGCCGCCAGGTCGAGGATATGGTGCAGCACGAGAACGAGTTCCGTCGCGAGCTGATCGAGTCGCTGCCCGGCGTGTTTTACATGCTGGATGCGGACGGGCGCCTGCTGATGTGGAACCGCAACCTGCGCGAGGTGCTGCACGCCGGCGACAGCGACTTGGCCGGCGCATGCGTGCTGGATTCCATCGGTGAAAGAGACAAGGCCGGTGTGCTGGACGCGATTCGCCGGGCATTCGATACGGATGGCGATGTGTCTCTGGAAGCTGAACTGGCGACAATGAACGGAGTGTGCATTCCCTACCACCTCACCGGCAGAAGCGTGGAGCGCGACGGCGATAAGGTGCTGATCGGCATGGGGCTGGACATCACCGAGCGCAACAAGGCGCTGGCGGTGCTGGAGCGCCACAAGCTGGTGCTCGAGACGGCGCTGGACGGTTTCTGGGTGACCGACGAGCGGGGCTTCCTGGAGGAGGTCAACGAGGCCTACGCCGGCATGTCCGGCTATACGGCGCAGGAGCTGGCGGGCATGCACATCAGCCAGTTGGAGGCACAGGAACGACCGGAGGATACCAAAGCGCATATCGAAACGATCATTTCGCAGGGATATGACCGTTTCGAAACGCGCCACCGGCGCAAGGACGGCAGCGTGATGGATGTCGAGATATCGACCTCCTTCATGCCGGAACACCGGAAATTCTTCGTGTTCTGCCGCGACATCACGCAGCGCAAGCTGGCAGACCTCGAGTTGCGGCACAATCAGGAACTGCTCATCGAGGCGCAACGGTTGGGGAGGCTGGGCAGCTGGGAGCTGGATCTGCTGAGCGGCGAATTGCGCTGGTCGGATGAGAACTACCGGATCTTCGAGGTCGACCCGGTCGTGAAAACCCTTACCTACGAAATGTTCCTGGGTACGGTACACCCGGACGACCGCGACAAGGTGGATCGGGCTTATTCGCAGTCGCTGCTGGATCGGCAGCCCTACGACGTGGTGCACCGGCTGCTGTTCGCGGGCGGGCGCATCAAATGGGTACACGAGCATTGCGACACCGTGTTCGACGTTTCGGGCAAGCCGCTGCGCTCGGTGGGGATGACGCAGGACATCACCGAACAGAAGCTGAACGAGGAAGCCCTGCGCGTGGCCGCCATCACCTTCGAAACGCACGATGCCATCATGATCACCGACGCCGAGGCCAACATCATCCGGGTCAACCGCGCGTTTAGCGAGATCACCGGCTACCTCCCGGAAGAGGTGCTGGGCCAGAACCCGCGCATGATGAATTCGGGGCGGCACGACCGCGCCTTCTATATCGAGATGTGGCAGCAGCTGACGCACATCGGAACCTGGTCGGGCGAGGTATGGGACCGGCGCAAGAACGGCGAGGTCTACCCGAAATGGCTGACCATCACCGCAATCCGGGACGAGCGCGGCGAGACCAGCCGCTATGTCGCCATCTTCAGCGACATCACCGAGCGCAAGCAGGCCGAGGAGGAGATCCGCAACCTGGCATTCTACGACCCGCTCACCAGCCTGCCCAACCGGCGCCTGTTCATGGAACGCCTGCGCGCCGCGTTGCCGGCCTCGGCGCGGCATCGCGATTACGGCGCGGTAATGTTCCTCGACATGGACAAGTTCAAGCTGCTCAACGACACGCTCGGCCACCACTGCGGCGACCTGATGCTGGTCGAGGTGGCGAAGCGCATCAAGTCCTGCGTGCGCGAGATGGATACCGTGGCCAGGCTGGGCGGGGACGAGTTCACGGTGCTGATCGAGGGTATGGCCAACGACGAGCAGGACGCCTCGCGCAAGGCAGGCACGGTCGCCGAAAAGATCCGCGAAGCGCTGGCGCATCCCTATCGGCTCGGGGAGCACGAATATCACAGCACACCCAGCATCGGCATCGCCCTGTTCCAGGGCAACGCGGATACGCTGGATATGCTGCTCAAGCATGCGGACATGGCGATGTACCAGGCCAAGGGCGGCGGACGCAACACGGTGCGCTTCTTCGATCCGGTGATGCAGGGTAACGCCGAACGCCGCGACGCGCTGGAAAGCGACCTGCGCCTTGCCGTCGGGCGCAACGAACTGCGCCTGTACTACCAGGTGCAGGTAGACAACGAACAGCATCCGGTCGGCGCGGAGGCGCTGTTGCGCTGGGAGCATCCGGGGCGCGGCATGATGATGCCGGACCAGTTCATCCCGGTCGCGGAAGAGAGCGCGCTGATCGTCGAGATCGGCAATTGGGTGCTGGACGAGGCCTGCGCCCAACTGGCGCGCTGGCACGCCGCCGGGCAGATGGGCGGCCTGACGCTGGCGGTGAACGTCAGCCCGCGCCAGTTCGCCCGGCCGGATTTCGTGGCGCAAGTGGCGGACGTGATCGAACGCTACCGCATCGACCCGGCGCGGCTGAAGCTGGAGCTGACCGAGAGCGTGGTCTCGGGCGACCTGGTCGGTTCGGTGGACAAGATACGCGCCCTGCGCAGTCTCGGCGTCAGCCTGTCGATGGATGATTTCGACACGGTGTATTCGTCGCTCTACTACCTGAAACAGGTCGCCTCCGACCAGATCAAGATACACCGCGATGTGGTGCAGGGCATCGCTTCCGGGGGGAGTGACGCGCAACTGGTGCAGGCCATCGTCGATCTGGCCACGGACATGCACCTCGACGTGTATGCCGAAGGCGTGGAGACCGAAGCGCAGCTCGATTTCCTCAAACAGCACGGCTGCATGGCCTATCAGGGCTATCTGTTCGGCAAGCCGGTGCCGATCGGGGAATTCGAGGAGTTGCTGGGGAAATTGCAGGAGTAAGTCATGGGGTACCCTCATGCCGCATGACAAAGCCATCAGCTTTCCTTACCCCGCGCCGCCAGTGTAGTATCCCGGCATTACCCACTTCGCCGCAGGGCTTATGAAACCGCTCAATCTCCGTCTGTCCACGCGCATCACTGCCGCCGCGTTGCTGCTGGTGACGGCGGGCGCCGTCGGCCTGATGTTCGTCGAGGAGGCGCGCCTGCGCGAGGCCTATGTGAGCGAGCGGCGCGCCGACCTGGAAACGGCGATGGAGACCGAACGGCTGCGGCTGCTACAGTCCATCGAGAGCCTGCGCCGCGATACAGTGTTCCTGTCCACCACCCCGCCCACCTCCGGCATCATCCGCGCCCTGCAGAACCACGGCTTCGATGCCCGATACAACACCACCACCGCGTCGTGGAAGGAACGTCTGGAGCAGATATTTGCCGCCTTTGCCGCGGCGCATCCCGAGTACTACCAGTTACGACTCATCGGCGTGGCCGACGGCGGGCGCGAGCTGGTGCGGGTGGACCAGCGCAACGGCAAGGTCAGGGTGACACCCGCCGACAGGTTGCAGGCCAAGGGCGGCCGGTATTATTTCAAGGAAGGGATGAAGCTGCGCGCGGGCGAGGTCTATCTCTCGGACATCGACCTCAACGAGGATTTCGGCGTCATCGAGCAGCCTTACAAGCCCGCCCTGCGCGCGGTCACGCCGGTGTTCACGCCCGCGGGCAAGCTGTTCGGCATGCTGGTGATCAATCTGGAAGTGGCCAAATTGCTGGAAGCCGTCACCATAGGCGTGCCGCCGCAGGTGCGTGCCTATGTGACGAACATGAACGGGCAATACCTGATCCATTCCGATCGGGAGCGTTCCTTCGGTTTTCTGCTGGGCAGGGACGAGCGCATCACCGCGGAATTCCCGGGCCTCGCTGCGATGCTGGATGTGAAGTCCGCCGAGCATCTGTCGCTGCAAGCCTTTCCCAGGAAGGACGGCGTCCAGTATCTGGCCGCCGACCGGGTGTATTTCGACCCGCGCGAGCCGTCACGTTTCCTGCTACTGAGCTATCACCTGCCCGGCGATGCGGTGGTGCATGGGATCACCGCCATTCCGCTTGGGCAAATCATCGGCGGATTCCTCATGATGCTGCTGGTCGGCGGTATCGTATATCTCGTCCTGCGGCGGATGTTCGCGCCGCTCGAGCGCATCGTCGCGGTCGCCGAGCGGGTCACTGCCGGGGAACGCGATGTGTCCATGCCGGAAGATGGCAGCGGCGAGATCGCCAGACTGTCGCGCTCCATCGGCGCGATGATGGGCAAATTGGCGCGGCGGGAAGAGAAGATAGAGCGTATCAACCGGGAGCTGGAAAAGCGGCATCATGCCCTGTTCGAGAACATGATCGACGGCTATGGCTTCCACCGGATGCTGTTCGAGAATGGCACGGCGATCGACTATGTCCCTATCAACGTCAACAGCGCGTTCGAACGGTTGACTGGCCTGAAGGATGTGGTCGGAAAAAAGATCAGCGAGGTCATCCCGGGTATCCACGAGTCCAACCCGGAGCTGCTCGAAGTCTATGGGAAGGTCGTCCTGACCGGCGAACCGGCGCGCTTCGAGACCTATGTCCCGCCGCTAGACCGCTGGTTCACCATTACGGCATACAGCCCGCAGCCGGAGCACTTCGTTACCTTGTTAGATGACATCACCGAACGCAAGAAAGCGGAAACGGCATTGCTGCGCTACAAGGTGGTGCTGGACACTTCGCAGGACGGTTTCTGGCTGGCGGATGCCCAAGGCAACCTGCTGGAGGCCAACATGGCCTATGCGCGCATGAGCGGCTATTCCGTGGAAGAGCTGACGCAGATGCACATCAGCCAGATCGAGGCGAATGAGAGTCCGGAGGGGGTGCAGGCACACCTCGCCCGGATCTTGCAGGAAGGGCATGACCATTTCGAGTCGCAACACCGCCGCAAGGACGGGACGGTGCTGGACGTCGCGGTGTCCGTCACGCTGATGCGCGAGGAGCAGCGCATGTTCGGCTTCATCAGCGACATCAGCATACGCAAGAAAGCCGAGCGCGACATGCGCGTGGCCGCCATCACCTTCGAGACGCACGACGCCATCGTGATCACGGATACCGATTCCAATATCATCCGGGTCAACCGCGCCTTCAGCGAAATCACCGGCTACGAAGCTGCGGAAGTGCTCGGCAAGAACCCGAACATCCTGAGCGCGGGGCGGCACGACCAAGCGTTCTACCAGGAGATGTGGCGGCAGATACTGGGGACCGGATCGTGGACCGGCGAGGTGTGGGACCGGCGCAAGAACGGGCAGGTCTATCCGAAGTGGCTGACCATCACCGCGGTGAAGAACGAGCGCGGCGAGACTACCGAATACGTCGGCGTGTTCATGGACATCACCGAGCGCAAGAGGAAGGAAGAGGAGATCCACAGCCTGGCGTTCTACGACCCGCTGACCCGCCTGCCCAACCGGCGCCTGCTGCTGGACCGCTTCCGGCTGGCGCTGTCGGTGTCGGCGC
>MGWS01000020.1:0-12148 GCA_001801105.1 Gallionellales bacterium GWA2_60_18
GGCCAGTTCAAGGTTTATTTTCAACCCATCATGGATTTGGCTACAGGGCACGTTCATAAGGCAGAGGCACTGATTCGGTGGAAGCATCCTGAGCTCGGCATGGTCAGCCCGGATCAATTCATTCCGCTGGCCGAGGAAACAGGAATGATTATTGAAATCGGCGTCTGGGTGTTCAAGGAAGCAGCACAGCAGGTCAAGCGATTGACGGCATTATGCGACCGCTCGTTTCAGGTCAGCGTGAATGTATCACCCGTGCAATTACGCCAAACTGGTAATACTTGTAAAGCATGCCTTGATTATTTGAATGAACTCGGCCTGCCCGAGCAAAGCATTGTCATCGAAATTACCGAAGGATTGTTGCTGGAAGCAGAGGGGAATATTACCGACAAGCTGCTCGCGTTTCGCAATGGGGGTGTCCCGATATCGATTGATGATTTTGGCACCGGCTACTCGTCGCTATCCTATCTGAAGAAATTCGACATCGACTACCTGAAGATTGACCAGTCATTCGTGCGCAATCTGGTGACTGATTCCAACGACATGGTGCTGTCCGAAGCCATTATTGTCATGGCGCACAAGCTCGGCATGAAAGTGATTGCCGAGGGAGTGGAAACAGAAGAACAGCGCAAGCTGTTATCCGATGCGGGCTGCGACTATGCGCAAGGCTATCTGTTCTCCAGGCCAGTGCCGGTCGAAGAGTTTGAAGAATTACTGATCCAGAATTCGGGTTGTTGCTCGTCGGCAGCATTCCCGCAAGAACCATTTCGAAAATATGGCTCCAACTACGTCGAGGAAAAAAATCATGAAACGTCCAACGATTATGCAACGGCTTATCCTGTTGACGGCGGTGCCCGTGATAGCGCTAATTCTGTCTTCGGGTACGCTAATCCTGGATAGTTTTGATCGTTATCAAAATGCGGATCAGGCGCGCAGTATCATGGAAGTGGCAGTGGCGGCGGGGGATCTGATTCACCCCATGCAGGTCGAACGCGGCATGACGGTCGGCTCCATCCAGTCATATGACCAGAAATTTGCGGATGCGCTGCCAAGTATACGTACCAATATAGATAAACAATTGGCGGCTTACAAACGGTCTATTGAAGGCGTCGATACCAGCTCAATGCCGAGGCTGAAAAAAGCTGTCGAGGAGGCGCAGCGCAAGCTTGATGGATTGACCGGAACGCGCGAGCAAGTTGATCAATATGACATCTCTGCCGAGGAATCATCCGCCTTCTTCACCGGCGCCATCGGACACCTTATGGATGTAATGAGCAGTGCTGCCGGATACAACAAGGATCCGGCAATTGCGAATAAACTTTTGACCTATCATGATTTTTCAAACGCCAAGGAGAACGCCGGGCAGGAGCGCGCGCTGTCCACGCAGGTGTTTATTGCCAACAGGGTTGAACCAACCAAATACCGCACCATTCTGGCAAAGATACACAAACAGGAGGCTTATTTTGATTCGTTTACGGATTCCGCAACTGAACCTGAAAAGGCCGCGCTGAAAGCGGTGTTAGACAGCGATGCAGCGCAGGACGTGCAGCGCATGCGCAACATCATGGCCGAGCGTTCTGCGCAGGGTTTGTTTGATGTGGATCAGATGGGGTGGTTCAAGCGCAGCACTGACAGGATTGACGGGCTATATGAAGTCGAGCAACTGATCACGAAGAATATCAATAACGATGTCAATCATCAGTTGTCCACCAGCCGTGTGCTCCTGTTGACGCAACTGATTTTGGTGGTGCTGGCGATTACCATTGCCGTGGCGGTATCAGTATGGGTGGCGCGCAGCGTGAACCGCTCGCTGAAGGCGGTCGTGGATGCGGCAGAGTATGCGGTTGCGCATGACGATTTCATCCGTGGCGCTCCAGAAGAAGGCACCCAGGAAACGGCGCGTGTCGGGCAGGCGATTAATCACCTGATGGAGAAATTCCGCAGCATCATTTCGGACGCTACACGCTCCAGCGAAAATATCGCGGACGCATCCAACGCGCTGTCCGCTTCGAGCAAACAGGTCAACCAGAGTTCTGCCGCGCAGGCGGATGCCGCCTCGACGGTTGCCGCAGCCGTCGAGGAAGTTTCGGTGAGCGTCAGCGAGACCGCCGCGAATGCACGCAGCGCGGGCGAGATTGTCGAGAAATCCCGCGCCGGAACCGAAGGGGCGCTTGTCGTCATGACCGAGACGGTGCAAAACGTGAACGGCATCGCCGCGCTGATCCGTGAATCGGATACCAACGTCGGGCGGCTTGATGAGAGCTCAAAAAGAATCGGCGGCATCACTCAGGTGATCAGGGAAGTCGCCGATCAGACCAACCTTCTGGCGTTGAATGCCGCAATCGAAGCGGCGCGTGCCGGCGAGCAGGGCAGGGGATTTGCGGTGGTGGCGGACGAAGTGCGCAAGCTCGCCGAACGCACGTCAAAAGCGACTGCGGAGATTGCTGCGATTATCGGTGACATTCAGAGTCATATTGGTAAAACCGTTACAGGGATGCGGCAGGCCAATACCCAGGTTGGGAAAAGCCTTGAACTGGTCGGCAGAACCGAGACCGCGCTGCACCGCATAGGCGACGATTCGCGCGAAGTGGCGAGCAATGTCCAGAACATTGTCGATGCGATACGCGAGCAGGATGCCGCCATCCAGCAGGTTGCGGTAAACATCGAAAAAATTGCCCAGATGTCCGAGGAGAACAGCATTGCAGCCGCGTCGAGCAGCAACACTGCGATTCAGCTCGACGAATTGTCCGGCGCGCTAAAGAAATCTGCGGCACGTTTCAAAGTTTGTTCCTGAACTCGTGCGGGGAAGCGGTATAGGTTTCACCGGTGAAATGGAATTGAAATAACTGCGCTGGAATGACGATCCTTGCTGCGGGGTAAGCGAAAAGCCATAAGAAACCCGCGCTATTCATTCAATCAAATTTGCCTGATGTGCTGATAATTGCCATGACCAGCAATTTGCTGGTGCAGCCGAATGGCTATGCAAAGCTGAATAGCGGAGCACATCATGGCAGAAGACAGCGACCTAGAAAAAACCGAACAGCCCTCACAACGGCGACTTGACCAGGCAAGAGAAAAAGGTCAAGTCGCCCGTTCGCGCGAGCTGTCCACCTTTGCCGTATTGCTGACAGGCGGCGGAACGCTGTGGTTCATGGGCGCATCATTCACCCAGCACATGGTAAAAATGCTGCACGATGGCCTGACGCTGAATCGCGATATGGCATTCAATACCAACTTGATGATTCCGCGCTTGTATGATCTTTCGCTGGATATGCTCATCACTTTTTTGCCTCTGTTGCTGGCGGTCATGCTGGCCGCAGCATTTTCTCCGCTGTTGCTGAATGGCTGGCTGTTCAGCGTTGAAGCACTGCAACCCAAGTTTTCCAAATTGAATCCGGTTTCCGGCATCGCGCGCATGTTCTCCAGAAACGCGCTGGTGGAACTGTCAAAAGCAATCGGCAAAGCCTTTCTGGTGGGCGGTATCGCAGCCTGGGTGATCTGGCACAACAAGGATGCGGTGATGGCGCTCGGCACTCAAGCCGCTACGGCATCCATTCCGCAAATGGGACATCTGGCCGGCGCAAGTTTTATGCTGATCGTCGGCGCGATGCTGCTGATTGTCGCCATTGATGTGCCGTTCCAGTTATGGGATCACAACAAGAAACTGATGATGACCAAGGAAGAGGTGCGCCAGGAATCCAGGGAAACCGAAGGCGATCCGATGGTCAAGGGGCGCATCCGCAGCCTGCAGCGTGAAGCGGCACGCCGGCGCATGATGGCGGCAATTCCGACCGCCGATGTGGTGGTCACCAATCCGACGCACTATGCGGTGGCGTTGAAATACAGCGAAAACGAAGCGAATGTTAAGCGGGGCGGCCGGAGCCATAAAGGAATGCGCGCACCGGTGGTGGTGGCGAAGGGCTCGCATCTGCTGGCGTTGCGTATCCGCGAGATTGCCGAGGAAAATCATGTGCCGATTCTGGAAGCGCCGCCGCTGGCGCGTGCGCTGCACAAACATACCGATCTGGGCGAATCCATTCCGGAAGCGCTGTATACCGCCGTTGCCGAAGTGCTGGCCTATATCTATCAATTGCGCCGCTATGAAAAACAGGGTGGACCACGCCCGCAGGAGCCGGGAGATTTGCCGGTGCCGCGCGAACTCGACCCGGCAATCTGAGGACTGAGGAAAACAGGGCTGAGGACTGAGTAAGGTCAGATGCAGGACGGGAGGGTTTGACTCAGTCCTCAGTCCTCGCGACTCAGTCCTGTATTTAAGAGGAAGTGAACTATGAATCCGCTATCCATACAAGATTTCATTAGGCGCGCCGGTCTGGTCGGTATGGCCGGCCCGGTGCTGATCGTGATGATTCTGGCGATGATGGTGCTGCCATTGCCGCCGATGCTGCTGGACATCCTGTTCACCTTCAATATTGCGATTTCCATCATGGTGCTGCTGGTCAGCATGAATACCAACAAGGCGCTGGATTTTGCAATATTCCCTACCGTGCTGCTGATTACCACGTTGCTGCGCCTGTCGCTGAACGTGGCTTCCACGCGGATCGTGCTGCTGGAAGGGCATACCGGCCCGGATGCGGCGGGCAAGGTTATCGAGTCGTTTGGTCACTTTCTGGTGGGCGGAAATTATGCCGTGGGTCTGGTGGTGTTTGCGATTCTGGTGATCATCAATTTTGTGGTGATTACCAAGGGCGCCGGGCGTATTGCCGAAGTGGGCGCACGTTTCACTCTGGATGCGATGCCCGGCAAGCAAATGGCGATCGATGCCGACTTGAATGCAGGGTTGATCGGTGAAGACGTAGCGCGTAAACGCCGTGCCGAGATTGCGCAGGAAGCCGATTTCTATGGAGCGATGGACGGCGCCAGCAAATTTGTGCGCGGCGATGCAGTCGCCGGCATCATCATTCTGTTTATTAATGTCATCGGCGGCTTGATTGTAGGTGTGTTGCAGCATGACCTCACGCTCGCGGTCGCGGCGAAAAATTATACCCTGCTGACCATCGGTGACGGGCTGGTGGCGCAGATTCCGGCGTTGGTCATTTCCACCGCCGCCGGCCTGGTGGTGAGCCGTGTGGCCAGCGATCAAAATATTGGTCAACAACTGGTTACCCAACTATTCAAGCAACCGCAAGTCATCATGCTGACTGCCGGGATCATCGGTGCGATGGGCCTGATTCCCGGTATGCCGCACTTCGCATTTTTGCTGCTGGCCGGTGCGCTGGTGGGATTGGCTCATTATCTGGTTAAAAAAAGCGAAAGTGCCGTTGTGCAAGAGGAATCTGCTGCCGCTGCGGTGACGCCGGTCATCACGGAATCAGCCGAAGCAAGCTGGGAGGATGTTGCGCAAGTGGATGTGCTGGGGCTGGAGGTCGGCTATCGACTGATCTCGCTGGTGGACAAGACGCAAGACGGGGACTTGTTGCGCCGTATCAAGGGCATCCGCAAAAAATTTACCCAGGACATCGGCTTCCTGCCGCCGTCGGTGCATATTCGCGACAATCTTGACCTGCGACCGAATGGTTATCGCATCACACTCAAAGGGGTCGATGTCGGCAGCGGCGAGGCCTACCCCAATCTGTTTCTTGCCATCAATCCGGGTAGTGTGACGGGTGAATTGCCCGGCACCCAGACACGCGATCCAGCTTTTGGTTTGCCTGCGGTGTGGATTGAATCGGCGTTGCGCGATCAGGCGCAAGGGATGGGTTACACCGTGGTTGATCCGGGTACGGTGGTGGCAACCCACCTGAGTCATCTGATCAGCACCAGGGCCGCAGAACTACTCGGCCGGCAAGAGGTGCAGCAACTGCTGGATCATCTTGGCAAGATTGCGCCCAAACTGGTCGAAGATCTGGTACCCAAGACGTTGCCGCTGGGAACGGTCCAAAAAGTGCTGCAAAACCTGTTGGATGAAGGTATGCACATTCGCGACATGCGCACCATTGTGGAAACGCTGGCTGAAAGCGCGCCGCGCACTCAGGATGCTTATCAACTCACTTCGCTGGTGCGAGTTGCGCTCGGCCCTGCCATCGTGCAGCAGTTCTATCCTTCCACGCAAGAATTGCAGGTGATCGGCATGGATAAGGAATTGGAATACATTCTGATGCAGGCGATGCAATCCAGCCAGAACGGCATCGGTATCGAGCCGGGGCTGGCGGACACGGTGCTGCGCGGGGCCCGCACCGCCGCTGAGACACAGGAACAGCTGGGTTTGCCGGCAGTAATGCTGGTGCCGACGCAATTGCGCGATTTGCTGGCGCGTTTCCTGAAGCGCGCGGTGCCAGGCATCAGGGTGATTTCGCATGATGAAGTACCGGACTTCAAAACGATCAGGGTAACCGCAATGGTAGGAGGTAGAGCATGAACATCAGGAAATTTGTCGCCCCGACAGCACGTCAGGCATTGAAGGACATCCGCAACGAGCTGGGCGATGATGCGGTAATTCTGTCCAATCGCAATGTCGTTGAGGGTGTGGAAATCATCGCGCTGGCGAATGATGAACAGTTGTCGGGGATCAGGAATCAGGAATCAGGAGTGGGTCGGGTTCCAACCCGGCCGCTTCGACAAGCTCAGGACGGGCATGTCGGACTAAAGCCAGGCCTGCCGGCAACAGCCCCTCAGCCCTCAATCCTCGATTCGGAATCCTCGATTCTCGTCGAGATGAAATCAATGCATAGCATGTTGCGTCAGCAGCTTGCCGCGCTGTCGTGGAGCGATGTGCAACAGCGCGACCCGCAGCGTGCCGCGCTGTTGTGCAGAATACTGAATTCCGGTTTCAGTGCATCGCTGGCGCGTCAGTTGTTGGACAAGATGCCCGCCGGAAACGCGCATGGAGAATCATGGGTCAAGCGGGTGCTGAAACGCAATCTGCAGGTGGCGGGTGCGGCAGATGACATTGTTGTCAAAGGTGGTGTGTATGCGCTGATCGGGCCGACCGGTGTGGGCAAAACAACTACCACGGCCAAGCTGGCGGCGCGTGCTGTGGTGCGTTACGGCGCTGACAAGGTGGCATTGTTGACCACAGACAGTTACCGGATCGGCGCTTACGAACAACTCAAGATTTACGGCAAAATTCTTGGCGTAGCCGTTCATGCGGTGAAGGATACAGACGATTTGCGCTTGACGCTCTCCGCATTGCGCCATAAACACCTGGTGTTTGTTGACACGGTTGGGATGGGGCAACGCGACGAGCGTGTGGGCGACCAGAAAGAGATGTTTGATGCGACCGGAGTGGAGCGTTTGCTGTTATTGAATGCCACCAGTGGCGGCGATACGCTGGAAGATGCGGTGCGGATGTATCACAGCAAAAATGTTATCGGATGTGTTGTCACCAAGCTGGATGAAGCGGCTAATCTCGGTGCGGTGCTGGACGTGGCAGTGCGCCATCGTCTGGTGCTGCACTACATGGCTAATGGTCAGCGCGTGCCGGAAGACTTGCACTCGATTAATCCGGATTATCTGTTGCACCGCGCACTCAAACCAGCGGAAGAAAAGACGCCGTTCACTTTGAATGAACTGGAGCTCCCAGCGTTAATGGCTGCGGAAGGATCGCCGCCGGGAGGCAACGGGGTTTCAAGACCACCCGGAAGCCAGGTGTCTGGCGGTGTACTCCTTGCGGGCGCAGGTACACCAGGCAGGGAGGTGTCCTATGCGCTCTGACATCGGAATGGATCAAGCCGAAGGGTTGCGCCGCTTGCTGGTGCGCAATCAAACGCAAGTAATTACCGTGGTGGCAGCTAAACCCGGCGTGGGACGTACCAGTGCGACCATCAATCTTGCTGCGGCATTGGCATATTCCGGCAAAGATGTGCTGGTGCTGGATGAAAATCATGCGCCGAATAATTTGCTGGATCGCCTCAAGTTGTATGCAAAACATGATTTGCTGGATGTGGCGCAAGGAAAATGCGCGCCGCGCGAGGCCGTGCTGGCCGCCAAGGGATTTTCTGTATTGCACACTGCGCGTGCGATGCACGAGTTTTCGAGGCTGGATCAGATCGAGCAGCAACGCCTGGAGGATACGCTGATCGAAGCGAGCTGCGGCGTGGATGTGATGCTGGTCGATGCGGCGATGTTGGTCGGACAGGCTGCTGTTTCATCAAGTTTGGCAAGCGGAGCAGCGTTGTTGTTAGTGGTGGATGCTACCACCAGTGGCATTACAGAAAGCTATGCATTGATTAAACGGTTGGCATTGGAAAATGCGCGTTTGCATTTCGGGATTGTGGTGAATAAAGTGACCGATGAGCAGGCGTCGGTGACGGTATTTGAGAATATGGCAAGAGTGGCACGGCATAACCTTGCTGCGCGGCTGGAATATTTGGGTTATATCCCCAACGATGACAGGTTGAAACGTGCTACATATCTGGGTAGGTCGGTGATTGAAGCCTTCCCGACCGCTGTTTCGGCAAGATTTTACGCAGAGTTGGCACAGAAATTGTTGCGTCTGTCCATGCGGCAGGATGAGGTGAAAGGCGGGGTTTCAAGCATCATGCAAGATTTAATCAAACAATTGGCACACCAGCACAGCAGAGAAATGGTGCACGTTGTAAACTAGCGCGCATGTACACGGCTACAGGATTAAGCGACAAAGAACAGTGCCTGCGGGAATATGCCCAGTTGGTGAAGCGGCTCGCACATCAGATGATGTCCAGGCTGCCCTCTAGCGTGCAGATCGACGATATCATTCAGGCTGGCATGATGGGTTTGCTTGATGCGGCAAGCCGCTATGACGAGTTTCACGGCGCGCAGTTTGAAACCTACGCAACGCAACGCATACGCGGCGCGATGCTGGATGAGTTGCGCGAGGCTGACTGGCTGCCGCGCAGTCTGCGCCGCGATATGCGAAGCATCGAAGCGGCCATCAATCGTTTGCAACAGCGCCTGGGCCGGTCGCCGAACGAGACCGAGATTGCCGAAGAACTGAAGATTCCCCTCGCCGAGTACCAGCAAATGCTGCAGAAGTCGCGCGGTGCGCAGTTGGTGTATTACGAGGATTTTCATGGTGAAGATACCGACGACTTTTTTGAGAGGTTCGAGTTCGGCAACGATGCCGACCCGATGGATTTGCTGGAGGATGAGCGTTTCAAGGCCGAATTGGTGCATGCGATTGAAAGTCTGCCGGAACGCGAGCGCATGCTGATGGGCATGCTCTATGAGCAGGAAATGAATTTGCGCGAAATCGGCGAGGTGCTGGGCGTGAGCGAGTCGCGCGTCTCCCAGCTACATAGCCAAGCCGTGGCAAGGCTACGCAGTTGGATGAAGGGTTATTGATGGACAAACTCACGCTATTGGGTTTGGTGACCGGGCTGACCGGTATCGTGACCGGACAGATGCTGGATGGCGGCGGTATTTCCATTCTGTTTCAGGGCGCGGCTTTCCTGATTGTATTGGGCGGCACACTCGGTGCGGTAATGGTGCAAAGCCGGACCAAGGTGTTTGTCACGGCAATCAGGATGGGAAGTTGGGCGTTTATCCCCCCGAGATTGAACAGTCCGGGGTTGGTCAGACAATTGATAGATTGGAGTACACTGGCTCGCAAAGAAGGTATCCTGGCATTGGAATCGCGCGCTGCCGCTATTACCGATCCTTTTTTGAAAAAAGGGCTGCTATTGCTGGTAGATGGCAACAGCGCCGAAAAAATCCGCGAAGTGCTGGATGTGGACACTCATTCATGGGAACAGCTGCGCTGGCAGTCGGCGCGCGTATGGGAAGCGGCTGCCGGATATTCTCCCACTATCGGTATCATAGGCGCAGTATTGGGCCTGATGCACGTCATGCAAAATCTCAGCGACCCAAGCAAATTGGGTGGCGGTATCGCCGTGGCATTTGTGGCGACGATTTACGGCGTGGCCTTTGCTAACCTCCTGTTTCTGCCGATTGCGAACAAGCTCAAGTCGATTATCATGCAGCAGACCCACCTCCGTGAAATGGTCGTGGACGGATTGGCAGGCATTGCCAACGGGGATAATCCGAGACTGGTCGAGATTAAATTGCAGAGTTACATCGATTAGGACTTGTCGGGGGTAATAATGGCACGCCGAAAGAAACGGGTCGAGCATGACAATCACGACCGCTGGCTGATTTCCTATGCCGACTTTGTCACGTTGCTGTTTGCCTTTTTCGTGGTGATGTACTCCATTTCATCGGTGAACGAGGGGAAGTACAAGACCTTCAGCGATTCGTTGAGCATAGCTTTTACCAATAAGCCGAGTTCTGTCCCTATCAACATTGCGCCCAATGAACAGGAAGTCTTGCTTAAGGCGCTGGTGGACAGACGCACGGCGCGACTGGGCGAACAACAGCGCAAGATACAGGATCGGATGAGAAATCTGGCCAATGGGTTGAGCCAGGTTATGTCCCCGCTGATTAACCAGCGTATGGTTAGCATCAATCAGACCAGGCGCGGGGTGGTGCTCGATATCAGTGAGAGCTCATTATTCAAAACGGGTGAGGCGGTATTGCAACCAGGCGTGCTGGATGTGTTGCGCCAGGTGTCCGCGGTATTGAGCAAGGAAGAGCTGCCAATCGAAGTGGAAGGGCATACCGACGATATCCCTATTGCAACGGTGCAGTTTCCTTCCAACTGGGAGTTGTCCTCGGCACGCGCCAGCAGCGTGGTCAGAATGCTGATCGATAACGGGGTGCCTGCAAGAAGTCTGGCCGCAGTTGGCTTGGCTTCGAACCAGCCACTGGTGCCGAATGACAGCCAGGAGAATCGTGCCAGAAACCGGCGTGTAACCATCATAATCGTATCGCCCGACATGGAGCGGGTGACCGCGCCGGGAAATGCTACTTGAGGTTAGCCGCTACCAAGCGATCTGCCGCTACCCGGCGAAAAGCTGGGCTGCCCGTCTGGGCCGTAAAGATTGGCCTTTTTCACTGCGTTGCTTAAAACTGCCAGCGATTGCTGATTATGGCGCAGTTTTATCTGAATCAGTTCACCATTGATGCGGTTAAGTTGTTGAGCGCGTTCTGCCAAAGCGAGAACCTCATGCCAAACAGCCAAACCTTGCGGACTGTGCGTTGCCAGCCATGTCTGAATTGCATCTGCGGAGAGCTTTGGGAGGTTTTCCTGCAGCAGGTTGCGACGTGCTTCGGCGAGCTCGTTAAGGCTGAGCGCGTCAGTTGTTTTTTTTCCGGATAATTCAAGCAACTGGTCGGCGCGGTTCTCTACCAGCATTCCCTGTTCGCGTTCCAGCAAATCCACGAAACTTAACAATGCCGCGCGCTCGGCGGTCAAGGCGCCAAGCAGTTGTGGGCCGGAAGATTGTTTCAAGTAATTAGGCCTTGCTGCCAATCAGGTCGCGCACCGTTTCGATCAGGCGATCGGCGACAATTTCCGAATTGACTTTGAAGCGGCCATCACTGATAGCCTGTTTGATTTCCGCAACTTTGCCTGCATCGGCAACCGGGGTGCCTGCCATGCTGCTTTCCATGCTGTGCAGCTGCGTTGCTGTGGAACCGAGCGAAACGCTGGTGCTGCCGGATTGTTGCGCTGCTAGCGGCGGGTTGGATTTGCCTTTGGGCGCAGCATGTGACCTTCCTTCCGCTATCGGGTTGGCTGGTAGAGGCTTGCTGGGTTTATCGATTTTCACGGTTATCCTTTCAATCTGGCGATGCTTAAATTTGCTGCCATTGATTCCAATATCGGTAAAAACCCGGGAAACTTTAGGGAATCTGGTTATCTTTATAGCCCAAGCCGTTACACAACACAACCACGGGACACACCAAGGCCAAGCTATGGTTTGACTTCCACTACGCCGCTGGCTTTGGCAACGCCACTGATCACGCGCCCAGAGCTGGTGCGAATTTGTACAGTCTGTCCCTCACTCGCATTATTCAAGGCTACTCCTCCGCTACGTATGCTGAAACCACTGCCTTGCACGTCAAGTTGCACGGCCTGCCCCTGCGTTACATTGTAAGGCAGACGCAGCATATCTTCACGCAATACCTGTCCGGCGGCGATGCCGTAGCGCAGCAGCTTTCCGAGTGCCTGTTTTGGGTCGGTAAGCCCGCCTGCCTGGGAAGTTTCCGTCGTTTGACCGGCGATGTCTCCCTTTTGCAGTATATGTCCCGATGGCAGTTGTCTCGTGCTGACCAATAAATTGAGGCTGATCCTGATTTGTACCGGAACGAAAATGCT
>MGWS01000020.1:12198-14332 GCA_001801105.1 Gallionellales bacterium GWA2_60_18
GTTGGCTACCGGTGGGCAGGAAGGCTTCGAGCTTGGCGCATTCGGACAGCGTGATGCGCTGATCTATCCCGTTTATTTTGTAGGAGACCTTGCCGGGCAGTGCGGCGGTTTGTTGCCGCACAAAGACGGCAACAACATTGCCTATTTGCGTGTGATCTTGCGCGGCTGATGCCGCTACGCATTCCAGCAGTAAACAGGCGCATAAAAGTAATTTCTTCATGGGGGTGAACTGCGCATGTCGCGAGTTGTTAAGGTAAAGGAGCAGGTGGGTTCAGCGCGGCCTACCAAGGCGCGGCAGGCAGGCCGCTCCATAGTTCGTGGATGTCGCGGATATCCCATTTTTCAGGGTCTTCGTGCGAGGTGATTTTGTCCTTGCAGGCAGGTTTCGATAAGTCCAATATTTCGGGAACAATGCGGCCGTTAGATTTGATGGAAAAAAATACTTTTACCTTGGGTGCGAGCAATGACTTTTCGGTTTGCTCGATGATTACTCCCAAGCGATCAGACTCCAGCCTGACCAGCGAACCGACCGGGTAAATGCCGATGCTCTTAACAAAGGCCTGGAAAATGACTTGGTCGAAATGACCATTGCACCACTCCGCCATCTTGCGTATGGCTTCGGCGGGTTCCCAGCCATTCCTGTAGGGGCGGTTGGAGGTGATCGCGTCATACACATCGCAAACCGCGCCCATTTTGGCGAACAGGCTGATCTGTTCATTCGTTAACCTTTCTGGATAACCGCTGCCATCCGCTTTCTCGTGGTGATGCAAACAAACATCCAGCGCGATATCGCTGATGCCTTCACCTTCCAGCAACATTTTGTGCCCGTCGGCGGGATGGTTTTTTACCATTACAAATTCGCTATCGGTCAGCTTTCCGGGTTTGTTGAGGACTTCCAGCGGGATCATCATTTTGCCAACGTCATGCAGCAAACCGGCCAGGCCGGCCTGACGAATTTGCGTTTCATCCAATCCCAGTTGCCGCGCCAGTGACACCATCAGCGCGCATACGGCTACCGAGTGCATGTAAGTGTAATCGTCCTTGTCTTTCAAACGAGCCAACCCAATCAACGCCCCGGGATTGCGCATCACCGAGATGGAAATTTCTTCAACAATAGGCAGCGCGTCTTTGGCATCCAAAGCCTTGCCCATGCGCGCCTCCTGAAACATCGATGTGACAGCCTGTCTGGATTTGGCGCAAATCTTGATGGCACGCGCAGCCTCTTGATGAGTATCAACGCGCAGAGCTATCTTGCTGGCCGAATCAGCTTGTGCAAGCGTGTTTTCAACCTCCTCCGCAATCGCTTCTTTATCTGCTCCGTCCTCGACATCCAGACCCTTGGATGCGTCTATCCATACTTCCTTGATTGCAGTGGACAAGATGGTTTGCAAGTCTTTGGGATTGTCCAACATGAAGGCGCCGCGCCAGAACGGGTGATCCATCCAGGAGCCGCACAACTTATGTACATGCATGCCTAAGCGCAGTTGTTCGACATGGATACGTTTTAGCATGGTTGGATTTGGAGGCCTGAAATTCCGTGAATTTTAACCCAAATAAAACAGGGTTGAATAAATTGGAATTGGGGGGGGAATTTCCCGTTAATCGGCAGATAACAAATTAGCGGTGCGTTCTAGTATGCCACTCATGCAAGTGGTAGTGAGTGAATTCAGGAGGGCAAGATGATCAATAAATTAGACGATGCACTGCATTTTCAGCAAACCGCGCTGAATCTGCGCGCAGCGCGTCAGGAACTGCTGGCTTCCAATATCGCGAACGCTGATACGCCGAACTATAAGGCAAGGGACATAAATTTTGCCAGTGCGCTGCAGAATGCCCTGGCAGGCACTGCTGCCGAGTTGCCTGCCATAAAAGCTTCACCCATGCACTTGGACGGGAATTCCGGCGCATCGATTCTGGGTTCCCCGGTAATGTACCGTAAGCCGGTTCAGCCGAGTGCCGATGGTAATACGGTGGATATGGACGTGGAACGCGCGCAGTTTGCCGATAATGCATTGCGCTATGAGGCCAGTGTCCGATTTGTCAGTGAGCAGATGAAGGCGATGTTAACTGCGATACAGGGGTAATCATGTCGCTATTCAATATTTTTAATGTGGCGGGTTCCGGAATGGCGGCG
>MGWS01000020.1:14342-16920 GCA_001801105.1 Gallionellales bacterium GWA2_60_18
GCCTGAACGTGGTCGCCAGCAATCTGGCTAACGCCGACAGCACCACCAGCGCCAACGGCCAGCCGTACAAGGCCAAGCAGGTGGTGTTCAGTGCGACGCCGGTGGACGGAAGCAACGCGCAGGGCGTGAAAGTGACGGAGGTGGTCGAAGATAGCTCACCGATGAAAATGGTCTATGACCCCAAGCATCCGATGGCCGATGCGCAGGGATATGTCGCCATGCCCAATGTGGATGTGGTGGGTGAGATGGTGAACATGATTTCTGCCTCGCGTGCCTATCAGAACAATGTCGATGTGCTGAATACTTCGAAGACGCTGTTGCTCAAGACGCTGACCATTGGTCAGTAAGGTGATGATATAGCAACCAATGAAAGGAAATCTTCATGGTTAATGCCACACAAGATGCCGGCTCCGCTGCAGCACTGTTTGCTTCATTGAACGCAAATGCCGGTTCTTCCGCAAATGCCTCGGCGGCGGCCGACACGCAGGATCGTTTCCTGAAGCTGCTGGTCACGCAAATGAAGAATCAGGATCCGCTCAACCCGATGGACAATGCGCAAGTCACTTCGCAAATGGCGCAGCTCAGCACGGTGTCGGGTATAGATAAATTGAATACCACGTTGCAGGCGCTGAGTGACAGTATGTCCGCAAGTCAATCAATGCAGGCGGCGAGCATGATCGGTCACGGTGTGCTGGTGTCGGGCAATAGCACTGACTTGTCTGGTGGAGGCGCGTTTGGCGCTTTTGATTTGCCGCAAAGCGTGGATAACGTAAAGATTTCAATTAATGATCAGGCGGGAGCGCTGGTGCGCACTATTCAATTAGGCGCACAGCCAAGTGGGATTGGGCATTGGCAATGGGATGGCTTGAATAATGCTGGCGAAAGTATGGCAGATGGGAGTTATACCTTTGCCATTAATGCGGAGCTGGCCGGCAATAATGTTGGTGTAACAGGATTGCAGTTCGGCATGGTAAATGGCGTGTCCCAAGGTAAGCAAGGCGTGACACTGAGCGTTGGACAGCTGGATGGCATTGCGATGTCACAAATCAAACAAATTCTATAAATGAGAGGAGAAGGTCATGAGCTTTCAGCAAGGTTTAAGCGGGTTAAATTCCTCAGCCAAGCAACTGGATGCGATAGGTAATAACGTGGCGAACTCCGGCACGATTGGCTTCAAGCAATCTCAGGTGCAATTTTCTGACATGTACGCTGCGTCTCTTGCCGGTGGTGGTGCGGCTCAGATAGGCACGGGCGTCAGGGTGTCGTCTGTCGTTCAACAATTCTCCCAAGGGAATATCACCAATACCAGCAACTCAATGGATACGGCAATTAATGGTCAAGGGTTCTTCCGCATGATCGATCCAAGCGGGGCTACTTTATTCAGCCGCAATGGGCAATTTCAGGTGGATAAAGACGGGTTCATCGTTAATAACCAGGGGCATAAATTGTCCGGCTATCTGCCGGACGCAACGGGGACAATTATTCCGGGACAACCGCAGGCATTAAGGATCGATTATGCTGATTTAAAACCTAATCAGACGGCCAGTGTGACGGTCGGAGCGAATCTTGATTCACGTGCTCCGACGCCGGCAACCTTGGCTTTTAGCCCGACTGATCCGACGTCCTACAATAGCTCGACCTCGATAACAGTTTATGACAGCCTGGGTGCCAGCCATATTGGGGCTCTGTATTTCCAGAGGGTGCCCGTTGCTACTGTGGGTACTGGTGACATTGCCCTCGGATCGAACAGCATGACAGTTACATCAACGGCCGGCCTGGCTGTTGGAAATACTGTTACGCTGGGAGCCGATACTTATACAATCTCTGCAGTTGTCGACGGCACTACACTGACCGTCACGCCGGCAGCTGCTGTCGCTGCTGTCGCTGTCGCGGCCACTACCAACGCGGGATCGGCCAACTGGAATGCCTACCTATCTGTGGATGGGGTGTCGGTACCAGCCGCTGGCACTGCGCTGACTCAGCTTACCTTTGATACCTTGGGCAAACTGGTTTCTACCACACCCGCTTCCGTTCCAGTCGGAACGATGGCTTCAGCAGCGTTCACCCCAACAGCGGCTGCGGCTCAGACAATTTCTTTTAATTTTGCCAGCACTTCCCAATACGGCGGCAGTTTTGGCGTGAATAGCCTGACACAGGATGGCTTTGCCTCCGGACGGCTGAGCGGGTTCAATATCAGCGCCGATGGAACGTTACTGGGGCGTTATTCCAACGGTCAATCGCGTGATTTGGGGCAGATGCTGCTGGCGAATTTTACCAATCCGCAGGGTTTGCAGCCGATGGGCAACAATGAGTGGGTGGAAAGTGCTGCGTCTGGCGGCGCGCTGGTCGGCACGCCGGGGACAGGTGCTCTGGGAGTATTGCAATCCTCGGCAGTGGAAGATTCGAATGTGGATCTGACTGCCGAACTGGTGAATATGATTACCGCACAGCGCGTCTATCAGGCGAATGCGCAGACTATCAAGGCGCAGGATCAAGTGTTGCAGACGCTAGTGAACTTGCGTTAGCAGGGGAGTGGTGGAGTAGGGAGTAGGCAATGGATAAGCTGATTTACACCGCA
>MGWS01000021.1:0-621 GCA_001801105.1 Gallionellales bacterium GWA2_60_18
ATGGCGGTATTCATCCTGGCGCAAAGCGCGTGGCTGGCGAAGTATGTGGACGAAAAGAAGGAAAACAACTGATGTTTACCCTCTCCTCAATCCTCTGGATGAAACAACTAGCCATTCGACTAGGCTGCAAACAACCGCAGCCAAGTCGCTGGTTATCCCGCAGATGCCCCCTCTCTCTAACTCTCTCCCGCAAGCGAGAGAAAGGACAAATGAGAAAGGCAATTTGAATGTTGTATGCCATCATCGGCCAGGACACCCCGGACAGCCTGGACAAACGCATGGCGGCGCGCCCCGCGCATCTGGCGCGCTTGCAGGCACTGCAGGATGAAGGCCGGCTGCTGCTGGCAGGCCCCTTCCCTGCGGTGGATGCGGTGGACCCGGGTGCTGCGGGCTACACCGGCAGTTTGATCGTTGCCGAATTCGCATCGTTGCAGGCAGCGCAGGAATGGGCGGAGGCGGACCCTTATGCCGCCGGCGTGTTCGGGCAAATTACCGTGCGGCCGTTCAAGAAGGTGTTGCCCGCATGAGCGCGCGCGTGGCTGTGATGCGTGAACACCTCGCCGTGCTTGCCCCCATCTCCCTCGACATCGTCGACGAAAGCCACCAACACGCCGGACATGC
>MGWS01000021.1:662-2722 GCA_001801105.1 Gallionellales bacterium GWA2_60_18
TCTCGGCGCAGTTTGGCGGCAAAAATATGATGGCGCGCCACCGTATGATATATTCCGCGCTGGGAGAAATGATGAAGCGCGAAATACACGCGCTCAACATTCAGGCGTACACGCCGGATGAAACGTGATTATCAATTTTTATTTAAGGAGAACTCGTAATGTTGAAAACTGGCAAATTTGCGGCGCTGGCAATTCTGGGCGCACTGGCGATTAACCCCGCCTTCGCCGAAGACAAATCCGCCGCTCTGGTAAACGGCGTTTCCATCCCGCAGGCGCGCATCGACCTGCGCGTCAAGGCCGCCGCCGCACAAGGCCAGGCAGACAGTCCTGAATTGCGCAAGGCGATCCGCGAGGACATGATCAACATCGAAGTCATGGCGCAGGAAGCGGTAAAGACCGGACTGGACAAGAATGCCGACGTGGTACAGCAAGTCGAACTGGCCAAGCAATCCGTGCTGGTCGGCGCATTCGTGCAGGACTACGTCAAGAATCACCCGATCAGCGAAGACCAGCTCAAACAGGAATATGACAAGCTGAAAACCAAGCTGGGCAACAAGGAATACAGCACCCGTCACATCCTGGTGGAAACCGAAGCCGAGGCCAAGGGCATCATCGCGCAGCTGGGCAAGAAAGCCAAATTCGAGAAGCTCGCCGCAAAATCCAAGGATACCGGCTCTGCAGCGCAAGGCGGCTCATTGGGCTGGGCGGTACCAAGCAATTTCGTTCCGGAGTTTGCCAATGCGCTGCTCAACCTGAAAAAGGGCGAATACACCAAAGAACCGGTGCAGTCACAATTCGGCTGGCATGTCATCAAACTGGACGACACGCGCGAACTGAAAGTTCCGTCGTTTGAAGAGGTCAAGCCGCAGCTGCAACAGCGCCTGCAACAGCAATCGATCAAAAAAGCGATTGATGAATTACGCGCCAAGGCCAAGATCGAGTAATCGGTAACAAGCCAAAAAAGGGGATGCTTCGGCATCCCCTTTTTTATTGACGGCAAGATACATTCGAAAGAAAGAACACGCATCCCTAGGCCAAAATATATAGGCATTTCGGCCTATTGTATAAGGCAAATCAATTGCCTAGAATGCCCCACAATCAGACTTCCGCAAACCGCCCGATCGTGTAATTAAAAATCATGCTTATCGTTGTTCAACCACCGCAAGGGAGGCGAATAAAATGGAAAGCGCGAAAATCAAAATATCACTGTTGATGCGTGGCAACACCGGCAAGGAAATTACCGAACTGAAGAAAGCCTTGCGCAAGGCATTGGGCGATGGCGCAGCGGCTTACCCCGGCCTGGCCGCCGGCAATGAATTCGACGCCGACACCGAGACCGCCCTGCGCGCCTGGCAGTCCGGCATCGGCCTGGTGGCGGACGGCATTGCCGGGCCGCGCACCTTGTCCGCATTGGGTATTACACCGGCTGCAAAATTGGCCGTCAGCGTGGACACCGCTCTGGTGAACAAGTTGTTTCCCTACACCAAGACATCCAATATCGCCAAAAATCTGCCTTATGTGACCGCCGCACTGTCAGCCTTCGGCCTGACCGACGCGAACATGATCAGCACCGCGCTGGGCACGATACGCGCCGAGACCGAGGGTTTCGTGCCGATCGCCGAAATGCCCTCCCATTTCAATACGCTGCCCGGCCAAGCCGCCTTCAGCGCTTACGAATACAAGCTGGGCAACAAGCATCCGGGCGATGGCGCGCGCTATCGCGGGCGGGGCTTCGTACAATTGACCGGGCGCGACAATTACGAAAAGTACGGCAAGGTCCTCGACATTGCACTGGCAGACAACCCCGATTGCGCCTGCGCGCCGGAAGTCGCCGCCTGCCTGCTGGCAGCCTATCTCGATGAGAACAGGGACAAGCTGGTCAAGGCGCTGGCCAGGGATGACCTGAAGGCGGCGCGCAAGGTAGTCAATGGCGGCAGCCACGGCCTGGAGCGGTTTACCGACACTTTCCGCAGCGCGCAGAAAATCTGGACCGAGAAACCGCTGGTTGGTGCGCTGGCCAGGGCGGCAGCCCCGATCGCGGCGCGCCGGGCATCCCTCAA
>MGWS01000021.1:2730-6213 GCA_001801105.1 Gallionellales bacterium GWA2_60_18
GGAAGGGGCATGCACCGGTTTCGGCCTGGCCTGCGTCGTCAACTGCCTGCGCTGGCGATCCGCCGGAATGCCGAAGAAACTCGAGTCGGTCAGCCCGCGCATGCTGTATCACTTCGCGCGGCGTTTCGATGAATACGAGGGCGAGAACTACGACGGCTCCAGCTGCCGGGGCGCACTCAAGGGTTGGTATCACAACGGCGTTTGCCTCGAATCCAGGTGGTCATACGCGGCGGGAGACAATGCCCTGCCCGCATCGGGCTGGGACAGCGACGCTGTGGAACGGACGCTGGGGGTGTATTACCGCATCGACCCGCAGGCCATCACCGACTTGCAGGCGGCAATCCTGGAAGTCGGCGCAATATACGCTTCATCCTATACCCATAAAGGCTGGGATACGGTCAAGACCAGCGCCAAGCCGCCGTCATCCCATGCCACCCTGCCGGTGGTCGCCTACGACGGCAAACCGTCGCGCAGTGGCGGCCACGCCTTTGCGCTGGTGGGCTTCAACCGCACCGGCTTTGTAATCCAGAATTCCTGGGGCGAACAATGGGGAGCCGGCGGTTTCGCCGTGGTCAGCTATGCGGATTGGCTGGCGCATGCGATGGACGTCTGGGTCGCCGCGCTGGGCGTGCCGGGGGTCGTCTCGGGCCGCCTCGCAGCGGGCGACAGAGAAGTGGCGGGCGCTGCTGCCGCCGCCCGCAGCAACTGGTGGGACGAGGGCACCGCCTACCGGCACAGCATCGTGCTGGGCAACAACGGTCACGTCAATCGCTATGACAAGCTGGATGGCGTCACTCGCACCTTGCAGAATCAGGCGTGCGTTCTGCCGGACACCTGGTTCCGGCAGAATCCGCACGAGAAAAAACGCCTGGTGATCTATGCACACGGCGGCCTCAACAGTGAAAAAGATGCAATCCAGCGCGCCCAGGCGATGGGGCGCTATTTCCTCGGTAACGGCTGCTACCCGCTGTTCCTGATATGGAAGAGCGGCCTGCTCGAATCGCTGGGCAACATCCTGGCGGATAAAGTCAGCCCCGGCGCGGCGGGCATGGCCGGGGGCATCGGCGGCTGGCTGACCGACAAGGTCAGCGACCCCGTCGTCGAAAAAACCATCGGGCGTCCGCTCGCCCGCCCGCTGTGGAGCGAAATGAAGGAAAACGCCGAACTCGCGGCGGAAGGCGGACGGGGCGGCGACCTGCTGACCGAAGCGCTGCGCTCGCTGGCCGGCAGCTGGGGCGACCAATTCGAACTGCACCTCATGGGCCATTCCGCCGGCTCCATCGCCCTGGGCAGATTGCTCGGCAACCTGGCGCAGAAATGCCTGACCGGCAGCGTCAAATCCGTCCATCTGTATGCCCCGGCCTGCACGGTCGCCTTTGCCAACCGGCACTACGCCACCCAAGCCGAAATCATGAGCAGGCTGCACCTGGACATCCTGGCGGATCAGCGCGAGCAGGATGACAACGTCGCGTTTGTCTACCAGAAGTCCCTGCTCTACTTCGTTTCCAACGCGCTCGAGGCCGATTTGCGCATGCCCATCCTCGGTCTGGAGAATGTCTACAATCCGCAGTATTCCGGCTGGGATGGCTCGCCAAGCACCGCTGAAACCCTGACCAACTGGCGCAATGCCGTGGAAATCAGCAAGCTGAAGGATCGCCTGACGATCCACAACGAGGAGAAAATCCTCACCCGGCGCGGCAACGGCGCCGACATGCCGGAGAAGACCGCAAGCGCATCGCACGGCGGCTTCGACAACAACGTCGAAATCATCGGCCGAACGCTGGAGCGGATCACCGGCGCGCCGCTCGCCTTGCCGGTCGACGACCTGGTCGGGTTCTAGCGGACTGTTTAAATTCCCCGGCACTCAAAGGGCCCAGCATCACAATGTGTTTATGCCGGCAAAGTAAAGTGATGCTGGACCTATTGGGCCGGATTGACTACGCGCAGGCCTGCCGCGTACATTATTTCTTGACATGCCACAAATTAGCGGAGTAGTGTGCGCCCTACTTGCACATCTGCCGCACGCACATCGCACCGCATGCACGGTGGGGGCAAACGGTGGAATCCCCAGAATAGGAGACTGGCGCAAGTCCAGATTCCCGCACAGACGGGAAGCATCGTCAGCAGCACGACTTGCTCAAAGGGGGAATCACTTGACCTCAAATCTCACCGAATTTTCTTTGTGCAGACGCGATAAATCGCGGCCTGCCCCTGATTATTCGCTGATTATTCGCTGATTATTCGTCCCTGATTATTCCTCAAGCGAAATCCGAAAAGCCTTCAACAGAGTAGGACAACCATTAAGGAGATCGATGTCATGCCAAATCTAGTTGCGGAATTAAACAGCTTAGACTTTAGTGTCTATATCGGCGGCCCACTGCAAGCGGCCGTCCAAGCGCAAAATGCCGCCTCAATGGCGCAAGTAAAGTTTATACAAGATGTAGGTTTTGAAACGACAGGGACAGGCAGCACAGCGGTGACAAAATTGAGGTACGTGGATTTTGAGTACTCAAAATCAGCCCCCAATCCAAACTACCTCAGCACATCGACGACTCTTCCCACTGGCACAGATATCACCAATAAATTCCTGGATTCTCAGGTGACCATCAAAGTGCCGTTCCTAACCATGCTGACTTTGCCAGCATTGAGAATCGAAGAACTGACTATCGACTTCAATGCAAAGCTCACTTCGACCGAGACCTCAAACGTATCTGATGAATTCGCAGCCAGTGCCGAATTGGGAATTAACTACAAGGTGGTAAATTTCAAGGCCTCCGCATCCTACAAGCGAACTTCCAGTAGCGGGGTTAACGTCGAAAAAACTTACAACCTTGGCGTACACGTCAGGGCAATAAACGATGAAATCCCTCCCGGTCTAGACAGAATACTGACCATGCTGGAAGACAGCATTGCCAGTGTAAATGCGTGACGTCAGCCCAATCGACCCGATCAGTTGGCGGTCAAGCTGCCGCCGACTGCTTTAATGGCCCACAAGATAAAACATCATGGCAAAACTAAACGAGTATCTTGGAAGCATCATATCCAGCATTACCAATGCAAGAGTCATGTCAGACATACAATCCGTTAAAGTTGCGGAGGAGTATTCCAAACACCCCTTGCTTAAACACTTTGCGGTACCAAGGATGCGTATAGAGAACGTAGAGTTGACTATACCCGTGGCATTGGAGGCATTCGAAGAAAAAGCAGAGCCTGTTTATGAGCCTATTGATAACAGGGCATTCAATACAGCCGCCTACAACGAACTACTCGCCAATATTGGAGTATCAAAGCTTCCTGCTGACCTTTCTCATGGCGTGATATCCAGAATCGCTTCTGAAACTGAAGTGTTGGAACGGCAAGTCAAGTTCGAGAGAAATATATCACCGCTAACATCCTTTATCAGAGCCGTGGTCGATCATCTGATCGAACAACCCGCAGGACAAAAAATAATCAAAGGAAACGAAGTCGATATCAAATCGCTGA
>MGWS01000022.1 GCA_001801105.1 Gallionellales bacterium GWA2_60_18
GTTTCGTGCGGAAGCGATTCGGGTTCGGGTGCGGACGTTTCCGGCATGGGCAGTTCCAGCTGCGGGTCGGGCGGGTCGGGCATGAAGTCGGGGCGCGCGTCGAAGATGTGCAGGCAATGGCCGCAACGCACCATGCCGTGATGCGCGTCCAGCTGCGTCGCAGTGATCCGGAAGCGGGTGTTGCAATGGGGACAGAGCGTTATGCCATCCATGTTCGCGGCCAGTCAGCGTTTCGTTCCCGACAGGCGCGCCCAGCCTTCGTCGAAGGTCGGTGCGTCCAGATCGAACCATTGTGCATAGATATCCATCACGTTCTGCGCCTGTTCCTCGAGTATCCCGGAAAGCACGATACGACCGCCCCGGCGCGTCACCCCGGCCAGCAGCGGTGCGAGCATGCGCAGCGGGTTGGTCAGGATGTTCGCTACCACTATGTCATATTGGCCGCGCGGCGCGTCATCCGGCAGGTGGAATTGCGCGTTCCCGACCCGGTTGGCGGCGGCGTTGTCGCGGCTCGCGGTCACCGCCTGCGAGTCTACATCAATGCCGACGGCGCGTGCAGCCCCGAGCTTGAGCGCGGCGATGGCAAGGATGCCGGAGCCGCAGCCGTAGTCCAGCACCGATTCGCCGCCCCGGATGTTGTCGTCCAGCCAGCGCAGGCACAGGCGCGTGGTGGGGTGGCTGCCGGTGCCAAAGGCGAGGCCGGGGTCGAGCACGATGTTGATGGCGCCGGGATCGCTCGGCGTGTGCCAGGTCGGCACGATCCACAGGCGCTGCGAGATGGGGATGGGCTCGAACTGCGATTGGGTGAGGCGCACCCAGTCGTTGTCTGCCAGCGGTTCGGTGCGGTATTCGGGGAGTCGTTCGAGCCCGGCGCGGGTCGCGGCCTGGCGCAGAATCGCGGCGACATCGCAGCTGGCGTCGAACAGCGCGCCGATGCGGTTGTGCTGCCACAGGCCGGGCGGCGCTTCACCGGGTTCGCCGAAGATCGCCTGTTCGTCCGGGGTATCGGCATCGGCGTCGAGCAGATCCACCGACAGCGCACCGAGTTCAAGCAATGCTTCGCTCAGGGCTTCGGCATGCTCTGCGTCGGTGTCAACGGTCAGCGTCAACCAGGACATCACTTGCCCTTGTTGCGTTCGGCGAGCCGTTCTTCCAGATAATGGATGCTGGTGCCGCCGTTCAGGAAGGCGGCGTCCTGCATCAGTTCGCGGTGCAGCGCGAGATTGGTGTCGATGCCTTCCACCGCCATCTCGGACAGCGCGGTGCGCATGCGCGCCATCGCCTGCTCGCGCGTGTCGCCGTAGGCAATCAGCTTGCCGATCATCGAATCGTAGTGCGGCGGCACGAAGTAATTGGCGTACACATGCGAGTCCACGCGGATGCCGGGGCCGCCGGGCACGTGCCAGGAGGTGATGCGTCCCGGCGAGGGGGTGAACTTGTACGGGTGTTCCGCATTGATGCGGCACTCGATGGCGTGGCCCTTGAGTTCGATGTCGCGCTGCTTGAACGGCAGCTTCTCGCCCGCGGCGATGCGGATCTGCTGCTGCACGATGTCGATGCCGGTGATCATCTCGGTGACCGGGTGTTCGACCTGCACGCGGGTGTTCATCTCGATGAAGAAGAACTCGCCGTCCTCGTACAGGAACTCGAAGGTGCCCGCGCCGCGATAGCCGATCTTGCGGCAGGCGTCGGCGCAGCGTTCGCCGATCTTGTTGCGCAGGCGTGTATTCAGCAGCGGCGCCGGCGCTTCCTCGATGATCTTCTGGTGGCGCCGCTGCATCGAACAATCGCGTTCGCCCAGATACACCGCGTTGCCGAACTGGTCGGCCAATATCTGGAACTCGATGTGGCGCGGGTTCTCCAGGAACTTTTCCATGTACACCATGGGATTGTTGAACGCCGCCTGGGCTTCGGTCTTGGTCATGGTGACGGCATTGAGCAGCGCCGCCTCGGTATGCACCACGCGCATGCCGCGCCCGCCGCCGCCGCCCGCCGCCTTGATGATGACTGGGTAACCGATGCTGCGCGCAATCTTGATGATCTCGGCGGGATTGTCCGGCAGCGCACCTTCCACGCCCGGTACGCACGGTACCCCGGCCTTCTTCATGGCGATCTTGGCGCTGACCTTGTCGCCCATCATGCGGATGGTGTCGGCCTGCGGGCCGATGAACACGAAGCCGCATTTCTCGACGCGCTCGGAGAAGTCGGCGTTCTCGGACAGGAAGCCGTAGCCGGGATGGATCGCCTGCGCGTCGGTGACCTCCGCCGCGCTGATGATGGCCGGGATGTTCAGGTAGCTTTGCGTGGAAGACGCGGGGCCGATGCAGACCGATTCGTCGGCCAGCTTCACATACTTGGCATCGGCATCCGCCTCGGAATGCACCACGACGGTCTTGATGCCCAGTTCGCGGCAAGCGCGCTGGATGCGCAATGCTATTTCACCGCGGTTGGCGATCAGTATTTTTTCAAACATATCGGTGTTCCGCGGTGAAACAGCATTCGCGGCTTTCAGCTGCGATGCAATTTGGCTGCGCCGCTGCGCCGCCTGACGGCGGCTGGTCTCCGCGGTTCGCAATCAGTATTTTCTCAAACATTCAGGTGCTCCAGATTTGGGGGGCCGGGTACGAATTAGCCGCCGTTGGGCGAGACTTAGCCGATGACAAACAGCGGTTGGCCGAATTCGACCGGCTGGCCGTTCTCCACCAGGATCGCCTTGATCACGCCGCCCTGATCCGCCTCGATCTCGTTGAGCAGCTTCATCGCCTCGATGATGCACAGGGTTTCGCCCTTGTTCACGCTCTGGCCGACGTCCACGAAGGATTTGGCGCCGGGCGAGGCTGCGCGGTAGAAGGTGCCGACCATCGGCGACTTCACCACATGTCCTTCCGGCGCGGCGGGTGCCGCAGGTGCAGCCGGTGCAGCTGGAGCTGCGGCAACGGGCGCTGCGACGACGGCTTGTTGCGGCGCGGGGGCGGCGATGATCTGCTGCGCGGGCGCCACCGTGCGGGTGATGCGCACGCGTTCTTCGCCTTCGCTGATTTCGAGTTCGGCGATGCCGGAGCCTTCAACCAGCTCGATCAGGGTCTTGAGCTTGCGTAAATCCATGGGATCCTCCTTTGAAGCTTATTTTTTATGGCTCAGTGCGTATTGCACCGCGAATTCGTAGCCTGCCGCGCCCAGGCCGCTGATCACGCCGATGGCGAGGTCGGAGAAGAACGATTCCTTGCGGAACGCTTCGCGCGCGAACACGTTGGAGAGGTGTACTTCGATGAAAGGCAGGCCGACCGCCGCCAGCGCGTCGCGCAGGGCTACGCTGGTATGGGTGAATGCCGCCGGGTTGATGACGATGAAATGGGTGCCGTCGCTGCGCGCCTGCTGCACGCGATCGACCAGCTCTGCTTCGGAGTTGCTCTGGAAGCAGAACAGGTTTGCGTGGTTCGTGCTGGCTAATGCCATCAATTGCTCATTAATTTCGTCCAACGTGACGTGCCCATACACATCCGGCTCGCGTGTTCCGAGCAGGTTCAGGTTGGGGCCGTGCAGCACGAGAATATTTTGCATGCGTCCAGTTTGCCGTAAATTGGGTGAGTTTGTCTACCTTTTCGCAGAAATTATGCGAATAGAGATAAAAAGGCTAAACGCCCAGAAAGAAATAGACGGTCAGGGCGATACCCAGGAAGGCTACGGCCAGATTGGTGATGATCCCCGGGCTGACCCGGTAGCCATCCGGGATTTCGATGGGCTTCAAGGTCAGGAGTACCTTGCGGAATTGCAGGGTCGAGTATGCGGCGACCGCTGCGCCGAGCAGGACGAAGGCCAGCCCCGTCCAGAACGAGACGCCGCGTTGCAGGGGCTGGTCATGCTGCGGCAGCAGGATGGTGATGAACAGGCCGAAGCGTTCGATGACGAAGCCGAAGGCCATCAGGGCGAGGCTGGTGCGGTTCCAGGCGAGCAGCGTGCGCTCGGCGGCGAAGAAAACCCTTGGGTCGTTCAAGTCCGACATGTTCGCTCCTTATTGCGTTACAACCCCGCGCCTTGCAGGGATGCCAGGAATTGCTCCGGGTTCTGGTAGCCAACCACGCGAAAATCGCTCATCTCCGTGCCTTCTGCGTTGAAAAACAGGATGCCGGGCGGGCCGAACAGGCCGAAGCGCTTGAGCAGCGCCTTGTCGGCATCGCTGTTGGCGGTCACGTCGGCCTGCAACAGGATGGCATCTTTCAGCCGTGCCTGCACCACCGCGTCGCTGAAGGTGAAGCGCTCCATCTCCTTGCACGACACGCACCAATCGGCATAGAAATCCAGCATCACGACTTGCCCGCGCGCCTGCGCGATACGCGCATCGAGCTCCGCGCCGTCCTTGATGCGCGAGAATTGCAGGGTGGCGGGTGCCTGCGTCTCGCCGCGACCGAGATTGCCGAGCGGGCGCAGGATGTCGTGCGCGCCGGACAGTGCACCGATCAGGTAGGCCACGCCGAGCAACAGGGCAAGGATGCCGACGCCCTTGCCCAGCTTGTGGCGGGCAACGGCATTGTGCGGCAAGGCATCCAGCGCGCGCAGGTAAATTCCCGAGAACAGCAACAGCGCCGCCCACAACAGCATCTGTGCGGCCAGCGGGATCACCGGGGCGACGATCCAGATCGCCAGCGCCAGCATGGTCACGCCGAAGAAGCGCTTGACCGCATCCATCCAGGCGCCCGCTTTCGGCAGCAGCGTCCCCGCCGAGGTGCCGATCAGCAGCAGCGGCGCGCCCATGCCCAGCGCCAGCGCGAATAGCGCGACTCCGCCCAGCACCGCATCGTGGGTCTGGCTTATATATAGCAGCGCTCCCGCCAGCGGCGCGGCGACGCAGGGCCCCATGATGATGGCGGACAGCGCGCCCATCGCGAACACGCCGGAAAGATGCCCGCCATGCAGCTTGTTGCTGGTGTCGCTGAGCTTGCTCTGCAGGCTGCTCGGCAGCTGCAATTCATAGAAGCCGAACATGGATAGCGCCAGCAGCACGAACAGCGCGGCGAAACTGCCCAGCACCCAGGGGGTTTGCAGCGCGCTGGAGATCAGGCTGCCGGAATATCCGGCGGCGACGCCCGCCACGGCATAGGTGAGCGCCATCCCCAGCACGTAGGCCAGTGACAGCAGGAAGGCATGCATGCGGGTGATCTGCTGCCCGCGCCCGACGATGATGCCGGACAGGATGGGGATCATCGGGAACACGCAGGGGGTGAAGGCCAGCAACAGCCCGGCGCCGAAGAAAGATGAGACGATCAGCCAGAAGCTGCCGTCCCGGAACAGTTCGGCGATGCGCGAGCCTTCCGTGGAGGGCGCTGTGGCTGCAGGAGCAGGCGCTGTTACCGCGATGGGCGGTTCGCGCGCGCCGGTCTTGGCGTCCGGCAGATCGACCTTGAAGGTCTTCTCGATGGGCGGATAGCACAGCCCTTGTTCGCTGCACCCCATGTAGGATGCCTTCAGCGTGATGCCGGTCGCCGCATCGGTCGGGCGCTCCAGCGCGATCACCGCCTGGAACGGCTGGTGGAACACTTCGGTCGGACCGAAGTTGGGGTCCTGTTTCATCTCCCCCCTCGGCAGGTTCACCGAGGCGACGCTCGCTGCATCGCTTTGACTGGCGAAGGAGATCTTGTCGCGATACAAGTAATAGCCCGGCGTGATGCTGAAACTGGCTTGCAGGGTATGCGCGTCGTGCACCATGACTTGCAGGCCGAACGCCTGGTCCGGCGGCAGGAAGGCCGGCTGTTTCGCGCCACCCAGATTGTCGAGGAGGCCGGCATGGGCGGCGGGCGTGGCAAGGTACAGCAGCAACAGCAAGACGGAGCGCATGGTCATTTTTTCGTTTCGGCCTCTACCCAGGACAGATAAGCGGGCAGCCCGGTATCCACAGGGACAGCGATGATCTCGGGAAGTTCGTAGGGATGCGCCGCGCGGATCATCTGTTCGAGGCGCGGCCAGGCTTCCCGCGTGGTCTTGATCAGTAACGGCGTTTCCGTGGCAGTCTCGATTCTGCCCTGCCAGCGGTAGGTCGAAATACAGGGAGCGAGCTGGTTGACGCAGGCCGCGGCGCGCGCCTCGACCAGCTGTTGCGCGAGCCGGTCGGCGGAAGCCGCGTCCGGCAGGTTGGTTAATACCAGCAGGACGTCGCTCATCCGGGTGCTCGCCCATGAGTTTTGGGGGGAGCCAGCCTCAGTCCCAGTTGCAACAGTTCGTCCCACACATCGCCCTGGCGCAGCCCCTTGATGGTCTTGTCCAGGCGCGCGGCCTGCTGCATGGCGCGTTCGATGAGTGGGAACTTCAGGCGGCGCGCGGCCTGTTCGATCAACCCCTGCCGGTCGCGGCGCACCCGCAGGTCGCGTAGGGCGTTGCCGATGTTGCCGCCGCGCTGCGTCGCCTGCAGCACCTTGCCCAGCGTGCGGACATCTTCGCTGATCGCCCACAGTACCAGTACGGTGGCGGTGCCCTCGGCGCGCAGGCCGTCGAGGATGTGCGCGAAACGCGCCGCGTTGCCGGCCAGCATCGCCTCCGACAGCTTGAAGATGTCGTAACGCGCCACATCCATCACCGCGTCCTTCACCTGCTCGAACGACAGCTCACCCGCCGGGTGGATCAGCGCCAGTTTCTGTATCTCCTGGAACGCCGCGAGCAGGTTGCCCTCGCAGCGGTCGGCGAGAAATTCCAGCGTGGCGTGGTCCGCCGTCTGCTGCTGACGCTGTAGCCGGCCCGCGATCCAGCGCGGCAGCGCGTTGCGCGGCACATCGTCGGCGGCGACCATCACGCCGTCCCGCTGCAACGCAGCGAACCACTGGCTCTTCTGCGCGGTCCAGTCCATCCTGGGCAGGGAGATCAGCGTCAGCACGTCCGGGTTCGGGGCGGCGAGGTAATCCTGCAACGCCTGTCCGCCTTCCGTGCCAGGCTTGCCCGATGGGATGCGCAGGTCGATGACCTTGCGCGAGGCGAACAGCGACATGCTCTGCGCGCTGTTGCGCAACTCCGCCCACTTGAAATGCTGCTCGGCGACGAATACCTCGCGCTCGCTGTAACCGGCGCCGCGCGCCGCGGCGCGGATGGCGTCCGCCGCCTCGATCGCCAGCAGCGGCGCATCGCCGTACACCACGTAGAGCGGCTTCAGGCCGGAGGCGAGATGGCGCGGCAGGTCTTCGCTGGTGATCGGCATGGCTATTGCATCTGCGGTTTGGCGCGGCTCAGGCGGCGCATGATCTGCTGCACCATGTCCGAATGCATGTTCTGGTAGAGCATGGTTTCTTCCTGCTCCTTGGCGAGGATCTGCGTGTCGTCATAGGAATAGTCTCGGCGGATCACGACCTCTTCGGCGGGCACCCAGTCCTGCCGCTGGTTGTCGTAGGCGCGCAGCGAGACACGGTAGTACAGCTGGTATTCCGTCACGCGCCCGCTGCCGCCCAGCGTGAGGATCTGCTTGTCGTCGCGTTCGCTGACGATGTCGAGCACCACGTCCGCCTGCTCGGCCTTGTCGGTCAACTTCACGTTGTTCGCCTGAAGATTGCGCCGCAGCTCGACGGCAAGCGCGGAGTTCGGGTTGGTGCTTTGCAGATACAGCGTCTCGAACGGCATGCCGACCTGTCCGCGCAGGTGGAAGCCGCACGCGGTGAGCAGCAAGGACATCAACAATATGAAGGTACGCATGATGTTCTCCCGAAACTGGCAATGACGTCCCGCAGGGCGGGCCGTCCCTACACGACTACGTTGACCAGGCGGCCCGGCACCACCACCACTTTTTTCGCGGCGCCGCCCGCCAGTTGCTTCTGTACCGCCTCGTGCGCCAGCGCCAGCTGCTCGATGGCAGCCCTGTCGGCATCTTTGGCCACGCGCAGGCTGCCGCGCAGCTTGCCATTCACCTGCAACACCAGCTCGATCTCGTCCTGCACCAGCGCCGCCTCGTCCACTTCCGGAAAACGCTGCTTCAGCAGGTCGCCACCGGGGCGCAGTTCCGACCACAGCGCCTGACAGATGTGCGGCACGATGGGGTTGAGCATCAACACGACGGCTTCCAGAACCTCCTGTGCCACGCTGCGCCCGACCGGGGTCTGCTCGTCGAATCTGCCCAGCGCATTGAGCAGTTCCATGTTCGCCGCGATGGCGGTATTGAAGGTCTTGCGCCGTCCCAGATCGTCGTCCACCTTGCGGATGGTCTGGTGCAGTTGCAGGCGCAGCGCCTTGGCCGCCGTACTCAGCTCACCGCCTTGATAGGTTGGAACGACGCCCTGTTCGACATGGTCATGTACCGCCTTCCACACCCGCTTGAGGAAACGGAACGATCCTTCCACACCGGCGTCCGACCATTCCAGTTGCTGGTCGGGCGGGGCGGCGAACATCATGAACAAGCGCGCGGTGTCGGCGCCAAACTCGTCGATGATGGCCTGCGGATCGACGCCGTTGTTTTTCGACTTCGACATCTTCTCGGTGCCGCCGATGATGACGGGTTGGCCGTCGGCCTTCAGCCTGGCGCCGAGGGGGCGAGCCTTTGCATCGAGTTCCACGTCCACCTCGGCGGGGTTGATCCATTGCTTCTTGCCATCCGCGCTTTCGCGGTAGAAGGTCGGCGCGACCACCATGCCCTGCGTCAGCAGATTCTTGAACGGCTCGTCGCCCGTCACCAGGCCCTCGTCGCGCATCAGCTTGTGGAAGAAGCGCGCATATAAAAGGTGCAGGATTGCATGCTCGATGCCGCCGATGTATTGATCCACCGGCAGCCATTGTTGCGCGGCCGCCTTGTCTACCATGCCGGTATCGCATTGCGGGCTGGCATAGCGCGCGTAGTACCAGGAAGATTCCACGAAGGTATCCATGGTGTCGGTCTCGCGCCGCGCCTTGCCGCCGCATTGCGGGCAGGCGCACTCGTAGAACTCCGGCATCTTTGCCAGCGGCGAACCGGCGCCATCCGGCACCACGTCTTCCGGCAGTTTCACCGGCAACTGATCGTCCGGTACCGGCACATCGCCGCAACTCGGGCAATGGATGATGGGGATGGGGCAGCCCCAGTAGCGCTGGCGCGAGATGCCCCAGTCGCGCAGGCGGAACTGCACTTTCTTTTCGCCCAGCCCTTTGGCGGCAAGGTCGGCGGCGATGGCATCCACGGCTTGTTCATAGCTCAGGCCATCGTATTTGCCGGAATTTATGCAAACGCCGTTCTCTTTGTCGCCATACCACTCTTGCCATCGCTCGATGGTGAAAGGCGAAATCCCCCCTTCGCCCCCCTTTTGCAAAGGGGGGTTACCCACCATGCCGCTTTCAACTCCCCCCTTTGCAAAAGGGGGGCCGGGGGGGATTTGAATGGATTGCTTGATCGGCAGGCCGTACTTCTTCGCAAAACCGAAATCGCGCTCATCATGCGCCGGCACCGCCATCACCGCGCCTTCGCCGTAGCTCATCAGCACGTAGTTGCCGACCCATACCGGCACCTGTTCGCCGGTGAGCGGGTGGGTGACCTTGATACCGGTATCCATGCCCTTCTTTTCCATCGTAGCGATGTCCGCTTCGGCCACACCGCCATGCTTGCATTCCTCGATGAATGCGGTGAGCGCCGGATTACCCTGCGCGGCGCGGGTCGCCAGCGGATGCTCCGCCGCGACGGCGACGAAGGTGACGCCCATGATGGTGTCGGCGCGGGTGGTATAGACCCATAGCAAGTCGTTAGTAGTTAGTCGGCAGTCGCTAGTTGTGTCGTCGCCTGCGGCGGGTAATTCATATGGAAAGGCAAAGCGCACGCCGTAGCTCTTGCCGATCCAGTTGCGCTGCATGGTCTTGACCTGTTCCGGCCAGCCGGTCAGCGTGTCGAGGCCGGACAGCAGTTCGTCGGCATATTGGGTGATGCGGAAGAAATACATCGGTATCTCGCGCTTCTCGACCACGGCGCCGGATCGCCAGCCGCACCCGTCGATCACCTGCTCGTTGGCCAGCACGGTGTTGTCCACCGGGTCCCAGTTCACCGTGGCGAGCTTCTTGTAGATCACGCCCTTCTTGAACAGCCGGGTGAACAGCCATTGCTCCCAGCGGTAATACTCCGGCGTGCAGGTGGCGAGCTCGCGCGACCAGTCGACGCCGATGCCGAGTTCGTTCAGCTGTTCGCGCATGCAGGAGATGTTGTAATAGGTCCATGCGGCGGGCGGCACGTTGTTGGCCAGCGCGGCATTTTCGGCGGGCAGGCCGAACGCGTCCCAGCCCATCGGCTGCATCACGTTGTAGCCTTTCATGCGGTGGTAGCGCGCGAGCGCGTCGCCGATGGTGTAGTTGCGCACATGGCCCATGTGCAGTTTGCCGGAAGGGTAGGGGAACATCGACAGGCAATAGTATTTCGGTTTGTCGCTGGTGTCGTCCGCGCGGAACGCATGGTGTTCTTCCCAGTGCTGTTGCGCCTGTTGCTCGATGGATTCCGGATGATAGGTGGGTTGCATGTCTCTTGGACTCGTTGCCTGAATGCTGGAATGCGCCATTATCCCGGATAATCCATCGGGATGCGAGATGATGGCGGAGTGGTCGTCGCGCATGGGGAGTTAGAAGCTGTTTTAAAAATTCGCGAGGGGGGATGGATGCAAGGCGCACGGAACGCAGAAACCGGAATGTACAAGAAAGTACATGAGGATTTCGAGTACCGCGCAACGCCGCAGACGCCCTCCGCAGCAATTTTTAAGACAGCTTCTTAGCCCGCATCAGGGCATTCTGTTAAAATCGTCCCCCAAAATCTTTTATTGAATCCCTCCAGGAGAAACTCCAACCATGTCACGCATACATCCAGTGATAGCCGTCACCGGCTCGTCCGGCGCAGGCACTTCCACCGTAAAAAGCGCTTTTGAAAATATCTTCCGCCGCGAGGGTATCAAGGCCGCGGTCGTCGAGGGCGACAGCCTGCACAGCCTGAACCGGCTCGAGTTTCGTGCCGCCGTGGCCGAGGCGGCCAAACAAGGTGATTATTCGTTCAGCCACTTCGGGCCGGAGGCCAACCATTTCGACAAGATCGAGGAGATGTTCAAGGTCTATGGCGAGACCGGCATGTGCAAACGCCGCTACTACATCCATAACGAGGATGAGGCGGAGCTGCACAAGAAACATTTTGGACTGCCCGCGCTGAATGCGGGCGAGTTCACTCCATGGGAAGACATCGAAGCGCATTCCGACCTGTTGTTCTATGAGGGACTGCACGGTCTCGCGCAAGACGACAAGCATGATGCGGGCAAGTTTGTGGACTTGGGTATCGGCGTGGTGCCGGTGGTCAATCTGGAATGGATCCAGAAGATCCATCGCGACAAGAAGGAGCGCGGTTATTCGGCCGAGGCGACCGTGGATACCATCCTGCGCCGCATGCCGGATTACGTGAAATACGTCACCCCGCAATTCTCGCGCACCCACATCAACTTCCAGCGCGTGGCGACGGTGGATACCTCCAACCCGTTCATTGCGCGCGACATCCCCACGCTGGATGAGAGTTTCGTGGTGATCCGCTTCAACAAACACATCCTCAGCAAAACCGATCTCGTCGATTTCCGCTACTACCTCAGCATGATCCACGACTCCTTCATGTCCCGCCCCAATACCCTGGTGGTGCCGGGCGGCAAGATGAGCTTCGCGATGGAGGTCATCCTGACCCCGATCCTGCATAACCTGGTCGAGCACAAGAAGAAGTAATGGATGTGAAATAGCACAGCGGGGAGTCAGGCACGGCCTGATTCCCCGTTGCTTTTTGGAAAAACGATGAATCTGCTGCAAGACCTCAATCCGGAGCAACGCGCCGCCGTCGAACTTCCGGCGCGTTCCGCGCTGATCCTGGCCGGGGCGGGTAGCGGCAAGACGCGCGTGCTGACCACGCGTATCGCTTATCTCATCAATACCGGACAGGCCAGCCCGCACGGCATCCTCGCCGTGACCTTCACCAACAAGGCGGCGAAGGAGATGGTGACGCGGCTGACCGCGATGCTGCCGATCAACACGCGCGGCATGTGGATCGGCACCTTCCACGGGCTGTGCAACCGCATGTTGCGCGCGCATCACCGCGAGGCCGGCCTGCCGCAGACCTTCCAGATCCTCGACTCGGCGGACCAGCTTTCCGCTATCAAGCGCGTGATGAAGACGCTCAATGTCGATGATGAGAAATATCCGCCGCGCGAGCTGCAGTATTTCATCAGTGGCAGCAAGGAGCAGGGGCTGCGCGCCTCCGAGGTCGAGGCCTACGACGCCTACACGCGGCGCAAGGTCGAGGTGTTCGCCGAGTACGACGCGCAATGCCAGCGCGAGGGCGTGGTGGATTTCTCTGAGCTGCTGCTGCGCTGTTACGAGCTGCTGGCGCGCAACCAGCAACTGCGCGAGCATTATCAGGAACGCTTCAAACATATCCTGGTGGACGAGTTCCAGGACACCAATCCGCTGCAATACCGCTGGCTGAAGCTGCTGGCTGGCAAGAACAATGCGCTCTTTGCAGTCGGCGACGACGACCAGTCCATTTATGCTTTTCGCGGCGCCAACGTGGGCAACATGCAGGAGCTGTTGCGCGACTTCCACGTCGAGAACGTGATCAAGCTGGAGCAGAACTACCGCTCGCACGGCAACATCCTCGATGCGGCCAACGCGCTGATCGCCAACAACCGCAACCGCCTCGGCAAGAACCTGTGGACGGCGGAGAGTGGCGGCGAGAAGCTGCGCGCGTACGAGGCGCCGACCGATGTGGACGAGGCGGGGTTCATCGTCGAGGAGATCCGGCAACTCAAGCGCGAAGGCGTGAACCTTGCCGAGATCGCGCTGCTTTACCGCTCCAACGCGCAGTCGCGCGTGCTGGAGCATGCGCTGGTGTCGGCGGGACTGTCCTATCGCGTGTACGGCGGGCTGCGTTTCTTCGAGCGGCAGGAGATCAAGCATGCGCTGGCTTATTTGCGCCTGATGGAGAATCCCGACGACGACAACGCGCTGCTGCGCATCATCAACTTCCCCACGCGCGGCATCGGCGCGCGCAGCATCGAGCAGTTGCAGGAAGCAGCCAGATTGAATAACACCACGCTGTTCGATGCGGCAGCGCGGGCGGGCGGTAAGGTCTCGGCTTTCGTCGGCATCATCGAAGCGTTGCGCAGCGCGACCAAGGAGCTGCCGCTGCCCGAGATCATCGACCATGTGCTGCAACACAGCGGGCTGGCCGCGCATTACGAGAGCGAAAAGGCGACCGCGTCGAAGCGGCGCGAGGCGCAGGAGCGCCTCGACAACCTCAACGAGCTGATCAACGCGGCGACGCTGTTCGTGCATGAAGCCGAAGACGACAGTCTCACCGCCTTCCTCGCGCACGCCTCGCTGGAAGCGGGCGAGCACCAGGCGGGCGACAGCGAGGATGCGCTGCACCTGATGACGGTGCACGCGGCCAAGGGGCTGGAGTTCCACACCGTGTTCATCACCGGGCTGGAAGAAGGGCTGTTCCCGCACCAGAACAGCCTGGACAGCGACGGCGGTCTCGACGAAGAGCGCCGCCTGATGTATGTCGCGCTTACCCGGGCCAGGCGCCGCCTGTATCTCACTTTTGCGCAGAGCCGCATGCTGCACGGACAGACGCACTACGGCATGGCGTCGAGTTTCCTGCGCGAGCTACCGGACGAACTGATGCTCTGGCTGACGCCGCGTTTCGCTGCGCGCAAGAGCTTCGATACCGGTCGGCGCGAGGTGGACAGCTACGTAGATGCGTTCGCTGCGGGTACGGCAGAAAAGCCGCAGCCCTCCCCCAAGGCGCTGTGGCGCATCGGCCAGCGCGTGTTTCACCAGAAGTTCGGCGAGGGAGTGGTAACCGATACCGAAGGCAGCGGCAACGAAGGCCGCGTGCAGGTCAATTTCAAACATGCCGGCAGCAAATGGCTGGCGCTGGAGTATGCCAAGCTCACCGCCGTCTGATGCCGTGCCGGACGAGAAGCTGCGGCTCATCGTCGAAAGCCACCGGCGCCTGACCGGCGAGCACTTGCTCGACGACGTTACGCCACAGGACGAAGCGTTGCGCCGTGCCCTGTGGGAAGCGCCGCGCGCCATCGTTGCGCACGGCACCGAAACCGACCCGGTGTTCTTCTATGGCAACCGCCTTGCGTTGCGATCGTTCGGCATGAGCTTCGAGGAATTCATCCGGCTGCCTTCGCGTCTGTCCGCCGAGCCGCAGGTGCAGGAGGCGCGTGCGAGGCTGCTGGAGCAGGTCGCACGACGGGGTTTTGTGGATGGCTATTCCGGCATGCGCATCGCCAGGGACGGCAGGCGCTTCATGATTGCGGACGGCACGGTGTGGAACCTGACCGACGAGACGGGCACCTGCCACGGGCAGGCCGCGGTCTTCGTCGTGCCGGATCAGGCGGGCTGCGGGGAGGGTCTGACGAACTTGTCCGGCACTTCGCGCTTGCCGGCCAGGGCATAGGCGCTGAATTCCAGCACCGCGGTGATCATTACCAGGATCAATGTTGGCATCAGCGCCACGCGGGTGAGCGCGGTCCACAGGATGTGCTCCATGCTGGCGTCGCGCGCGCCCAGGCTGACCAGCCATGCGATGAACATCAGCGCCGCCGAGATCGCATAGCCCAGCAACAGCAAGCGGCCGCGCGCCCAGGCAAGCCGCCAGTGGGCATCGACGAACTCGTTCGTGAGCCTGCGGCTGCGCAGATAGACATAAGCGAGCAGCGCGCCGGAACAGGCAAGCGGGAGCAGCAGGCCGGCCATGCCGATGTCGAGCACGATCACCGCCGGAACCATCAGCAGGTCGAACAGGAACAGCCCGGAGACGAACAGGTTATGCGGGAACTGCGCTTTGCGTATCTCGTCGCCGCCGGCAGCCGGATATTCCAACTCAGCCTTCCTGCACCGGCGTGGCGGGTTCGCCGGGGGCGGTCGCCGCCGGGAGCGGGAAGATCGCGCAGTAGCAGGCATACAGCGAAGTGATCATCACCGGCAGCAGCGCCAGCCAGCCGAGCATCATCGGCATGCTCGCCAATATCGCCAGCAGCGTGAAGGTGATGCTGTACACCAGCATCGGGCCGATGTTGGCGAGGAAGGCGCGCAGGCTGAGCTTCATTGCCGCCAGCGGCGCGATGCCGTTGAAATACACCAGCATCGGCGCGAACTGCATCGCCATCAGCAGCACGCTGAACAGCGCGAGGCCGATCAGGATGGACGGCCCGGCACTGGCGATGACTTGCGCGAGCACTTCCGGATCCTGCACGTGCTGTCCCATCAGCGTGGCGACCAGCATGGCGCCGCCGGTCGCCGCCATCACGCCGAAGATCAGGAGTTGCAGGGCCAGCGCGATGCCGCCCAGCGTGACCAACTGTGCGGTGCGCTGGCGGAAACCGCCGAGCAGGTGGGCCAGTTCCAGTTCGTCGCCCTGTTCCAGCGCGCGGCAACCGACCATGAAACCGATCAGCGAGGCCGGTAGCAGCAGGCTGGCGAGCGGATCGCCGATCATCGGCACGGCGGACAGCAGGATGATGGCCGTCAGCCAGATCAGCAGCAGCACGATCCACAGCAGCGGCGCCATGACGAACAGCCGGTAACCGCGCTTGATCCAGTTCCAGCCCTGGATGGCGGGCAAACGTTGTGGTTCCATCATTTTCTTCCTCCTATAGCCAGATGGCCTGGTGTGCTGCGATGTGGTTGCGCAGGATGCGCTCGAAGTGGCGCGGGTCGTGCGCGTGGACCAGTTCGCCGTCGCGCGGCAGGTGGAGGTCGTACAGGCGCGACAGCCAGAAGCGCAGCGCCGCCGCGCGCAGCATCCGCGGCCATGCTTCGAATTCGCCGTCCGTCAGCGGGCGCACCGCGTGATAGGCGCGCAGGAAAGCCTGCCCGCGCGCCGCATCCGGCATGCCGCCGGTATCCATGCACCAGTCGTTGAAGGTGATCGCCACGTCGTACAGCAACGCATCGGTGCAGGCGAAATAGAAATCGATCAGCCCGCCGACGCGCTCGCCTTCGAGCAGCACGTTGTCGCGGAACAGGTCGGCGTGGATCACCCCTTGCGGCAGCTGCGCCCCGTCATGGCCGGCGTGCAGCGCGACCTCGCCATCCAGCAATGCGGCCTGTTCCGCATCGAGGAAGGGGCGCACCTGCGGCGCGGTCGCCGCGCGCCAGGCCGCGCCGCGCGGGTTGGGCATGACCTGCGAGAAGCTCTGCCCGGCGAGGTGCATCTGCGCCAGCATCGCGCCGATGGCGGCGCATTGTGCCGCGTCCGGCGCGGCGGTGGACTTGCCGGACAGGCGGCTGACGATGCAGGCGGGTTTGCCGTTGAGCGTGCCGAGGAACTGGTTGCGGCGGTTCGCCATCGGCGCGGGACACGGGATGCCATGCCGTGCCAGGTGCGCCATCAGGTTGAGGTAGAACGGCAGCTCGTCCGCGCCGAGCTTTTCGAACAGCGTGAGCACGAAGCGGCCATGGGCCGTGGTGACGAAATAATTGGTGTTCTCGATGCCGGAGGCGATGGGCTGCAGTTCGAGCAATTGGCCGAGCGAATAATCGCCCAGCCAGGCGCCCAGTTCCGCCTCGGAGACGCTGGTGAAGACCGCCATGTCTCAGAACTTGTGGATGATCCAGCGCGGCACGATCAGGTTCGGAACCGGGCCTTCTTTGCGCGCGAAGCTGCCGTCACCGCTCTCGTCCACCAGATAGTAGGGCACGCCATGTTTGGGCGTGACCTTGATCATGTAGAGCTTGCCGTTGGCGCGGAACTCCTCGACGGTCTGCTCGGTTTCCCTGGTGATGGTCACCTCGGGCTCATCGGGCGCATCTTCCACATTGAATGCCGGTGGCGGGGGCAGCGGTTCGAGCTTGGGCGGGACCGGTTGTTCGGCCAGTGCGGCCAAGGAAAAGGCGCTCAGCAATAGTAAGGACAGTAGGCGCATCGCAGTGGTCCCGGTGAATGGCAAGGGGCGTATTTTAGCCGATTACAGGTACAGCTGGCGTTCGCGTTCCGCCTCTGACGGTTCGAAGCCGCGTGTCTCGTAATGCTTGAAGATCGCGCTGACCACCGCCGCGGGTTCGTCGATCACCTGCACCAGGTCGAGGTCTTCCGGGCTGATGACCTTCTCGTCCAGCAGGGCGCTGCGGAACCATTCGATCAACCCGCCCCAGAACTGGCTGCCCACCAGGATGATCGGCATCCTGCGCGTCTTGCCGGTCTGCACCAGCGTCAGCGATTCCATCAGCTCGTCCAGCGTGCCGAAGCCGCCCGGCATCACCACATAGGCGCTGGCGAACTTCACGAACATCACCTTGCGCGCGAAGAAATGCTGGAAGGTCTGGCTGATGTTCTGGTACAGGTTGTTCGATTGTTCGTGCGGCAGCTGGATGTTCAGGCCGACGCTGGGCGACTTGCCGTAGAACGCGCCCTTGTTGGCAGCCTCCATGATGCCGGGGCCGCCGCCGGAGATGACCGAGAAGCCGGCGTCGGACAGCAGCCGAGCGATCTCTTCCGTGAGCTTGTAATAGGGCTGGCCGGGTTTGGTGCGCGCACTGCCGAAGATACTGACGGCGGGATGGATGCGGTTGAGGCGTTCGGTGGCGGAGACGAACTCTGACATAATGCCGAACACGCGCCACGCCTCCTTGGAATTCCAGGATTCCGGCACGGCGGATGTGGGCAGTTTGGATGAGGCGCTCATGCGATTTCCTTTAGGACGAAAATGAAGACGAACGAAGCGGGCGCCGCGAAGACATTGTTGCTGGTGGACGGTTCCTCGTTCCTGTACCGCGCTTTCCACGCCATGCCGGATCTGCGCAACCGCGAGGGTCTGCCGACCGGCGCGATCTACGGCGTGCTCAACATGTTGCGCAAGCTGCGCCACGACTACCCGGCGGATTATAGCCTGTGTGTATTTGACGCAAAAGGAAAAACCTTCCGCGACGACTGGTATCCCGAATATAAGGCGCACCGCCCGTCCATGCCGGAAGACCTGGCGCGCCAGATCGAGCCGCTGCGCGAGGCCATCGCCGCCTCGGGCTGGAACCTGCTCGCGCAGGAAGGCGTGGAAGCCGACGACGTGATCGGCACGCTGGCACAACAGACAGCGCGCGACGGCGTGCGCTGCATCGTCGCCACAGGCGACAAGGACCTCGCGCAACTGGTGGACGAGCACGTCACGCTGGTCAACACCATGAACGACGAAGTGCTGGACGTGGCGGGCGTCTCCGCCAAGTTCGGCGTAGAGCCCGCGCGCATCATCGACTACCTGACACTGACCGGCGACGCGGTGGACAACGTCCCCGGCGTGGAAAAGGTCGGCCCCAAGACTGCGGTGAAGTGGCTGACGCAATACGGCACACTGGACGGCGTCATCGCGCATGCGGGCGAGATCGGCGGCGTGGTCGGCGAGAATTTGCGCAAGGCGCTCGACTGGCTGCCGCAGGCGCGCCGCCTGCTCACGGTGAAGTGCGACGTGGAATTGCCGCAGCCCTATAGCGAACTGGCCTCACCGCCTGCGGATATCGAGCAGTTGCGCAGCCTGTATGAGAAGTTCGAGTTCAAGACGTGGTTAAGAGAATTGAATGGTGAAGTTCCTGCTCCGGCAAGCCGGACGAAGAGCGATCGCCCGGTCACGGAAGACCTGTTCGGCACAGAACCGGCCCGCACCAATGATGCCCATTACGAGACCATCCTCACCGAAGCGCAGCTCGATGCGTGGCTGGAGAAATTGCTCGCCGCCGAGCTGGTGAGTCTGGATACCGAGACTACCGGCCTCGACGTGATGAACGCGCAACTGGTCGGCATCTCGTTCGCCATCGAGCCGCACCGCGCCGCCTACCTGCCGCTGGCTCACCGTTATCCCGGCGTCCCGGCACAGTTGGGGCGCGAGCATGCGCTGCACCGGCTCAAGCACTGGCTGGAGAGCGCCTCGCACAACAAGCTCGGCCAGAACCTCAAGTATGACCGGCACATTTTCGCCAACCACGGCATCCGCCTCGCGGGCATCCACGACGACACCCTGTTGCAATCCTACGTGCTGGAAAGCCACAAGCCGCACGACATGGACAACCTCGCGCTGCGCCATCTCAACGTGAAAACCATCAGCTATGCCGAGGTGGTGGGCAAGGGCGCCAAGCAGATTTGTTTTGACCAGGTCGATCTCGACACCGCCGCGCGCTATGCGGCGGAGGACGCCGACATCACGCTGCAACTGCACCGCGCGCTCGCGCCGCAGATCGAAGTGCAGAGCGGGCTACAACATGTGTACCGCGACATCGAACTGCCGAGCATGCACGTGCTGTATACGATGGAACGCAACGGCGTGCTGCTGGATTGCGATCTGCTGAAGATACAGAGCCGCGAGCTGGGCGAGAAGTTGCTTGCACTGGAAGCGAAGGCGCACGAGGCCGCCGGACAGCCGTTCAACCTCAATTCGCCCAAGCAGCTCAGAGAAATCCTGTTCGACAAACTGGGTTTGCCGGTAAAGAAAAAGACCCCCAGCGGCGACCCGTCCACCGACGAGGAAGTGTTGCAGGAGCTGGCGCTCGACTACCCGCTGCCCAAACTGCTGCTCGACTATCGCGGCATGGCGAAACTGAAATCCACCTACACCGACAAACTGCCGCAGATGGTGGACCGCCATACCGGGCGCGTCCACACCAGCTACTCGCAGGCGGTCGCCGTCACCGGACGGCTCGCCTCCAGCGACCCTAATCTGCAGAATATCCCGGCGCGCACCGCCGAGGGTCGGCGCATCCGCGAAGCCTTCGTAGCACCCCAAGGCAGCCGCATCGTCTCCGCCGACTATTCGCAGATCGAACTGCGCATCATGGCGCACCTGTCCGGCGATGCCGGCTTGCTGCAAGCCTTCGCCGATGGCGAAGACATCCACCGCGCCACCGCCGCCGAAATCTTCATGGTCGCGCCCGCCGAGGTGGACAGCGAGCAGCGCCGCTACGCCAAGGTCATCAACTTCGGTCTGATCTACGGCATGTCCTCGTTCGGTCTGGCCAAACAGCTCGGCATCGAACGCGGCGCGGCACAGGCCTACATCGACCGCTATTTCGCGCGCTATCCCGGCGTGGCCGACTACATGCAGCGCACCCGCGAACAGGCGCGGCAGCAGGGTTTCGTCGAGACCGTGTTCGGTCGGCGGCTATGGCTGCCCGAGATCAATGCGGCCAACGGCATGAAGCGTCAGGGCGCCGAACGCGCCGCGATCAACGCGCCGATGCAGGGCACCGCCGCCGACCTGATCAAGCTGGCAATGATCGCGGTGCAGGCGTGGTTGGAACAGGAAGATTTGCAGAGCAAGCTCATCATGCAGGTGCACGACGAACTGGTGCTGGAAGTGCCGGAGCACGAATTGCCGCAGGTGAAGGAGAAGCTGCGCGACCTGATGTGCCAAGTCGCCGAACTCAAGGTGCCGCTGGAAGTGGGGCTGGGCGAAGGGCAGAACTGGGACGAGGCGCATTGACTGTATCCGGCATGGCCGGGCTGCGCAGGGTCAGAAGTCGTGAACGATGCCGAGACTGAGTGCGGCGGGATCGTTGCCTGACACCGGGTCGCCAGCCGTATTGCTCTTGCCGTTGGAATAAACCGAGTAGCCGAAGGCTGTGCCGCCATCGTTGGCCGCACGGGCGTAGCTGATATACACCAGCGTGCGCCGGGATAGCGCATGGTCGTAGCCGACGGCAATCATGTTCGCGCCACTTTCAGCCTGGTTCGATGCTGCGCCCGCACGGGCATATTGCATTTTGAGCGTATCTGCCGCGCTGACCTTGAACTTGCCACCCGCGGTCCAGTTGGTGCGGTTCTGGCCGGGAATGCCTATGGTGGTGTTGTTGCCGGCCTCATCCCTGAAACGCACCACCTGACCGGTAATATACCAGCGGCCAAGGTCGCCCGCGCCGCCAAGCGCGGTCGCGCTCGGGGTGGTAGTTGCGCCGTCGGCGAACCTCCAGTGCGTCAGCGATGCCTTGAGCGGGCCGTTGGCGTAGGCCAGGCGCATACCGTTCGACGATTCCGCGATCGGTGCGCTGCTTTTCATGGCATGGCTGAGCGTGAGCGTGAATCCGCCGATGCGCGGCGCGGTGTATTTCAGCGCGCTGTTCACCCGGAAATTGCTGCCGGTATCGGCCGACCAGCCGCCGGGAGCCATGAAGTTTCCGGACGAGCCGACCTGGTCGCCGAACATGTCCGCTTCGCCGACGAGCCAGTCGTTCGCCGCCGCCAGCCGCCCCGCCAGTAGCGCGCCCCAGTCGCCGGACATACCGATATAGGTATCGCGTGATGTGCCGAACAGAGTGTTGCCATCGCCGTTGGCATTGACGTTGGACTCCATCTGCCATAACAGTTTGAGTCCGTCGCCCAGCTCTTCGTTGCCTCTGAAGCCGAGGCGCGAAGAATTGTTGGCCACGAAAAGATTATTGGCGAGGTCGCTGCCGCCGTTATCGCTGCGATCCAGCGACAGGTGCAGCTTGCCGTAGACCGAAACGTTAACGGTGTCGGCCAGGGCGACCGGGGTAACGCAGAGGCCGGCAATGACCAGAGCCCCGGCACAGCCTGTTGGCAGCGGGACACAAGTCAGGCAAGAAGGGCGTGCGGTGCGGGACATGCGGGCAAATATCTTCGGATGGATCGATTGGGCGCAAAGTGTAGCACCCCGGGCGTTTGGCCGGCCTTACAATGGGGCTGATATCCGGATTTTCAGGAGTAGTGATGCAATCGTTCTGCCATTGGGAAGGCGACACTCTGGTGCTGAACATCCTCGGCCGGCCGCGCGCGAAGAAGACCAAAATCGGCAAAGTCATCGGCAAGCAGCTGGAGGTGCATGTCGCGGAGCATCCGGTGCGCGGGAAAGCGACAGCGCACCTGGTGAGATTTCTGGCGGAGGAGTTTCAGGTGCCCGAGAGTTCGATCACTGTGGTGTTCGGGGTGTACAACGTCAACAAGCAGTTGCGTATCGCCGCGCCAAAGCAGCTGCCTTCCATGATCCCGCCATCCGGCGGCGCATAAGCAATATCCGGTATCGCCTGCATCGTTCCGCCGTGCTATCTTTCCGGTGCAGTCCCCGGAAAATCCGTCGCGGAGGTCGGAATGGCGAAGAAATCCTTTCCTTTATCCAAGGTATACAGCTTGCTCGAACCGGGGCCGGTGGTGCTGGTCACTACGGCGCGCAAGGGGCACGCCAATGTGATGACCATGACGTGGCACACCATGATGGAGTTCGAGCCGCCGCTGGTGGGTTGCGTGATCAGCGGCAACAACTACAGCTTCGCCGCGCTGGTGGCGACGAAGGAATGCGTCATCAACATCCCGACGGCGGACATGGTGCGGACGGTGGTGAAAGTCGGCAGCATCACCGGCGCCAGGCTGGACAAGTTCGCGACCTGCGGCCTGACGCCGCTGCCCGCCGCGCAGGTGAAGGCGCCGCTGATAGACGAGTGCTACGCCAATCTTGAATGCCGGGTGGTCGATAGCCGGCTGGTGAACAAATACAACTTCTTCGTGCTGGAGGTGGTCAAGGCGTGGATCGACCCGGCCAAGAAAGACCCACGCACGCTGCATCATCGCGGTCGCGGCCGGTTCGCGATCGACGGCGAAACGATCAAGCTGCCGTTCAACAAGAAGTAGCGGCCATGAGTTCCCGGATCATTCGCGCCGTTGCCTGCATCCTGCTGAGCGCCAGCATGGACGCCCTCTGCCGCGAGCTGCCGCTGGATACCATCAAGCTGCCGCCCGGCTTCAGGATCAGCCTGTATGCCGAGGTGCCGGGTGCGCGCTCGATGGCGCTGGGGCCGGACGGCACGCTATACGTCGGCACGCGCGGCGACAAGGTGTATGCCGTGCGCAACGACGGCAAGCGCGCGGGCGAGGTCGTCACTGTCGCCTCCGGGCTCGACACGCCGAACGGCGTGGCGTTCCGCGACGGCGCGCTGTACGTGGCGGAGATCAGCCGCATCCTGCGTTTCGACGGCATCGGCCCGCGCTTGCGCAATCCGCCCAAACCGGTGGTGGTGAACGATCGCTTTCCCACCGATACGCACCACGGCTGGAAATTCATCCGCTTCGGCCCGGACGGTCTGCTGTATGTGCCGGTGGGCGCGCCGTGCAACATCTGCGAACCAGACCCCGCGCGCTATGCCGCGATCTTCCGCATGAAGCCGGACGGCACGGCGCTCGAACAGTACGCGCGCGGCGTGCGCAACACCGTGGGTTTCGACTGGGATCCCGACACCAATGAGCTGTGGTTCACCGACAACGGGCGCGACTGGCTGGGCAACAACGTGCCGCCGGACGAGCTGAACCACGCGCCGCGTCCCGGCATGCATTTCGGTTATCCCTATTGCCACGGCAAGGCGCTCGCCGACGACGAATTCGGTAGCAAGCGCGCCTGCGGCGAACTCACCCCGGCCGCGCTGGAACTCGGCCCGCATGTGGCGTCGCTGGGGATGTGCTTCTACACCGGCAGGATGTTCCCGGAAAGTTACCACAAGCAGATATTCATCGCCGAACACGGCTCATGGAACCGTCTGCCGCCCATCGGCTACCGCATCACGCTGGTGCGCCTGGACAACGGCAAGGCGGCGAGCTACGAGGTGTTCGCGCAAGGCTGGCTGCGCGGACTGACGGCGTGGGGCCGCCCGGTGGATGTGCAGGAGATGCCGGACGGCGCATTGCTGGTGTCGGACGACAAGGCGGGCGTGATCTACCGCATCGGCTACGGAGAATGAGTTGCCCCGAAAACTGCAAATCGTCCACGAAAGGCACGTAGCGGGGTAAGCAGTCATTTCGCCGCAAGGCGAAAGCTCGCAAAATCACGAAACTAACTGTAGTGCCCATTCGGGTCTTTTCGTGTTCTTTCGAGCCTTTCGTGGACAATAGCTTTTCCCAAGGTGGCTACTCCGCCACCACCTGCATGCTCAGCCCCAGCGTCTTCCACTGCTTCACATCTTCCTGCAGCGCGGTCTCGGTCAGCGGGCTCTGCGCCAGCCAGTCCGCGTCGAGCATGAGGTGGAACTTGGTGCCGCTGAAGTGTCCGTGCACCGGCGGCATGCGCGGGTCGCTGCGGTTGCGGCAGAACAGCACGGCGAGGCGCAGGGCCATCGCCAGCGCGCGGTTTTCGATATCGTTCAGTTGGCCTTGCAACTTGTCGAGGTTGCCGCGTTGTGCCAGCGCCAGCAAGCTCAGGCGCGCCTGATCCTTTTTCGAGAAGCCCGGCATGTCGGCGTTGGCGAGGATGTAGGCGGTGTGCTTGTGGTAGCCGCTGTGCGCCACGCTGATGCCGATCTCGTGCAGGCGCGCCGCCCAGTCGAGGGTGCGCAGCGCGGCCTCGTCGCACTCCGCGCCGAGGAACTGTTGCGCGAACACCTGCGCCAGACGTGTCACGCGCGAGGCTTGCGCGGCATCGACGCGGTAACGTTGCATGAGCTGGCGCACGGTGACCTCGCGCATGTCGTTGTCATGGAAGCGTCCCAGCAGGTCGTACAGCACGCCTTCGCGCAGCGCGCCGAGCGCGGCATCCATGCGTGCTATGCCCAGTTCGCAGAACACCGCGTACATGATGGCGAAGCCGCCTGCCAGCACCGGGGTGCGATCCGGGCGCAGGCCGGGCAGGTCGAGTTTGCGCACATCGCCGATCCGGATCAGGTCGGCGCGCAATCGTTCGAGGCCGTCGCGGGTGATGCCGCTCTTGCTGTAGCCGTTCAGTTCCAGAATCTCGCACAGCACCCGGGCGGTGCCGGACGAGCCGAAGGCGATCTGCCACCGTCCATTGAAGCTCGCCGCGATGGCCTGTACTTCGCTGCGCGCCGCCAGTTCCGCCTGCTTGAGGTTCTGTTTGGTGATCGCGCCGTCCGGGAAGAAGCGGTTGCTGAAGCTGACGCAGCCCATATACAGGCTTTCCAGTTGCAGCGGGATGAGGCCGTTGCCGATGATGAATTCGGTGGAACCCCCGCCGATGTCGACGACCAGGCGGTTGGCGTCGGACGGCGGCAAGCCGTGCGCCACGCCGAGGTAGATCAGGCGCGCTTCTTCCGCGCCGGCGATGACTTCGATGGGGCAGCCCAGCGCATGTTCGGCCTGTGGCAGGAAGTCTGCGGCGTTCCTGGCTACGCGCAGCGCGTTGGTGCCGACGGCGCGCACCGCTTCGCGCGGCAGGTCGCGCAGGCGTTCGGCAAAGCGTTCCAGCGCGGCGAGCGCGCACTGTTGTACGGCGGCATCGAGGTATCGGTCGGAAGTGAGCCCGGCGGCGAGACGCACCGGTTCGCGCAGCCCGTCCAGCAGGTAGAGCTGGTCGCCTTCCACCCGCGCGATCTGTAACCGGAAGCTGTTCGAGCCCAGGTCTACGGCGGCGAGTATAGGTTGATGTTGCATGAGGGCTGGTGAGTGGTGAGCAGAGAGTGGGAGTGGGATTTCACTTACTACTTAGGCGCAACGCGCCGATCCACTCCCCACTTCCCATTAATCCTTTACAGCTGGATCTCCCGCTCGATCTCGTCCACGGTGACATGGCGCACGTCGCGTCCTTTGACCATGTAGATGACGTATTCGGACATGTTCTTGGCATGGTCGCCGATGCGTTCGATGGCTTTCGCCACGAACAGTATCTCCAGCGAGGTGGAGATGGTGCGCGGGTCTTCCATCATGAACGTGATCAGGTAACGCATGATGGCGCGGAACTCTTCGTCCACTTGGTCGTCCTTGCGCACCACCTGTGCTGCGGCCACCACATCCAGCCGCGCGAACGCGTCCAGCGACATGCGCAGCATCTCCAGCGCCAGGTCGGCGGCATGTTTGATCTCGTGGTAGCGCGGCAGGTTGAGCGCGCTTTTCTGCGACAGCAGCTTGGCCATGCGCGCGATCTTTTCGGCCTCGTCGCCGATGCGTTCCAGGTCGGTGATGGTCTTGACCACCGCCATCACCAGGCGCAGGTCGCCGGCGGTCGGCTGGCGGCGCGCGATCACTTGGCTGCACGCCTCGTCGATCTTCACCTCCATGGCATTGACGCGGTGGTCGTCCTCGATCACCCGCGTCATCAGCGCCACGTCGCCGTTCACCAGCGATTCCACGGCATGTTTGATCTGGCTTTCCACCAGCCCGCCCATTTGCAGCACGTTGGCGCGGATGGCCTCGAGCTCGGCATCGAACTGGCGGGAAGTATGGTCATTGATGGGCATGGTGTTACTCCTTAAAACTTGCAGTGTAAGCGGCGAATATGAATGTTGGATGACAGGAGCCTATCCCTCCGGCGTTCATGCCGTCATCGTCCTGACCCCCTCCGGGGTGCCGAGCAGCAGCACATCGGCGGCACGGCGCGCGAACAGGCCGTTGGTCACCACACCGGCCAATTGGTTCAATATGCTTTCCAGCTCCACCGGATTCATGATCTGCAAGTTATGCACGTCGAGGATGACGTTGCCGTTGTCGGTGGTGAAACCCTCGCGCAGCTTGGGCTGTCCGCCCAGCTTCACCAGTTCGCGCGCGATGTAGCTGCGCGCCATCGGGATCACCTCGACCGGCAGCGGGAATTTGCCCAGTACGTCCACCAGCTTGCTGGCGTCGCACACGCAGATGAATTTCCTGCTGGCCGCCGCGACGATCTTCTCGCGCGTTAGCGCGCCGCCGCCGCCCTTGATCATGTGCAGGTGGCGCGTGATCTCGTCCGCGCCGTCCACATACACCGGCAGGTCGCCCGCATCGTTCAGCGACAACACTTCGATGCCGTGTCCCCGCAAACGTTGCGCCGAGGACTCCGAACTGGCGACCGCGCCGCGTATCCTGTGCTTGATCGCGGCCAGTTCGTCGATGAAAAAGTTGGCGGTGGAGCCGGTGCCCACGCCGACGATGCAATCGGTCGGCACGTACTCGATCGCAGCTTTGGCGACTGCACGCTTTAAATCATCCTGGCTCATCATTTGCTCTTGCTCGCTTCCGGTATTGCCTGTTGTTGGCCGCAATTATTGCACGCGAAGCAGACTTTAGGGAGAACCGGTAGTGGCGCTGATCGCGTGCGGTTACAGTTGCTGCCCGTGTTCGCGCGTGGCGTGGAATTGCACCTTGGGCCAGCGTTCCTGCGCCAGGCGCAGGTTGACGCCGGTGTCAGCGAGATAGGCGTAGTTGCCGTCCACGTCCTTCGCCAGTCGGCCCTGGTTGGCCTTGATGAACTCGTTGAGGTGGTTGGCGTCCGGGCAGGTCACCCAGCGCGCCGTATGGATGCCGGCGCGCTCGAACACCGCGTCCACACCGTATTCCGCCTTGAGGCGATGTTCGACCACTTCGAACTGCAACTGGCCGACTGCGCCGATCAGCAGCGCGTTGTCCGCCAGCGGGGCGAACACCTGTACCGCGCCTTCCTCGCCGAGCTGGCGCAAGCCCTTCTCCAGTTGTTTGGCCTTCATCGGGTCGCGCAGGCGCGCGCGGCTGAACAGCTCAGGCGCAAAATAAGGGATGCCCTTGAAGGTTAGCGCCTCGCCCTCGGTGAGCACGTCGCCGATCTGCAACTGGCCGTGGTTGTGTACGCCGATGATGTCGCCCGCGTAAGCCTCGTCCATGCGCGTGCGCTCGTTGGCCATGAAAGTGACGGCGTTGGCCAGCTTCATCTCCTTGCCGCTGCGGCGGTGCTTCACCTTCATGCCCGAGCTGTAGCGGCCGGAACACACGCGCATGAAGGCGATGCGGTCGCGGTGGTTCGGATCCATGTTGGCCTGTATCTTGAACACGAAGCCGGTGAAGGCCGGCTCGGTCGGCTGCACCATGCGCTTGTCGGTCTCGCGCGGCAGCGGCGACGGCGCCCAGTCCACCAGCGCGCGCAGCACTTCGCGCACGCCGAAGTTGTTGATGCCGGAGCCGAAGAACACCGGGGTCTGCCGGCCCTTGAGGAATTCCTGCAGGTCGAACGACGCGCCCGCGCCCGTGACCAGCTCGGTCTCGTCGCGCATGGTCCGCATCTCGCTCGGACATTGCTCGGTCAGTTTTTCAATCTGCGCGCCCTGCAGCACCTCGACCTCTTGGCCGGCCTTTTCCTCGCCCGGCGTGAAGCGCAGCACCTCATCGTTCAGCAGGTGATACACGCCCTGGAAACGCTTGCCCATGCCGATCGGCCAGGTCACCGGCGCGCAGTGGATCTTCAGCACCGATTCGATCTCGTCCAGCACCTCCAGCGGTTCGCGCACCTCGCGGTCCATCTTGTTGATGAAGGTGATGATCGGCGTGTTGCGCAGGCGGCATACCTCGAGCAGCTTGATGGTCTGCGCCTCCACGCCCTTGGCCGCGTCGACCACCATCACCGCCGCATCCACTGCGGTCAGCACGCGGTAGGTGTCCTCGGAGAAGTCCTGGTGACCGGGAGTGTCGAGCAGGTTGATGACGCAATCGTCGTAGGTGAACTGCATCACCGAGCTGGCCACCGAGATGCCGCGCTGCTTCTCGATCTCCAGCCAGTCCGAGGTCGCATGGCGACCGCTCTTGCGCGCCTTCACCGTGCCCGCCATCTGGATCGCGCCGCCGAACAGCAGCAGCTTCTCGGTCAGCGTGGTCTTGCCCGCGTCGGGGTGGGAGATGATGGCGAAGGTGCGGCGGCGTTTGACCTCGCGCGCGATGATTTCATCCGTGGCGATGGCGCTTGCTGTTGCGTCCGTGCGGTCAGTGGAGAGGTCTGTCATGGATGCACCGAAAAAGACAAATGCCCGAACGGATCGGGCATTTTCAACACGCGAAATTTTAATCAGAAACCACCTGATTAATTTTGCGTGCTATCGCACGCGAAATCTGGTGGCTCGGGGCGGAATCGAACCACCGACACGCGGATTTTCAATCCGCTGCTCTACCAACTGAGCTACCGAGCCAAACTGTTGCTTTGTCGCGATCCGGGCTGCTTGGCCATTCATTCATGGCGCAGTGGCCGACTCGCGAAGGCGCGCATTATACCGGTCTGCCGCCAAATGACAAACCCCGCCGGAGCGGGGTTTGTCGGTACTGCAATGAAGCGTGGGTTACATCATGCCGCTCATCGCGTTCATGTCGCCACCGCTCATGCCGCCGGCCGGTTTGTCTTCCGGCAGTTCGGCCACCATGCAGGCGGTGGTCAGCATCAGACCGGCGATCGACGATGCGTTCTGCAGCGCGGTGCGGGTCACCTTGGTCGGATCGACCACGCCCATCGCCAGCATGTCGCCGTATTCGCCGGATGCGGCGTTGTAGCCGTAGCTGCCTTTGCCTTCCAGCACCTTGTTGACAATCACCGAAGGTTCGTCACCCGCGTTCTGGGCGATGGCGCGCATCGGCGCTTCCATCGCGCGCAGCACGATGGTGATGCCGGCGTCCTGGTCGTGGTTGTCGCCCTTCAGCTTGGCAACCGCAGCCTTGGCGCGCAGCAGTGCCACGCCGCCGCCGGGGACGATGCCTTCTTCGACCGCGGCACGGGTCGCGTGCAGCGCGTCTTCGACACGCGCCTTCTTTTCCTTCATCTCGACTTCGGTCGCGGCACCCACCTTGATAACGGCAACGCCGCCGGCCAGCTTGGCCTTGCGTTCCTGCAGCTTTTCCTTGTCGTAGTCGCTGGTGGATTCTTCGGCTTGCTTGTTGATCTGGGCGATACGGCCCTTGATCGCGTCTTCCTTGCCGGCGCCGTCGATGATGGTGGTGTTTTCCTTCGCCACTTCTACGCGCTTGGCTTGGCCCAGATCAGCCAGCGTGGCTTTTTCCAGCGTCAGGCCGACTTCTTCGGCGATCACGGTGCCGCCGGTCAGGACGGCGATGTCTTCCAGCATGGCCTTGCGGCGGTCGCCGAAGCCCGGTGCCTTGACCGCGACGGTCTTGAGGATGCCGCGGATGTTGTTCACCACCAGCGTGGCCAGCGCCTCGCCGTCGACGTCTTCGGCGATGATCAGCAGCGGCCGGCCTGCCTTGGCGACTTGTTCCAGTACGGGCAGCAGGTCGCGGATGTTGGAGACCTTCTTGTCGTGCAGCAGGATGTAGGGATTCTCCATCGCCGCGAGCTGGCGGTCCTGGTTGTTGATGAAGTAAGGGGACAGGTAGCCGCGGTCGAACTGCATGCCCTCGACCACGTCCAGCTCGTCTTCCAGGCCGGAACCGTCTTCGATGGTGATGACGCCTTCCTTGCCGACCTTGTTCATCGCTTCGGCGATCTTGTCGCCGACCGCGCTATCGGAGTTGGCGGAGATGCTGCCGACCTGGGCGATCTCCTTGCTGGTGGTGCAGGGCTTGGAGAGGTTCTTCAGTTCGGCGACAGCGGCGATCACCGCCTTGTCGATGCCGCGCTTCAGGTCCATCGGGTTCATGCCGGCGGCGACGAACTTCATGCCTTCCTGCACGATGGATTGCGCCAGCACGGTCGCGGTGGTGGTGCCGTCGCCGGCCACGTCGGAGGTCTTGGAAGCGACTTCCTTCACCATCTGCGCGCCCATGTTCTCGAACTTGTCCTTCAGCTCGATCTCCTTGGCCACGGATACGCCATCCTTGGTGATGGTCGGTGCGCCGTAGGAACGATCCAGCACCACGTTGCGGCCTTTCGGGCCCAGCGTCACCTTGACCGCATCGGCCAGGATGTTCACACCGATCACCATCTTGTTGCGCGCGGCGTCGTGGAATTTAACGTCTTTAGCTGCCATGTCTTTTTCTCCTGAAATTCGTTGGTTGTTTAGGCTTCGACGATGCCGATGATGTCGTCTTCGCGCATGGTCATGTATTCCACGCCATCCATCTTGAATGCCTGGCCGGCATACTTGCCGAACAGCACGCGGTCGCCGACCTTGACGGTCATGGCTTGCAGCTTGCCGTCGTCGCCGGTCTTGCCGTTGCCCACGGCGATGATTTCGCCCTGGTCGGGCTTCTCGGTAGCCGCGTCGGGGATCACGATACCGGACGCGGTCTTGCGCTCTTCTTCCATGCGCTTGACGATGACGCGATCGTTCAAAGGACGAATTTTCATGCTTAGTTCTCCTGAATCAGTGAGTTGAAAAAATGCGGAGGCGGAGTTTAGCACTCTCCGCCTGCGAGTGCCAACAATTGGGGTGGTGCCGGGGATTTCAAGGGGCGGGGAGCCCCTATTTTGCGGGAGGGGGCAGGGCGACCTTGTTGTCGGTGCTGAACTGGTAATCGTGGAAGATGTGTTCCGCCGACAGTACCTGGTAGCTGCCGTCGGCCAGCTTGTGCGTGGTGTCCTTCAGCTTGTAGGTGTAGTGGCCGCAGGTCCACAGCTTGAAGTTGCGCATCTGTGTGCACAGACAGGTCTTGTCCATCACCTTGAGCTTCCTGGCATCCGGGTGCAACGTCACTTCGCGGTTGTAGGAGTCGATGTAGGAGCAACGGCCATTGGCATCCAGGATGTAGCCGTAGGACTCGCAGCCCGGGCGGATGCCGGAACCGATCGCGGGGCTTCCCTTCAGCATGCGCATCGGATAGCCGGTCGGCGAGATGGCGTTGACTTCGATGTCGCTCTCGCCGGCCTTGAAATACTCCTGCTGCACGTCCTTCGGCAAGCCGCATTCGTCCGCCACAGTGAAGCGCGTCGCCACCTGCACGGCGGCGGAGCCTTCCTCAAGGAAGCCGACCGCGTCGCTGCCAGTGAAGATGCCCCCGGCGGGGATCACCGGGATGTCGAGTTTCTCGTCGCGCAGGAATTGCAGCACCTCGTTGGTGATGGTGCGCAGGTCGTACTTCATCCAGTCGTCCAGCCCGAAGCCGAGGTGTCCGCCCGCCAGCGGACCTTCCACCACCACGTAATCGGGCAGGCGACCGCTGCGCGCGTTCTTGCGCAGGAACAGTTGCAGCGCGCGCAGGCTGGAGACGATGATGCCCAGTTTGGCGTCGCGGAAGCGCGGGTGATCCTCGATCATCGCGAACGAGCCCAGATGCAGGCCGGCCGCCAGCGTGATGCCATCGATGCCCGCGTCCAGCGCGCTGCGCAGGCGCACCGTCAGCGTCTCGCGCGGCGCGTTCATGGTGAGCTTTTCCATGCAGTTGATGAACACCATGCCGGAGCCCTGCTTGGCTTCCATGGTCTTGCCCACATGCAGCCGGGTGGATTCGGCGATGTGGCCGAGGTCGAACTTCACTGCGGCCTTGTTGGCGTTCTCGATGTTGTATTTGTATTGCTGGAGCTTGGTCTTGACGAAGTCGGTGTCGTAGCGGCGGTCCGACACGGTGGGCAGCATGGCGTCGGAGATGTGGCCGATGCCGCCCAGTCGCGCCGCCTCGAGAGCCAGTTCGGCGGTGGAGATGTCCACGCCCATGCCGCCGATCATGATCGGCACCAGTTCGCGCCCGCCCAGGCGCAGGCGGAAGTCATCCACACGTTTCATTACAGTTTCTTTCTGACGGCAAAAATCAAGGTGCGAAGGATGCCACAGATGGGGTAATCCGGAAAGCAAAGCCGGTCCAATCGCAAGGATATTTCCGGCAATCCGCCGCTCAGCCTTTCTCCAGCAGGTCATGCAGCGCTTCCGCCAGATGCGGGAAGGCGAAACGCTGACGCAGTGCCAGCATTTTTTTTGGCAGCGCGCGCTGGCCTTCCAACATCAGGCTGGCGCGTTCGCCCATGCCCAGTTTCAGCAGCGCTGCGGGCGCGGCGAACAGCGCAGGGCGGTGCAGCACGGCGGCCAGCGTTGCGGTGAATTCGGCGTTGGTGACCGGATGCGGCGCGGCCATGTTGTAGGGGCCGGAGGTCTGGGTGTCGCGCAACAGCCTGAGCACCATCGCCACGTAATCCTGCATGTGTATCCAGCTCATCCACTGCCTGCCGTCGCCCAGCCGCGCGCCCAGTCCCAGCCTGAACGCCGGCAGCATCTTGCCGAGCAGGCCGCCGTCGTTGCTCAGTACCGGCGAGGTGCGCAACAGGCAAACGCGCACGCCGCAATTCTCCGCCGCGCGCGCCGCGTCTTCCCATGCCTTGCACAGTTCTGCGGCGAAACCCTCGCCGCTGCCGGCATCCTCGTCCAGCAGAGTATCGCCGCGATCACCGTAATAGCCCACCGCCGAGCCGCTCAACAGCACCGTAGGCTTGTGTTCTGCGGCGGCGATGTGCCGCACCAGCTCTTTGGTGAGCGTGACGCGGCTGTCCCACAACACCTGCTTGTAATGTGCCGACCAGCGCGCATCGACGATGGGTTCGCCGGCCAGGTTGATGACCGCGTCGAAAGCCATGTCCGGATGCCATTCGGCAAGGCTGGCCAGCGCGCGCACCGCTGCGCCGCATTTTTTCGGCACGCTCTCCGGTTTGCGGCTCAATACCGTCAGTTCGTGGCCTTCCGCCAGCAGCGCCTTGCAAAGCTGCCGCCCGATCAGCCCGGTGCCGCCTGTGATGAGTATGTTCATGACTTCCTCCGCTCAATATTGGCCTGCCGGCAGCGCAGAAACCCATTATGATTCCACGCATGTCCCATCATACCCCAGACAATTCCGGCCTCCTCGCGCGCAGCCTCGCGTCCGTCTGGCATCCGTGCTCCCAGATGAAGCATTACGAGGCCTTTCCGCTGGTGCCGGTCGCGCGCGGGGCGGGGGCATGGTTGTACGACTACGACGGCAAGCGCTATCTCGATGCAGTGAGCTCCTGGTGGGTGAACCTGTTCGGACATTGCAACCCGCGCATCAACGCCGCGCTGTGCGATCAACTCAACACATTAGAGCATGCGATGCTGGCCGGGTTCACTCACGAGCCGGTGGTGCGGCTGTCCGAGCGGCTGCGCGAACTCGCGCCTGCCGGACTCGGGCATTGTTTCTACGGCTCGGACGGCGCATCGGCCACCGAGATCGCGCTGAAGATGAGCGCTCACTACTGGCGCAACAGCGGCCAACCCGGCAAGACGCGCTTCATCAGTCTGGCGAACAGCTATCACGGCGAGACGCTGGGCGCGTTGTCGGTCACCGATGTCGCGCTGTTCCGCGATGCCTACGGCGCGCTCATCACGCAGCAGGCCACCGTGCCCAGCCCGGACTGGCGCAATGCGGAAGCCGGGGAAAGTGCTCAGGATTTCGCGCTGCGCTGTGCCGTTGCACTGGAAACCCATTTGCAGCAGCATCATGCGCAGATCGCCGCCTTCATCGTCGAGCCGCTGGTGCAGGGCGCGGCGGGCATGGCGATGTATCACCCGATCTATCTGAGCCGCGCCCGCGAACTTTGCAGCCGCTATCAGGTACATCTGATCGCCGACGAGATCGCGGTGGGTATGGGGCGCACGGGAACGATGTTCGCCTGCGAACAGGCCAATTCAAATCCCCCCCAACCACCCTTTTGCAAAGGGGGGAATCAAGTCCTCGCCACGACAGCTCCCCCCTTTGCAAAAGGGGGGTTGGGGGGGATTTCCCCTGACTTTCTCCTCATCTCGAAAGGCATCACCGGCGGCTATCTGCCGTTGTCCATCGTGATGACCAGCGACGACATCTATCAGGCGTTCTATGCCGACGAGACCGCGCGCGGCTTCCTGCATTCGCATTCCTACACCGGCAATCCGCTGGCTTGCCGCGCCGCGCTCGCCACACTGGACATCTTCGCCGCGGATGACGTGCTTGCCGCCAATCGCCGCAAGGCGGAATTTCTCAACCGCGTCGCACAGCCGTTACGCGAACATCCCAAGGTGAAGAATTTTCGCAACACCGGCATGATCTGGGCGTTCGAGGTGGAGACGCCGCATGCGGATTTCGCGCGGCGCTGCTTCGCGCTGGGATTGCAACATGAACTGCTGCTGCGCCCGGTGTCGAACACCGTGTATTTCATGCCGCCCTATGTGATCAGCGAAGAAGAGATGCAGATGCTGGCAACGCGCACGCTGGCGATCGTGGAGCAACTATCATGAAGCGTGCCGCCGCGCTATTCGTCCTGATGCTTGCCGCCGCACCGGCCGGCGCAACCGGTTTGCCGCGCGCGACGACCGATGCGCTGAAGGCGGCGGGCATCCCGCTGTCCGCCGTCGCGGTCGAGGTGCGCGAAGTCGGCGGGCAGCATGCGCTGATCAGCCTGAACGCCAGGCAGCCGATGAACCCGGCCTCCACCATGAAGCTGCTCACCACCTATGCCGCGCTCGACCTGCTCGGCCCGGCCTACGCCTGGAAGACCGAGGCATATCTCGACGGCGAGCTGAAAGACGGCGTGCTGCGCGGCGATCTGGTGCTGAAAGGCTACGGCGACCCCAAGTTCACCGTCGAACAGTTCTGGCTGTGGCTCGCCGAGCTGCGCGCGCGCGGCCTGCGCGACATTCGCGGCGACCTGGTGCTGGACCGCAGCTTCTTCGACCTACCGCAGCATGACCCGGCGCAGTTCGACAACGACCCGGTGCGCGCCTACAACGTCGGGCCGGATGCGTTGCTGCTCAACTTCAACACCTTGCGCCTGCGCTACCTGCCGGACGGCGGCAAGCTGAACGTCTTCATCGAGCCGCCGCTGGACGGCGTGACGCTGGACAACCGGCTCGCCCCCAAGGCGAACGGCGGCTGCAACGACTGGGACGACGGCGTCATCGTGGAACCGAAGGGCGACAGCGTCATCCTGCAAGGCGGCTATCCCGGCAATTGCGGCGAACGCGAGCACAGCCTCAGCGTGATGCCGCACACGCGCTATGTCGAGGCGGTGTTTCGCGCACTGTGGAAGGAATTGGGCGGCACGCTACGGGGCAAGCAGCGCGAGGGCATCGCGGGTGGCAGCGCGCAGCTGTTTTCCACGCACTACTCCGAGCCGCTGTCATCGGTGATCCGCGACATCAACAAGTTCAGCAACAACGTCATGGCGCGCCAGCTGTTCCTGACGCTGGGTGCAGCCACTTCTCTCCCCTCGTCCTTGCAGGGAGAGGGGGCGGGGGAGAGGGTGACCACTGTTTCTTCCAATATCGCGCGCAGCACGCAGGCCGTGCAGGACTGGTTGCAAAAACAACGGCTCGATTTCCCCGAGCTGGTGCTGGAGAACGGTGCCGGACTGTCGCGCAAGGAGCGCATCAGCGCGGCGCACATGGTGCAGCTGCTGCAACGCGCGGCGAATCATCCGCTCAGCGCCGAACTGGAATCCTCGTTGCCGATACTCGGCGTGGACGGTTCGGTGAAAAAACGCCTGAAGGAAAGCGCTGCCGCCGGCCAGGCACACCTCAAAACCGGCACGCTGGAAGGCGTGAAGACCGTCGCCGGTTATGTGCGCTCGCGAAGCGGCAAGGAATGGATCGTGGTGTGCTTCATCAATCATGCCAACGCCAAGCGCGGGCAGGATGCTCAGGATGCACTGATCGATTGGGTGCAGTCGCAGCGCTGATTGCCTGGCCGGGGCGCTGGATCGGGGGCGGCCTGTCGTCGTCTTCTAAAGAATCTCGCAGCCGGGCCGATAAAGTCACGATGTATAGCCATCTTCAATCGGAGAACCTTTCCCTTCGTCATCGGCTGGAATCGCTGCTGCATGAAGCGCGGCAGAACGAAGACAAGATGCGACGCTTCGACCAGCTTCAGCGCCAGTTGATCGGCGCCGATTCCCTGTCCGAGTTGATTCGCTTGCTGCTTTCCGAATACATGCTGGTATTCGGGGTCGAGTTCGTCACTCTTGCGCTGGTCGATCGGGAATATGAGGTCACCCGGCTCCTGGAGGGCTGGCTCGGTGTCGATGCCGACTGCAGCGGGCTCACGCTGCTCCGCTCGACCGATACGCTTGACGAGCTGTATGGCGGGAAGCGCGGCACTTTTCTGGGCGCCTTCGACGCATCGGCACATCAGGCTATCTTCAATGCCCCGCTGGGATGGATCGCATCGGTCGCGCTCCTGCCGCTTACCCGTCATGGCGAACTGATCGGCAGCCTGCATTTTGGCAGCGCCGATTCCGGTCGCTATGTTGCCGGTTGCGGGACGGATTTTCTGGAACGGTTGTCCGGAGTCATCGCTGTTTGTCTGGAAAGCGCGCTTTCAAACGAGCGGTTGAAGCGGACGGGGCTGACCGATGCGTTGACCGGGGTGCAGAACCGCCGTTATTTCGAGCACCGCTGTCAGATCGAGATCAGCCAGGCTCGTCGGCACAAGCATCAACTGGCCTGCATGTTTCTGGATGTCGATAAATTCAAGCGCATCAACGATACCTATGGGCATCAGACGGGCGATGAGGTGTTGAAGAGCGTAGCCACTGTCATCAAATCCCAGTTGAGAGGGGGCGACACCATCGCCCGCTACGGTGGCGAGGAGTTCATTGTTCTCCTTCCGCAAATCGGGTTGACCTATGCCCATCAGATAGCCGAAAGGATACGCTGCCGAGTCGCGGCGAAAGCGCTACAGGCGGATTCCGGACAGCCGATCGAGATCACGATCTCCATCGGGTTGGCAATGCTGCCCTGTGCGGATGACGGTGTGGAAGATCGCGCGCTGGGCGAGCGGCTGATCGCCGCCGCAGACAAGGCGCTCTATCAGGCCAAGCACAGCGGCCGAAACCGGGTGGTATGCGCCGACGATCTTCCTTCGGAACCCGCGCTTGCGCCGCTGGACAGCTTGTTGCGCCAGTCGGCGGTCGCCGCAGGCCGTACGATGCTGGCGATGCTGGCGGTGATGAAATTCTGGAAACGTGCCTGGAATTCGTCGAGATGATTCGAGCGGCTTGAATCACAAGCCCAGTTCGCCCCACATCGCATCCACCCTCGCCTTGACCTCCGCATCCATCACGATCGGGGTGCCCCATTCGCGCTGCGTTTCGCCCGGCCATTTGTTGGTGGCGTCCAGTCCCATCTTGCCGCCGAGGCCGCTCACGGGGGAAGCGAAGTCGAGGTAGTCGATCGGGGTCTTGTCCACCAGCAGCGTGTCGCGCACCGGATCCATGCGCGTGGTGATCGCCCAGATGACTTCCTGCCAGCTGCGGATGTCGATGTCGTCGTCCACCACCACGATGAACTTGGTGTACATGAACTGGCGCAGGAAACTCCAGATGCCGAACATCACGCGCTTGGCATGCCCGGCGTACTGCTTCTTGATGCTGACCACCGCCATGCGGTAGCTGCATCCTTCCGGCGGCAGGTAGAAGTCCACGATCTCCGGGAACTGCTTCTGCAGCAGCGGCACGAACACTTCGTTCAGCGCCACGCCCAGCATCGCCGGTTCGTCGGGCGGCTTGCCGGTATAGGTGGAGTGGTAGATCGGGTCGCGCCGCATCGTGATGCGCTCTATCGTGAACACCGGGAAAGTGTCCTGCTCGTTGTAGTAGCCGGTATGGTCGCCGTACGGCCCTTCCAGCGCGGTCTCGCCGGGATGGATCACACCCTCCAGCACGATCTCGGCGGAGGCGGGCACTTGCAAATCGCTGCCGATGCACTTCACCAGTTCGGTCTTGCTGCCGCGCAGCAGTCCGGCGAACTGGTATTCGGACAAGGAATCCGGCACCGGTGTCACCGCGCCGAGTATGGTCGCTGGGTCGGCGCCGATCACCACCGCAACGGGGTATGGCTGACCCGGATTCTTTTCGCAATGATCGCGGAAATCCAGCGCGCCGCCCCGATGCGCCAGCCAGCGCATGATGACCTTGTTCGGTGCGATCACCTGCTGGCGGTAGATGCCGAGATTCTGGCGCGGCTTGTTCGGCCCGCGTGTGACGACCAGTCCCCAGGTGATAAGCGGCGCGACATCGCCGGGCCAGCAGTGCTGGATCGGCAGTTTGCCCAGGTCCACCTCGTCGCCCTCCCACACCACCTCCTGACACGGCGCGCTGGACAGCACTTTGGGCGACATGGTGAGCACTTGCTTCAGCACCGGCCATTTTTCCCACGCATCCTTCAAGCCTTTGGGCGGCTCCGGTTCTTTCAGGTAGGCAAGCAATTTGCCCACGTCGCGCAATGCGGCGGTGGATTCTTCGCCCATGCCCAGCGCCACGCGGTGCGGCGTTCCGAACAGGTTGGCGAGTACCGGCATGTTGTGCCCGACCACATTCTCGAACAGCAGCGCCGGCCCCTGCGCGCGCAACACGCGGTCACAGATTTCCGTCATCTCCAGATGCGTGGAAACCGGTGCGCTGATGCGCTTGAGTTCGCCGATCTTCTCCAGTTGTGCGATGAAGTCGCGCAGGTCTTGGTATTTCATGAATGCTCCTTATGGAAGCAGTTGGTAGACGTAAGACGTAAGACGTAAGACGCAAGTTGGTGTTGCTCATTGCCTATTTCATCGCGCCGTTTTAACTAACAACTTACGTCTTACGTCTACCAACTCAATAAAACTTCTTCTCGCCCTTCGGTCTCGTCTTGAACCGTTTGTGCAACCAGAAATATTGCTCCGGCATTTCGCGCACACGCTCCTCGATGAATTCGTTCATGCGCCGCGTGTCGGCGATCAGATCGCTGGACGGGTAACTTTCCCACGCCGGGTAGAAGCGTAGCTCATAACCCGTGCCATTCGGCAACATTCGCACAGTCAGTGGCACGACCTTGGCTCCCGTCATTCCGGCCAGTCGCGGCAACGCGGTCAGCGTCGCCGTCGGTACACCGAAGAACGGCACGAACACGCCGTCGCGGATACCCTGATCCTGGTCGGGCAGGTAGTAGAACGGCTGACCCGCGTTCATCGCCTTGATGACGGGGCGCAAGCCCTGCTGGCGCGAATAGAGGCGCGAGCCGCCGAAGCGCAGGCGGCCTTCGAGCAGCTTCTTGTGAAACACCGGGTTCTTCTGGTTGGAATACACGCTGACCAGGTCGCCCCGCTGCGTCAGCCACGACCAGCCCACATCCAGCGCGACGAAATGCGGCACCAGCAGGATCACCGGGCCGCCGGCAGATTCGAGATGCTCCAGGCCCTCTACTCGTACCAGCCGCCGGATGCGTTGCGGCGCCGACCACCACAGGATGCCGCGCTCGATGAAGCTGCGCGCAAAGGACTGGAAATTCTGCTTCGCCAACACGGTGCGCTGCGTTTCCGTCAGCTCCGGAAAGCATAAGCGCAAGTTGATAGCGGTGACAGAACGACGCTCGGTGGAGAGTGCATACAGCAACAGGCCGAGCGCATCACCCAGCCGCGCCAGCAACGGCAGCGGCAGGAAGTGCAGTAGCCACAGGATAAAAATACCTAATCGTGTCGGCATGGTGGTGATTGGTAGGGGAGATTCATGAATCGCCCGTATGGTGATGGGCGGGCGGCGTCACGCCGCGCGGCACTTTGTAGCGGTTATAGCCCCACAGGTACTGCGCCGGGCAGGCGCGGATGGTGCGCTCCAGCGCGGCATTGATCTGGCGCGGCACCGGCTGCGCGAAATCCAGCGCCAGTGGCTCAACGTGGATCACATAACCATTCCCGTGCGGCAGCCGCTCGGAATAGGCGAGCAACACGGTCGCGCCGCTGCTTTGTGCCAGCCGACCGGCCAGCGTCATGGTGTAGGCGGGGCGACCGAAGAATGGGGCCCACTCGCCCTCGCCGTTGCCCGGTACCTGATCGGGCAGCAGGCCGACAGCTTCGCCGCGCTTGAGCGCCTTGAACAACAGGCGCACGCCGCCGAGGTCGGCCTTCGCCAGCGTCACGCGGCTGCGTTCGCGTCCGGCGCGCATCACGCCTTCCAGGAACGCCAGCCGGGGCGAGCGGTACAGCACGGTGATCGGCACGCGCTGCGCCGCATACAGCGCGGAGATCTCGAAGCAGCCCAGATGCGGGGTGAGGAAGATGATGCCGCAGCCGGTGGTCTGCGCCGCTTCGATGTGCTCCAGCCCGACGCACTCGCGCACCTTGTCGAGCACTTCATCATAGGGACGCATCCATAGCCACGGCAGTTCGGCGATGCCTTTGCCGGTCTCGGCGATGGCTGCGGACAGCACTTTCCGGTATTGCCGTTCATCGGCGATCAGGCCGGATTGTTGCAGGTTCTCGCGGGTGCGCGCGGCATAGGAGGCGGAGGTCGCATAGGTCAGCCGCCCGAGCAGCGCGCCCAGACGATGCAGGGCGCATAGCGGCAACAGGGCCAGGAGGCGAAAGATCAGACGAGAGAGGAAGGCGGCCATAAAGGACTAGTTTGGTATACTGCGCGCCCAATTTATTAATTGTTGTGATCGAACGGAGAGCCATGAGCGAATATCTATTTACATCCGAATCCGTGTCCGAGGGCCATCCGGACAAGGTGTCAGACCAGATTTCCGACGCGATTCTGGACGCGATTCTAGCGCAAGACCCGTATGCGCGGGTAGCGGCCGAGACGCTGACCAATACCGGGCTGGTGGTGCTGGCCGGCGAGATCACCACCACCGCCAACGTCGATTACATCCACGTGGCGCGCAACACGCTCAAGCGCATCGGCTATGACAATACCGATTACGGCATCGACCACCGGGGTTGCGCGGTGCTGGTGGCCTACGACAAGCAGAGCCCGGACATCGCACAGGGCGTGGACCGCGCTTCCGACGACTATCTCAATCAGGGCGCGGGCGACCAGGGCCTGATGTTCGGCTATGCCTGCGATGAATCGCCGACGCTGATGCCGCTGGCGATCCATCTGGCGCATCGCATCGTCGAGCGCCAGGCGGAACTGCGCCACGACGGACGCCTGCCGTGGCTGCGCCCGGACGCGAAATCGCAGGTGACGATCAAATATGTCGATGGCAAGCCGCACTCCATCGACACCGTGGTGCTGTCCACCCAGCATGCGCCGGAAATGACCCACGAGCAGATCCGCGAAGCGGTGATCGAAGAGATCATCAAGCCGATGTTGCCCAAGGAACTGGTTAAGGGCGACGTCCGCTATCTGGTCAACCCGACCGGGCGTTTCGTGGTCGGCGGCCCGCAGGGCGATTGCGGCCTGACCGGGCGCAAGATCATCGTGGATACCTACGGCGGCGCGGCTCCACACGGCGGCGGCGCGTTCTCCGGCAAGGACCCGTCCAAGGTGGACCGTTCGGCGGCCTATGCCGGACGCTATGTCGCCAAGAACATCGTCGCGGCCGGGCTGGCGACCAAGTGCCTGGTGCAGGTCAGCTACGCCATCGGCGTGGCCAAGCCGACCAGCGTGATGGTGGACACTTACGGCACCGGCAAGATATCCGACGACAAGCTGACCGAACTGGTGCTGCGCCATTTCGACCTGCGCCCCAAGGGCATCGTGCAGATGCTCGACCTGCTGCGCCCCATCTACGAGAACACCGCAGCCTACGGCCACTTCGGTCGCGAGGAGCCGGGCTTCACCTGGGAAGCGACCGATCGTGCCGATATTTTGCGCGAGGATGCGTCGCAATAAAACGCCCTTGAATGTAACGCTGCGCCAGTCGCCTCAGGCAACCTGCCTCGGGCGACTGTTTTTTTAGTGGACCCGAATTTATTGAGGCATTCGGGCTAGAATCCCGTCATGCTGAAACGTATCCCCGTCGAACAGGTGCGCCTGGGTATGCACATCCACGAATTCTGCGGTTCGTGGATGGATCACCCGTTCTGGCGCGGCGCCTTCACGCTGGACAATCCCAAGGACCTGCGAACCATCCGCGCCACCGGCCTCAAGGAGTTGTGGATAGACACGGCCAAGGGGCTGGATGTCGAGGGCGGCAGGGCCGAGGAAGAGGTCGCCGCCGAGGTCGAGATCACGCTGGCGCAGGCCGATACGGCAAGCAGGAAAGTGGCGCGCGCCGACATCGTGCAGGAGGCGGCGCGTGCCATCAAGGTCTGCGCGAGATCGAAACAGGCCGTCACCTCCATGTTCCAGGAAGCGCGCATGGGCAAGGCGCTGAACGCCGATGACGCGCTGCCCATCGTCGAGGAGATATCCACCTCGGTGCTGCGCAATCCCGGCGCGCTGATCAGCCTCGCGCGCTTGAAGGACAAGGACGATTACACCTACATGCACTCGGTCGCGGTGTGCGCGCTGATGGTGTCGCTGGCGCGCCAGCTCGGGCTGGATGACGCGCAGGTGCGCCAGGCCGGGCTGGCCGGGTTGCTGCATGATGTCGGCAAAATGATGATACCGCTCGACATCCTCAACAAGCCGGGCAAGCTGACCGATGCCGAATTCGAGGCGGTGAAAAGCCACCCGGTCGAAGGGCACAGAATGCTGCTGGATGGCAGCGGCATCAGCGACATCGCGCTGGATGTCTGCCTGCACCACCACGAAAAGGTGGACGGCAGCGGCTATCCGGAAAAACTCTCCGGCGAACAGATCAGCCTGTATGCCAAGATGGGCGCGGTGTGCGACGTGTACGACGCGATCACCTCCAACCGCCCGTACAAGGCCGGATGGGAACCCGCCGATTCGATCCGCAAGATGGCGGAATGGAGCAGCGGGCATTTCGACCGGCGCATCTTCGAGGCCTTCGTGCGCAGCATCGGCATCTACCCGATCGGCTCGCTGGTCAAATTGCAGTCCGGCTATCTTGGCGTCGTGGTCGAGCAGAGCGATGCTTCGCTGCTGGTTCCCCAAGTAAAGGTGTTCTTCTCCATCAAATCCGGCACCCGAATCGCGCCGGAAGTAATGAATTTATCCAAACCCGGCTGCAAAGACAAAATCGTCTCGCACGAAGACCCGGCCAAATGGGATATCCGCGACATCCACGACCTGTGGAGCGGCATGCCGGCGACGGTCTGGTAGCCGCCTTCGCAAACAGCCCCGTTTGCGTTTATAATCCGCGCCCTCCGAGGGGTGCTGCAGCGGGTTTGATGACCATTCCCCCGCCAGGCTCGGAGCCATCATCAGTTTCAACGGCACCCATTCATTAACTTTATGAATGGAGCCGCCATGAATGCCGTCACCAACCAATTCACCGATTGCAAGATCGCCGACCTGTCGCTCGCCGCGTGGGGCCGCAAGGAGATCGCCATCGCCGAGACCGAGATGCCCGGCCTGATGGCGATTCGCGAGGAATTCGCGAAATCGCAGCCGCTCAAGGGCGCGCGCATCACCGGCAGCCTGCACATGACCATCCAGACCGCCGTGCTGATCGAGACGCTGACCGCGCTCGGCGCGCAGGTGCGCTGGGCCTCGTGCAACATCTTCTCGACCCAAGATCACGCCGCTGCCGCCATCGCCGCCGATGGCATTCCGGTGTTCGCGGTCAAGGGCGAGTCGCTGGAAGAATACTGGGACTACACCCACCGCATCTTCGAATGGGCGGATGGCGTCTACTCCAATATGATCCTGGACGACGGCGGCGACGCCACGCTGCTGCTGCATCTGGGCGCGCGTGCTGAACAAGACGCATCGCTGATCGGCAAGCCGACCTCCGAAGAAGAGACATGCCTGTTCGCCTCGATCAAGGCCAAACTGGCCATCGATCCGAAGTGGTATTCCACCCGTCTGGCGCAGATCAAGGGCGTGACCGAGGAGACCACCACCGGCGTGCACCGCCTGTACCAGATGCATGCGCGCGGAGAGCTCAAGTTCCCCGGCATCAATGTCAACGATTCGGTCACCAAGTCCAAATTCGACAACCTGTACGGCTGCCGCGAATCGCTGGTGGACGGCGTCAAGCGCGCCACCGACGTGATGATCGCGGGCAAGGTCGCGCTGATCTGCGGCTACGGCGACGTGGGCAAGGGTTCGGCGCAAGCCATGCGCGCGCTGTCGGCGCAGGTATGGGTCACCGAGATCGACCCGATCTGCGCGTTGCAGGCCGCGATGGAAGGCTATCGCGTGGTGACCATGGAATACGCCGCCGACAAGGCCGACATCTTCGTCACCACCACCGGCAACTTTCACGTCATCACCCATGACCACATGGTGAAGATGAAGAACAATTCCATCGTGTGCAACATCGGTCACTTCGACAACGAGATCGACGTCGCCTCGCTGGAAAAATACCAGTGGGAAGAGATCAAGCCGCAGGTCGATCACGTCATCTTCCCGGACGGCAAGCGCATCATCCTGCTGGCCAAGGGTCGTCTGGTGAACCTCGGTTGCGGTACCGGCCATCCGTCCTACGTGATGTCGTCCTCTTTCGCCAACCAGACCATCGCGCAGATCGAGCTGTGGAGCGAGGCGCAAAAGGGCAGCAACAAATATCCGGTGGGAGTGTATACGCTGCCCAAGCATCTGGACGAGAAAGTGGCGCGCCTGCAGCTGAGGAAACTGAACGCGCAGCTCAGCGAGCTGACCGACCAGCAGGCCGCCTACATCGGCGTGCCCAAGCAAGGGCCGTACAAGGCGGAGCATTACCGCTACTGAGTCCGGAGGCAACGATGCCGCAGCGCAGGATGGCGCCATGATGGCGGTCACGCACGACGAGTTCACCGATTACGTGGTGGAGCTCATGTCGACCTGGGTGCCGGTGAACGCGCGCAAGATGTTCGGCGGCTACGGGCTGTTCCGCGAGGGCGTGATGTTCGCGCTGATCGCCGGCGAGCAGCTCTATTTCAAGGGCGACGCGCTCAACGCCATGCAATTCGAGGCCGAGGGCAGTTGCCCGTTCTTCTACACCAGCCAGGGCCGCGCGGTGCGCATGTCATACTGGTCGGCACCGGCGGAGAGCCTGGAATCGCCCGCCGCGATGCGCGAGTGGTGCCAGTCGGCGTATGCCGCCGCCCTGCGCAGCCATGCGGCCAAAAAAGCGAAAGTGAGGAAGGGCGAATGAGACTGTTGCTGATCTGGGCGTTGAACGCGCTGGCGCTGATCGCCGTGGCCAACTTCGTGCCGGGCATCCGCGTCGATGGCTTCACCGCTGCGCTGATCGCGGCGTTCTTCCTCGGGCTGGTCAACACCCTGATCCGCCCGTTGCTGTTGCTGCTCACCCTGCCGGTGACGCTGCTCACGCTGGGGCTGTTCATTTTCGTCATCAACGGCCTGCTGTTCTGGTTCGTCGGCTCGGTGCTGCGCGGTTTCGTGGTGGAAGGCTTCTGGCCCGGCGTGCTGGGCGCGGTGCTGTACAGTATCTTTTCCTGGGCGCTGTCCGCAGCTGCCGCACAATTGATGAGGCAAAAATGAACAAACCACTCTTCAGCTTCGAATTCTTCCCGCCACAGACGCCGGAGGGCGCCGAGAAACTGGCTGCCGCGCGCAGGCAGCTGGCGCTGCTCAGGCCGGAATTCATGTCGGTCACTTTCGGCGCGGGCGGCTCCACTCAGGAACGCACGCTTGAAACCATCCGCCAGATGAAGGCGGAGGGGCATAACGCCGCGCCGCACCTGTCCTGCATCGGCGCAACGCGCGAGAGCATCCGCGAGTTGCTGTTCGCCTACCGGGACATGGGCATCAGCCGCATCGTGGCATTGCGCGGCGATTTGCCTTCCGGCATGGCCGGCAGCGGCGAGTTCCAGTATGCCAACGAACTGGTGTCGTTCATCCGTGCCCAGACCGGCGAGCATTTTCACATCGAGGTGGCGGCCTATCCGGAATTCCATCCGCAGGCCAGATCGCCGCGCGAGGACCTGGTCAACTTCAAGCGCAAGGTCACGGCCGGCGCGAATTCGGCGATCACGCAATATTTTTATAACGCCGACGCCTATTTCCGCTTCGTCGAGGAAGCTCGCCGCATGGGCGTCACCGTGCCGATCGTGCCGGGCATCATGCCCATCGTGAAGTTCTCGCAACTGGCGCGCTTCTCCGACGGCTGCGGCGCGGAGATTCCGCGCTGGATGCGCAAGACGCTGGAAAGCTACGGCGACGACAGCGCCTCGATCCAGGCGTTCGGCCTGGATGTGGTCACGCAGTTGTGCGAGCGCTTGCTCGCGGGCGGCGCGCCGGGGCTGCATTTCTACACGCTGAACCAAGCCGGCCCGACGCTGGAAATCTGGAAACGGCTGGGGCTTTGATGTCGCTCCCTCTCCCGGCCTCCGGCCACCCTCTCCCGCAAGCGGGGGAGGGGAAACTCCGCCGCACGCCGCCCACAATCCCCACTCCCGCTTGCGGGAGAGGGGCAGGGAGAGGGGATGCACCATGAAAGCCCCCGAACTCTTATTGCCCGCCGCCTCGCTCGAAAAGATGCGCACCGCCTACGCCTTCGGCGCGGACGCGGTGTATGCCGGGCAGCCGCGCTACAGCCTGCGCGTGCGCAACAACGAATTCGGGCTGGACGAGTTGCGCGCCGGCATTTGCGAAGCACATGCGCTGGGCAAGAAGATCTATGTCGCCAGCAACCTGATGCCGCACAACGCCAAGGTCAAGACCTACATGGCGGACATGGCGCCGGTCATCGCGATGCAGCCGGATGCGCTGATCATGGCCGATCCCGGCCTGATCGCCATGGTGCGCGAGCGCTGGCCGGAGGTGCCGGTGCATCTGTCGGTGCAGGCCAATACCGTCAACTACGCGGCGGTGAGATTCTGGAAATCGTTGGGCCTGTCGCGCGTGATCCTGTCGCGCGAACTGTCGCTGGACGAGATCGAGGATATCCGCCAGCAATGCCCGGACATCGAGCTCGAAGTGTTCATCCATGGCGCGCTGTGCATCGCCTATTCCGGGCGCTGCCTGCTGTCCGGCTACTTCAACCACCGCGACGCCAATCAGGGCAGCTGCACCAATTCCTGCCGCTGGGATTACAAGCTGGACAACGCCGAAGAGAACGATACCGGCGATATTGAGAAGATCGACTTCGATTTCGATAAAGCTTTGAGCGAATCCGCGCTGTCCGATTGCGGCGGCCAGCCGCGCCACCCGCTGGCCGACAAGGTATACCTCATCTCGCGCCAGGATCATCCCGACGACCTGATGCCGGTGCTGGAAGACGAGCACGGTACCTACATCATGAACTCGAAAGACCTGCGCGCGGTGGAGCATGTCGGGCGGCTGGTGCAGATCGGCGTGGATTCGTTGAAGGTCGAAGGGCGAACCAAATCCGTTTATTACGTGGCGCGCACCGCGCAGGTTTATCGCCGGGCGATAGACGATGCCGTCGCGGGCAGGCCGTTCGACCTGAGCCTGCTCGGCGCGCTGGATGCGCTGGCGAACCGCGGCTACACCGACGGCTTCTACGAACGCCACCACACCCACGAACAGCAGAACTACCTGCGCGGCCACTCGGAAAGCATGCGCCAGCAGTATGTCGGCGATATCGTGGGCTGTGCGGACGGCTATGCCGAGGTCGAGGTGAAGAACAAATTCATGGTCGGCGACCGGGTCGAGATCATCCATCCTGACGGCAACCGCCTCCTCGAGCTGAAAGAGATGCGCAGCCTTGAGGGCGAGGCCATCACCGTTGCGCCCGGCAGCGGGCATCGCGTGCGTATCCCGCTGGCGGAAGACCTGACAAAGGGAATGGTGGTTCGTTTCCTGTAACTCGGCCATAATGCGCACAAAGCGAAGGGCATGGAAACTATGCATCCGTTCAAACAGTTCCTGAATTCGATCGCGAGCCGCCTGCTGGCGGACGTCTCCGGGCACTCGCTCGCCTTCCTGATGCATCCCCTTGACCACTCGGCGCTGCTGACACGCTACCGCGCGGAAATGATCATTTCGCGCGTGCGCCTGGTTTCGGCGATGTTCGCCGTGCTGACCCCGCTGTGGATCATAATGGATTTCCTGGTGTTCGATTCCGGGATGGCCGTCCTGCTGGCGGGCGCGCGGCTGGCCACCACGCTGGGCTTCGTCGTGCTGGCGCTGGCCTATCGTGGCTCGCCGCATATGAAGGACGCCTACCGGGCGCTCGCCTTCATGTTCATCATCCCGACCTCATTCTTCATCTTCTCGCACCTGCTGCTTGCCGACATCGAAAGCTCGGGAAGCGCAGCGGTGATCGCCGCCGGTTATGCCTTCCTGCCGTTCGTGCTGGTGGCGGGCCTGAGCGTGTTCCCGCTGACGGCGCTGGAAGGCATAGTGTTCTCCATGCCGGTGCTGTTCGGTTCCGCGCTGGTGGCGATCGTCCAGATCAATCAGATCAACTGGAGCACGCACCTCGGTGCATTCTGGCTGCTGGTGCTGATCGCCGCCACCGCTACGCTGGCCGGCATGAGCCAGCTGGCTTTCATGCTTGCGCTGGTGCGCCAGGCCAACCACGATCCGCTGACCGGCTGCTACAACCGCGCCAGCGGGGAAGATCTGTTCAACATCCAGTTCAGCATCGCCGAGCGCAACGACACTGCGCTGACGATAGTGTTCGTCGATCTCGACAATTTCAAGTCGGTCAACGATACCTATGGACATGAGGCCGGCGACCGTGTCCTGATCTCGGCGGTCAGGACGATACGCGAATCGCTGCGTGCCGGTGATGCGCTGGTGCGCTGGGGAGGCGAGGAGTTCCTCATCATGCTGCCCAACACCGATTGCGCTTCCGCCGTTGCCGTGCTGGATCGGCTGCGCACCAACGGTCTGGGGCTGCGTCCGGATGGGGGAAAGCTGACGGCGAGCTACGGCCTCGCCGAAAGGATATCCGACGGCGCCGCCGACAGCCGGCAGCTGCTCGAGATCGCCGACCAGCGCATGTACTGCGCCAAGGAGGGCGGACGCGACCGCTGGATAGGCTGCGACCGGACCGATTGCTCCATATCGAACATGCCGTGCGCTAGGCCGGGTGGGCGGCCAGCGTGATCTTTGCTTCTCTGTCCCAATCCTCCCGCTACGCCGCGCTGCATCCGCTGTTCCAGCGCGCGTTCGACCATATCCGCGACACCGATCTGTATTCGCTCGCACCGGGACGCTACCCTCTCGCCGGCGACGATCTGATCGCCATCGTCGAGCACTCGCCGGGCAAGACGCGCGAAATGGCGAAGCTGGAAGCGCATCGGCGTTACATCGACATCCAGCTGGTGCTGGAAGGGGTCGAAGAAATGGGCTGGAAGCCGTTGGCGGACTGCCTGAACCCGGTGAGCGAGCACAACGGCGAGAAGGACATCCGCTTCTTCCACGATGCGCCTGCGTCGTGGGTCGCCGTGCCGCCCGACCATTTCTGCATCTTCTTTCCCGAAGATGCGCACGCACCGTTGGTCGCTGCCGGAAACATCCGCAAGGTGATCTTCAAGGTCGCGCTGGACGCCGCATAATTCCCGAGCAATTTCATCTGCGAAAGGCGTAGAATAATTCTGCGGCGATCAGTCATGGCCGCAACTTTCCGACAGAGGAGGTCATCATGAACAAGGACGCAGTGCTCAAGACACTCAACCGCATCATGGAATTCGAACTGGCCGGTGTGGTGCGCTATACCCATTATGCGCTGATGATATTCGGCTACAACCGCATCCCCATCGTCGACTGGCTGCAGAAGCAGGCCGACGAGAGCTTGGGGCATGCGCGCCAGGCGGGCGAACTGGTAACCTGGCTCGGCGGACACCCGTCGTTGGGCATCGGCCCGTTGCTGGAATCGCACAGCCACGACATCGGCGACATCATGCGCGAATCGCTGGCGCACGAGAGCGAGGCGCTGAAAGCTTATTATGAATTGTTCGAGCTGGTGCGCGACAAGGATGTGCGGCTCGAGGAATACGCGCGCGACATGATCGCGGCGGAGACCGCGCATCAGGACGAAGTGAACAAGATGTTGCGCAAGCCCGGGCAGACCGAGCCTTTCGTCGCCTGATCCAGACGCCCCTGCGGCGGCAGGCCGTTATTTGCGCGGCCTGCTGCTCAGCTTGCGCATCAGTTCCATGGATTCTTCGGGCGACAATTCCGCTGTCTTCCTTTCCTTGAACAACAGCCACAACACCGCGCCGTTGAACAGCACGAATATCACTTCCAGATACAGGATCGGCGCGACGATGGTGAGCATGTCGCCGGCGGCAAAGATGAAGTAGAAACCCTGGAAGGTCGGCAGCAGCGCGCCGGTGATGGCGTAGAAATACTCGAACGGCGGGAACAGCAGGATCAGCGTCAGGTTGGCGGCGACCATCAGCAGGATGGCGTTCTGGTAGTTGAAATGCCGCCTCGTTCCGGGTACGGGCATGGTGTCGCGCAGCAACAGCCAGGCGATCGCCACATTCACCAGCAGCACCACATTTTCGAGGAACAGCACGTCGGTGTTGATGACTTCGTTGGGGCTGCGCGCGAACACGAAGTTGAAACCCGCGAAGATCAGCGCGCCGGGATCGATCGAGGGGAAGGAGTCAAACGGCGGGAACAGCCACAGCACGGCAAGGTTGAGCGCGCCTACCCATAATGCGATCTTCTGCCTGCGGTTCATCACTGCCTCCACGGCGATGTATGCGGTGCATGCTACCGCTATTCTTCAAGCCGGACAATCGGTGTCGGTTCCGGTTCATCAAAGGCGATGTCCCCTTCATCTACCGCAGCACCCAACTGGATATTCCTGAAATCGAACAGGCTGCCATCCAGCAGGTGCGAGGGCTTGACGTTCTGCATCGCGGTGAAGATGGTCTGGCTGCGCCCCGGGTACTGATGTTCCCACGCGGTGAGCATCTCCTTGATGTTCTGCCGTTGCAGGTTTTCCTGCGAGCCGCACAGGTTGCACGGGATGATGGGAAATTCCATGCCGCGCGCATAGCGGGCGAGGTCCTTCTCGGCGCAATAGGCCAGCGGGCGGATCACGATGTGGTCGCCCTTGTCGGTCACCAGCTTGGGCGGCATGGCCTTCAGTTTGCCGCCGAAGAATATGTTGAGGAACAGCGTCTCGATCATGTCGTCGCGGTGGTGACCCAGCGCGATCTTGTTCGCGCCCAGTTCGCCCGCCACCCGGTAGATGATGCCGCGCCGCAGGCGCGAGCACAGCGAGCAGGTGGTCTTGCCCTCGGGGATCTTCTCCTTGACGATGGAGTAGGTGTCCTGTGTCTCGATGTGGTACTCGATGCCGAGCGACTTCAGGTAGTTCGGCAGCACGTCGGCTGGGAATCCCGGCTGCTTCTGGTCGAGGTTCATCGCCACGATCCTGAAATCGACCGGCGCGCGCTTGCGCAGCGTCAGCAGGATGTCGAGCAGCGTGTAGGAATCTTTGCCGCCGGACAGGCACACCATCACGGTATCGCCTTCCTCGATCATGTTGAAATCGGCGATGGCCTTGCCGACCTGATGCTCCAGCCGTCCCTTGAGGCGGTTGAAGTTGGTGGAATGGCGCTCGAAATGGATGGGTTGGGTGGTGTCGTTCATGGTTAGTTTAGCTGGTAGTCAGTAGCCGGTAGCGTGTAGCAGAAGCAAGGCTGGTTCAGCTACCCGCTACAAGCCACCAGCTGTTCTTTCAAATATTGATACTGCGCCCGCCGTCCACCGCGATCACCTGGCCGGTGATGTAGGGTGCATCGCACAGCAGGAATTTCACGGTGCGCGCGACGTCATCCGGCTCGCCTTCATGCTTGAGCAGCGTATGTGCGACGATCTTGCGTTGCAGTTCGGGGTCTTCCCATTTTTCGCCTTCCGGCCAGGCGATGACGCCGGGCGCGATGGCGTTGACGCGCACCTGCGGCGCCATCTCCTGCGCCAGGGAACGGGTCAGCGCGACCACGCCGGCCTTGGCCACGCTGTACAGCAGATGGCTGCGCATCGGGCGTTCGGCATGGATGTCCGCGATGTTGACGATGCTGCCGTGGCAGCGGCGCAATTCGTCCGCCGCCGCCTGCGCGAGGAACAGCGGCGCCTTGAGGTTGGTGCCGAGCAGGTCGTGCCATTGGTGCTCGTCGATCTCCGCCAGCGGCGTGGCATAGAAGCTGGAGGCGTTGTTGACCAGCGCATCCAGCCGTCCGAAGCGTTCCATGACATGGTGCACCAGCCGCGGCGGCGACTTCGGGTCGAGCAGGTCGGCGCGGAACGTCGCGGCGCTGCCCGGGCGCAGTGTGTTCAGTTCATGTTGCAGGGCCGTGGCTTCCGGTGCGGAACTGCGGTAGTGCACGGCGACGTTCGCGCCGGACGCATGCAGGCAGCGGCAGATCGCCGCGCCCACGCGTTTCGCGCCGCCCGTCACCAATACGACTTTGCCTTGCATCACATTCCCCACTAAACTTCGGAAACCTTTGAATTATACCCGACCATGCCTGCATCCTTGCCAACCCCCGGCGCAGAAGCCGCGCAGCACAGCGCGCAACTGGCCGGCCTCATCCGCCGCGACATCGCCGCGCAGGGCGGCTGGATCCCGTTCTCGCGTTTCATGGAGCTGGCGCTGTACGCGCCCGGCCTGGGCTACTACACGGCGGGCGCGCGCAAGTTCGGCGCGGCGGGCGACTTCATCACCGCACCGGAACTCTCGCCGCTGTTCGGCCGTGCCGTCGCGCACCAGGCGGCGGAGATCATGCGCGCCAGCGCGCCGCACATCCTCGAGCTCGGCGCGGGCAGCGGCAAGCTGGCCGCGGACATGCTCGGCGAACTGGAAAGACTGGGCGAATTGCCGGAAAGCTACTCGATACTGGAAGTGAGCGCCGACCTGCGCGAGCGCCAGCAGGCCCTGTTGCAGGAAAGGTTGCCGCATCTCGCCGGCCGCATGCATTGGCTGGACGCGCTGCCGGAAAAGATCAGCGGCGCGGTGATCGGCAACGAGGTGCTGGACGCGCTGCCGGTGCATCTGGTGCGCTGGTTCGGCGATAACATTCTCGAACGCGGCGTGGCGCTGGAGGGCGAGCGTTTCGTCTGGCAGGAGCGGGTGCTCGCCGAATCGGCGCTGCTCGACATCGCAAGCAGCATCGGCGTGCCGGACGGCTATCTGAGCGAGATCTCGCTCGCTGCGCGCGGCCTGGTCGCCAGCCTGTGCGAGCGTCTGGATGCGGGTGCGCTGCTGTTCATCGATTACGGTTTCGGCGCCCCCGAGTACTACCATCCGCAGCGCAGCGAAGGCACGCTGATGTGCCATTACCGCCATCGCGCGCACGACGACCCGTTCTACCTGCCCGGCTTGCAGGACATCACCGCGCACGTCGATTTCACCGCCATCGCCGAGGCCGCCATCGACCACGGCGCGCACCTGCTGGGCTACACCTCGCAGGCGCATTTCCTCATCAACAACGGCCTCGCTGACCTGATGAACGAAGTCTCGCCGGAGAACGTGCGCGCATACCTGCCGCTCTCCGCGCAGATGCAGAAACTCACCAGCCCGGCCGAGATGGGCGACCTGTTCAAGGCGATCGCGCTGGGCAAGGGCATGCAAGCGCCGCTACGCGGCTTCGTGTCGGGCGATCGTTCGCGCATGTTGTAACGGCATGATGCGCATCACGAGCTTCGCGCCGGTCGGCGATGCCGACGCGCAAGTGCTGATCCTCGGCAGCATGCCAGGCAAGCGTTCGCTCGAACAGCAGCAGTACTATGCCCATCCGCACAACGCCTTCTGGCGCATCATGGGCGAGCTGGCCGGCGCACACCCGCAACTGCCCTACGCGGAACGGTTGCGCGCGCTGCAGGCGGCGCGCATCGCGCTGTGGGACGTACTGGCATCGTGCATGCGCGAGGGCAGCCTCGATGCAGACATCTGCGCGGAACAGGCCAACGACTTCGCCGCCTTCTTTGCGCGGCATCCGCGCATCACGCGGGTGTATTTCAACGGCGCCAAGGCCGAGCAGAGTTTCCGCAAGTCGGTGCTGGGGAAGCGGGGATTGCCGCTGCTCGAGTTCCACCGCCTGCCTTCCACCAGCCCGGCGCATGCCGGCATGAGCTACGCGCAGAAGCTGGAGGCGTGGCGCGTGGTCATGCAGCGCGATCGCGCCTGACGATCTCCTCGACCGCCGCGATGCGCGCCTCGCGCACCCTGGCGGCGATGCGGCTCACATCGGCACAACGCCGCGCGATCTCGCCCGCATCCACCGCCTGCGCGGCTCGCGCGCAGTCCAGCAGGTAAGCGGATTGCGGATAGGCGGCGTCCTCGTGCCCGGCGCGCCCGCGCGCGTCGGCTTCGCACACTTGCAGCAGTTGCGCGAAGCGCTGCGGCCTGCGCCACAGGTCGCAGCCGTCGAACAGTCTCACGATGGTCTCGGCGCGCAGTTCGCGCGCGCGGTGCACATTCCCGTGGTAGCGCGCCGCCAGCAGCGCGAGGTCGCGGCAATCGGCGGGCACGCGCAGGCGCGCGCACAATCCCTTGAGCAGATCCACACCGCGCGTTTCATGGCCGATGTGGCGCGGCAGGATATCCTGCGGTGTCGTGCCCTTGCCGAGGTCGTGGGTCAGCGCGGCGAAGCGCACCTCCAGCGCGCCGTCCGCGCGCGCGGCGGCATCTGCCACCATCAGGGTGTGGATACCGCAGTCGATCTCGGGGTGGTGTTGCGGCGGCTGCGGCACGCCGAACAGCGCATCCAGTTCCGGCATTATCCTTTGCAGCGCGCCGCATTCGCGCAGCGTGGCGAAAAAGCGCGACGGGCGCTTTTCCATCAGCCCGCGCGCCAGTTCCTGCCAGACGCGCTCCGGCACCAGCGCATCCACTTCGCCAGCGGCGACCATCTCGCGCATCAGCGCCAGCGTCCCCGGCGCGATGGAAAAACCGAAGCGCGCCGCGAAGCGCGCGCCGCGCAGGATGCGCACCGGGTCCTCGGCGAAAGCGTCGCCGACATGGCGCAGCACGCCAGCCTGCAAGTCGCGTTGCCCGCTGTAAGGGTCGATCAGGTTGCCATCGGCATCCAGCGCCATGGCATTGATGGTGAAGTCGCGGCGCGACAGGTCCTGCTCCAGCGTGACTTCCGGCGATGCATGGATGACAAAGCCCTTGTAGCCCGGCGCGGTCTTGCGCTCGGTGCGCGCCAGCGCGTATTCCTCGTGGGTGTCGGGATGCAGGAACACCGGGAAGTCCTGCCCTACCGGCTGGAAGCCGCGCGCCACCATGTCTTCCGGCGTGCTGCCGACCACCACCCAGTCGTGGTCCTGCACCGGCAGGCCGAGCAGCTTGTCGCGCACCGCACCGCCCACGCAATAGATGGCGGGTTCATTTTTCATCGGGGATGGCCTGCTGGTTCTCCGGCATTTTCGGCACGACGACTCCCAAGCGCTGCTTGAGCGGCTGCGGCGGCGCGTCGAATTGTCTGGCGTATTGCACGGTGTTGCCCATCACCTTCTTCACATAATCGCGGGTCTCGTCGAACGGGATGGTCTCGGCGTAGATCGCGCCTTCCAGCGGAGTTTCGCCGCGCCACTGGCGCGCCCGGTTCGGCCCGGCATTGTACGCCGCCGAGGCCAGCACCGGATTGCCGTCGAACCACGACAGCACGGTCTTCATGTAATAGGTGCCGAGCCGGAGATTGGTGTCGACCTGGTGCAGCAACGCATGGCGGTAGTCTTTCAGCCCCAGCTTCCCTGCCACCCAGCGCGCGGTGGAGGGCATGATCTGCATCAGGCCAGACGCGCCGGCGCCGGATTTCGCCGAGGCCGTAAAGCGGCTCTCCTGGCGCATCAGGCCGTACACCCAGGCTTCCTCCAGTTCGTTCTCGCGGATGTGGGGCTGCAACACTTCGCGATACGGCGCCAGATAGCGCATGCCCGGATCATGCAGGTTGACCGTCAGATCCGCAGCACCGATGGCGCGGTCGTACATCTCGTTGCGCCGCGCGATCTCGGCGGCGGTGAGCAGTTCGCGGTCGTTGAAGTTGCGCAGCGTCCAGCGCCATTCGTTGAGCGCTTCGCTGCGCATGTCCATGCGGTACAGCGCCAGCGTGCGCTGCACGCCGGGCAACGCACGCATCGTTCCAATGTCCCCCTCGGCGGGTTTGTAGGCGGCTTCCGCTTTTTTCAGCGCGGGTCGATCCGACAATTCTTCATCCGCCAACTGGCCGTAGAAATGGTATTCGCCGCTCAGCGGTGCCAGCAGCTTTCTGGCTTCGACGGGCTTGCCCAGTGCCAGCAGTGCGCGCGCCTTCCAGTATTGCCAGGCCGGATCGCGCCGCTGCGTTTCGTCCAGCGCCTCGATGTCCGCCAGCAGCTCCGGCCAGTCCTGCGCGCGCAGCGCGGCGCGCACGCGCCAGACCTTCTGCTGTGCATCGAGCGGTGCGTCCGCCGCCGCCTTGAACCATGGCAGCGCGCGGCCATCCTGCTGGCGCGCCGCCTCATAGGCCAGGCGGGCATAAAAATACCGGCGCTCGCTCTCCGTGAACTGCGCGGCGATGCGCTCCCATTGTGTCGCAGCCAGAGCGACGGACTGCCGCGCCAGGCGTTGCAGCGCGAATAGCGCGACCAGGCGCTGTCCTTCACCGGATTTATCCAGCACGGCCTTGTCCAGATAGCGGACGGGATCGGCCGCCGCGCTGCCCAGCGCTGCGGGTGACACCGCGCGTTCGCTGTCCAGTCGCGCGGCCAGCTGTTTGGCGAACGACACGTTGCCGGCTTCCAGCGCCAGGCGCAGCCGCTGCCAGACATCCGGCATCTCTATGATGCCGGCCTCCTGCGCCGCATCGAACAGCTCGCCGCAACTGTCCGGCAGACTCTTGCCGCTGAACCACAGCGCGCGCGCCTCGCGCAGCGAGGCCATGTCCTGAGTGCGCCGGCGCGATTGCAATGCGTAGCAGGTCAGTTCCGTGTCCTCGTTGAGCAGGCGCGGATATTCCGCGTCGAACAACGCCCATTGCCGGGTCTTGCCGAGCTGCTTGAGCCATTCGCCGCGCAACTGGTCGATCAGCGGCGTGTCTTCGGGGCGCGCCAGGAACTCCCTGACCCTTGCCGGGGTAGCCCGCTCCAACGCGAGACGCAGCCGGTAATAGCTGACATAGGCTTCCAGCGGCGATTTCCGCAGGCGCGGTGCCAGCCGTTCCAGCTTGGCGGCATCGCCGGCGCGGAACGCATCGCGCGCCGCCAGGAAATCCGCGTCGTTCGCGGGCAGGGCGGCACCCGGCACCGCCTGTGCAGGCAGGGCGATCAGCAACAATAAAAAGGGCAGGGATCTCATCTCAAGGCGAAGCTAAAGTCTGCGTCGAGCATAGCACACCGCATGCTGCCGAATTTTGGCCAAAGGTGTTATCTTGCGTCCCTCCGACTGCCAGATTTCGCCATGCCATTTTCCAACCCGGATGCCGCCCATCTCTGCCGCCTGTTGCGCGGGGCGCGCAGCATCGCGGTGGTCGGGCTCTCCGCCGACCCGGCGCGCCCCAGCTTCGGGGTCGCACGCGGCCTGCAAGGGCTGGGCTATCGCATCATTCCGGTGAATCCGGCACTAGTGGAAGTGCTGGGCGAGAAGGCTTGGCCCGACTTGGAAAGCTTGCCGGAACTGCCGGACATCGTGGACGTGTTTCGCGCGCCGGAGCATGTGCCGGCCATCGTTGACAGCTGCATCAAGCTCGGCATCAAGCGCCTGTGGTTGCAGGAAGGAGTGGTCCATGAAGCCGCCGCGCAACGCGCGCGGGGTGCGGGCATCACCGTGGTGATGGATCGCTGCATCTGGCGCGACCGCACGCAACTGTGCGGGAGGGAACATGGGTGACAGCACACGTTGTGCATGGGCCGGCAGCGACCCGCTGTATCGCGCCTACCACGACCGCGAATGGGGCGTGCCGCTGCACGACGACCGCGCGCTGTTCGAGTTCCTGATCCTGGAAGGCGCCCAGGCCGGGCTGAGCTGGATCACTATCCTGCGCAAGCGCGAGAACTACCGCGCCGCATTGGACAATTTCGATGCCGCGCGCATTGCCCGTTATGGCGCGGATAAAATAGAATCGCTGCTGCAAGACGCGGGCATCGTGCGCAACCGGCTAAAGCTGGAAGCGACAGTGACCAACGCGCAAAAGTTTCTTGACGTGCAGGAAAGATACGGCAGCTTCGACGCCTTTCTCTGGCAGTTCGTCGGCGACAGGACGCGGCAGAACCACTGGCGCAGTCTCGCCGAAGTCCCGGCCAGCACGCCGGAATCGGACGCGATGAGCAAGGAACTGAAACGGCGCGGCTTCAAGTTCGTCGGCACGACGATCTGCTATGCCCACATGCAGGCGACTGGCATGGTCAACGATCACACCGTGGATTGTTTCAGGCACAAGGAATTACAGGCATGAACCTCAGATTCACCAAAATGCACGGCGCCGGCAACGATTTCGTGGTGATCGACGGCGTGCGCCAGCGCGTCGAGCTCGCCCCGGAGCAGCTGCGCCTGCTCGCCGACCGGCATTTCGGCGTGGGCTGCGACCAGATATTGCTGGTGGAAAAGGCACAGGACCCCGCGGCGGATTTCCGCTACCGCATCTTCAACGCCGACGGCGGCGAAGTGGAACAGTGCGGCAACGGCGCGCGCTGCTTTGCGCGCTTCGTGCACGACCAGGGACTCACATCGAAGCGCGAGATCGTGGTCGAGACGCAGGGCGGGCTGATCTCGCCGCGCCTCGAAGCGGACGGGCGCGTGACGGTCAACATGGGCGCGCCGGTATTCGATCCCGCGCGCATCCCGTTTGACGGGCAGGGCGCGGTGAGCGAGCCGCTGGAAGTCGCCGGCGAGACGCTGACCATCAGCGCGCTGTCGATGGGCAATCCGCATGCGGTGCAGGTGGTGGATGATGTCGAGCGCGCGCCGGTGGCAAGGCTGGGGCCGCTGATCGAACAGCATGCGCGTTTCCCGAAACGCGTCAACGCCGGCTTCATGCAAGTGATGGATCGCGGCCACATCCGGTTGCGCGTTCACGAGCGCGGCGCAGGCGAGACATTGTCGTGCGGCACCGGCGCCTGCGCGGCCGTGGTGGCTGGCATCCGGCGCGGTCTGCTGGACAGTCCGGTGAACGTCGCCACGCGCGGCGGCGTGCTGACCATCGTCTGGGACGGCGACGGCATGCCGGTGATGATGACCGGTCCGGCGATCACGGTGTTTGAAGGCGAAATCAGTTTATAGACAGGGAGTCATTTGATGAGAAGCGAAGACGTCGCACAATACTTGCAGGACAACCCGCAGTTCTTTGAAGGGCATGTCGATCTGCTGGCGCAGATCGCCTTGCCGCATCCGCACGGCGGGCGCACCATCTCGCTGTCCGAGCGCCAGCTGCTGGCGTTGCGCGACAAGAACCGCGAGCTGGAGAAAAAGATGTTCGACATGCTCGAACGTGCCGAGGAGAACGACGCGCTCCAGTACAAGGTGCACAAGTTCACCGTCGCGCTGTTTGCCGGGCGCGATCTGGCCACGCTGCAGGAAATGATCCCGCACCTGTTGCGCGACATCTTCGCCGTGCCGCATGCCGCGCTGCGGCTGTGGCAGATCAACCCGCCCAGCGCCGAGACCCTGGCGTTCGCCGAAGGTCAGCCGCAGCCGGTATGCCTGCACCACGCCGCCGCCGACAGCGCGGGCTGGTTCGGCGAGAGTGCCGCGCTGCTGCACTCGTTCGCCTATCTGCCGCTGCGCGAGGGCAGCGAGACCATAGGCCTGCTGGTGCTGGCGAGCGAGGACAAGCAGCGCTTCTATCCGGAGATGGGCACGCTGTTCCTGCAATGCATCGCCGACGCGGCCAGTGCCGCGGTACAGCCGCACCTGTCATGAGCGAAGCCGCCGCGCCGGTTGCGGATACGGGCGCGGATGCCAACCGGCAATACCTGCAAGGCTACCTGGCGTGGCTGCGCAACGAGAAGCGCTATTCCGCGCTGACCGCCGAGAACTACGCGCGCGACCTGCATCACCTGTTCGAGCTCGCCGCGGATACGCCGCTCGCCGATCTCAAGATCCACCACATCCGCCGCTATATCGCGCAACTGCACGGCAAGGGGCTGGGCGGGCGTTCGCTGGCGCGCATGCTGTCGGCATGGCGCGGTTTCTTCAATTATCTGATGCGCGACCACGGCTACACTGACAATCCCTGCGCCGGACTGCGCGCGCCCAAATCGCCCAAGACCCTGCCGCAGGCGCTGTCGCCCGACGAGGCGGCGCGCATGGTCGACCTGCCGGGTGACACGCCGGAAGCGCTGCGCGACAAAGCGATGTTCGAATTGTTCTATTCCTCCGGCCTGCGTCTGGCCGAACTGGTCGATCTCGATCCCGAGCAGCTCGACCTGACCAGCGGCGAAGTGCGCGTCACCGGCAAGGGCAACAAGACCCGCATCGTGCCGCTCGGCCAATACGCCATCACCGCATTGCAAACCTGGCTGGCGGTGCGCGACCGGCTCGCCAAGGCGGGCGAGACCGCGCTGTTCGTCGGCGCGCGCGGGCAGCGCATCTCGCCGCGCGTGATACAGCTGCGCATGAAACAATGGGGTATCAAACAGGGCATCACCAGCAACGTGCATCCGCACCTGCTGCGCCACTCGTTCGCCACCCATGTGCTGCAATCCTCCGGCGACCTGCGCGCGGTGCAGGAGATGCTCGGCCATGCCAGCATCTCCACCACACAGGTCTATACCCATCTCGATTTCCAGTACCTCAGCAAGATCTATGACGCGGCACACCCGCGCGCCAAAAAGAAGACATGACCACACAGAAATCCAAACCGCGCGCCGCGCGGCAACACGCCGCATCCGGCAACAAGGACTACCGCAAACGGCACGGCGCGAATCCGTCCGCACGCGGCAAACCGGCGACGCAAGGCACGACGCGAGCACCCGGCGGCGACGTGACCGCGCAGCCCGGCATCACACTCAAGGAAGGCCGCGAGAAGTCGCTGCTGCGCCGCCACCCCTGGGTATTCTCCGGCGCGATTGAGCGTGTGGACGGCGCGCCCGCGAGCGGCGACACGTTGCCGGTGCGCGATGCCGCAGGCGATTTTCTTGCCTGGGCGGCCTACAACCCCGGCTCGCAGATCAGCGCGCGCGTCTGGTCGTGGGACGAGGGCGAGACCATCGACGCGGCATTCTTCCGCAGGAAAATCGCGCAGGCGTTGACGATGCGCGAGGATCTACTCCTCTCTCCCGCTTGCGGGAGAGAGGATGGGAGAGAGGGAAATAACACAAGCAGCGGCTTGCGCCTGATCCACGCCGAATCCGACGGCCTGCCGGGGCTGGTGGTAGACCGCTACGGCGACACGCTGGTGATGCAGATCGGCAGCGTCGGCGCGGAACGCTGGCGCGACGCCATCGCCGACATCCTGCTCGAACTGTGCGGCGCTGTGTGCCTCTATGAGCGCTCCGATTCCGACTCGCGCGGACTGGAAGGGCTGGAGGTTCGCAACGGCGTATTGCGCGGCGCGTTGCCGGAGCATGTCGAAGTGGTCGAGCACGGCCTGCGCTTTGCGGTGGATGTCGCGACAGGACAAAAGACCGGTTTCTATCTCGACCAGCGCGACAACCGCGCGCTGACCGAGCGGCTGTCCGCCGGGCGCGATGTGCTCAACTGCTTCTGCTACACCGGCGGCTTCTCGCTGTATGCCTTGCGCGGCGGCGCGAGATCGGTGCTGTCGATCGACGCCTCGGGCGACGCGTTGCGCATCGCGCAGCAGAATCTCTCAAACAACGGTCTCGATGAGAGCAAGGCCGAATGGCAGGAAGCCGACGTGTTCGCCGCGCTGCGCAAACTGCGCGACCAGGGGCGCAGCTTCGACTTCATCATCCTCGACCCGCCCAAGTTCGCTCCCACCGCCGCCTTCGCCGAAAAGGCCGCGCGCGGCTACAAGGACATCAACCTGCTCGGCTTCAAACTGCTGCGCCCGGGCGGCCTGCTCGCCACCTACTCCTGCTCCGGCGGCATCAGCGAAGACCTGTTCCAGAAGATCGTCGCGGGCGCGGCGCTCGACGCCAGCGTGGACGCGCAGATCGTCCATCACCTGCACGCCAGCGCCGACCATCCGGTGCTGCTGAGCTTTCCGGAAGGCGCGTATCTCAAGGGTCTGCTGCTGCGCATCGCCGGCTGAACGGCTCCCTTGCGCATGGACGGACAGGCCAAAAAACGCTATCCTGCGCGCCTTCACAAAACGCGCTCGTAGCTCAGCTGGATAGAGTATCGGTTTCCGAAGCCGAGGGTCGTGGGTTCGACTCCCGCCGAGCGCGCCAATCACATATGAAATGGGCACTTCAAATCGAAGTGCCCATTTTATTTGCTGCGCCGGATATGCGTTTATGCCGCTACGCCGCCGAACGGATCAAGTGGTCGAAGGCCGGGAGGCTGGCCTTGGCGCCTTCTCCCATGGCGATGATGATCTGCTTGTAAGTCGCCGTGGTGCAGTCGCTGGCGGCGAACACGCCGGGTATTTCCTCCCGAAGGATTGCAGGGGGAAGACGCCATGATCCATGCGCGCCTTTCCGCTGGAATCCGCTCCCGGCGGGCACGCCGGGAGCGGAGCGGGTTACGGGATTTAGATCTTGCCGACCAGGGCTGGCGACGGAACCAGGGTCTTGTCGCCTTCCTTCCACTTGGCCGGGCAGACTTCGCCGGGGTGGGAGGCGACATATTGCGCGGCCTTGACCTTGCGCATCAGTTCGCTGGCATCGCGGCCGATGCCGCCGGCGTTGATCTCGATGATCTGGATCTTGCCCTGCGGGTCGATCACGAAGGTGCCGCGCTCGGCCAGACCCTTCTCCTCGATCATCACGCCGAAGTTGCGCGAGATGACGCCGGTAGGATCGCCGACCATCACGTAGCCGATCTTGCCGATGGTCTCCGAAGTGTCATGCCAGGCCATGTGGGTGAAGTGGGTGTCGGTGGACACGCTGTAGATCTCCACGCCCAGCTTCTGGAACTCGGCATAGTTGTCGGCCAGGTCGCCCAGCTCGGTCGGGCAGACGAAAGTGAAATCGGCCGGGTAGAAGAACACCACGGACCACTTGCCCTTCAGGTCGGCGTCGGACACGGCGACGAACTTGCCGTTATGGAAGGCGGTGGCGTTGAAGGGCTGGACTTCGGTATTGATGAGGCTGTTCATGAGTGCTTCTCCTTGGGTTGGTTGAAATGAATTTTGCGACAGGGCGAAAGATACGGACTTTCGCGCCGCAGGCAAAATCAAATGTTCCAATGGTGCGGATAGGCTGGGGCTATGGGCGCTATTTGCGGCGCCCGGACTGCTTCTTGTAACGCTTCATCTGCCTGCGCGCATACAGGCCGTGGCAGAACAGGCCGAGCGTGGCGCACAACGCCAGCAGCGCGAACAGCGCAAGCCCAAGGGAGATGGTTTCAGCCATGCGATGTCTCCTGCATCAGCCGTGCCTGCGCGGCATCGCGGCGCTTGGTCTGGCTCTTCCACCACATCCACAGCCCGGTACCGCCGAGGAAGGTCAGGATGACGCCCAGAATGTCGATCCATATCCACACGTTTTCCTTGCCGAAAAATGCCTTGCCGGTATGCAAGTCGGTCACCAGCTTGCCCAGTGTGATGCGTTCGGCTACGGTCATTTTCGCGGGAAGTTGCGCCAGCGTTTGCCGCACTTCGTCGGCAGACTGCCATTTCGTCCCGTCGTGGCTGACCAGCAAGCCCTTGTCCTTGATGGCCACCGTCACACTGCCGTCGGGATTGAGGCTGGCGTTCCAGACATCGCCCTTGCTGGCATTGAGCCAGACATCATCCTTGCGGGCGCTGCGCCAGATTGCGATACTGGGTGATGAGGCCGGTGCGTCCGCCGACGCACAGCACGCTGCGCGCCTCACCGTCGGCTTCGGCAGACAGGGGGCAGGCGCTGTCGCATTCGCCGTCGCAACCTTCCTCTTCGATCAGCATGCGCTCCATCGCATCGCGCTCGGCGGCGAGTTGGTCGCGTTCGGCGGCGAAACGGCTGGCCGCATCACGGCTGGCAGCGAGGGTTTTCTCCAGTTCCCAGACGCGCTGCGATCCGGCCATCAGGCGCTGGTTGGCGAGCTCCAGTTTGACCAGGCGGCGACCGATCTCGATCATCGCGGTGCCGTTCTCGAGGCGGGTGAGGCGTTCGCGCAGCTTGGCGGCCTCCTGCTCGGCGTTGCCCAGACGCTGTAGTTTTGCTTTGAGCTCATTGAGCTTGCCGGTGAGGGTAGCCTCGCGCTCCTTGGCCTTGGACAGGTCGCCGCGCAGTGCGGCGTTTTCCTGTTCGAGGATCGCCAGCCGACGGGTATCGGCAGCCTTGCCCGCGCCGACTTGGTGCGACAGCATGTGGATATCGGCATAGACGGTGTTGCGCGTGTCTTCGCCGGCATGCTTGTGGGTCAGCGCCGCCCACATCGGCGCGGCCACCTCGCCGCTGGCGATGCTGTCGCGCCACAGGGCAAGCACCTCCGCGTCGCAACGCGCGGCGTCGAAGCGCTTCAGCGCCACGGCATACTTGCGATCAAAATGTTTTTGCAGCGTCTCGGCAAATTCATTGCGCGCCATCGAGCATCTGTTGGCCTCGACGTGCAGGGCGAATTCATCGCGCAACTCGGCGGCGAAATGGAAGCGCCTGGCGAAGCGCACCAACTCTTCCATGGACAAACAGGTGCCGATGACCGGGCAATGGAATTTTTCCTCCAGGTTCCAGAGTTTCAGGCGGCGTAGCGGCGGCGCATCGAAAGTTATTGTCGGCGGGATAGCGCCTGATGCCCCAGCCAGGAGGCTGGCAATCGGAGTGGCGGCGTTCATGATGTGCGCGCCATCTGGTCCAGCATGCGCTCGGACATGCGGGCACAGAGAGAACGCGTGTCGTCATCCACCGTCGATGAATCGGCCAAACGTTCCAGCAGGTCGGCAGCCCGACGGGTCGAACGGGCGCAACCGTTCAGGTCATGGCGCAGAACCAGATTGAGGGCGCCGGCATAAAGGTCGTTGTTTTGCATGTTGGCAGTCTCCAGTTGAACAAGGGGGTGTTCCTGGCTGGCTGCCTTGGGTGGGGGTGTGACCCCCTGGGTGGCTGGCGATTTGTTTTGTAACGCTGCGAACGATAATCGCTCTCAACAATAGAGTCAAGCTTTTTTGATGGCAATACCGGCGGCACAACAAAAATGCCGGATCAACGGCATTGCATAAATCAAACCTAATCACTATGATTAAGACTGATTTATGGAGGTAAAAATGAATACCAAAGTGCTAACCGCGCATATCCCTATCCCGCTTGCCGATAAAGTGGACCAGATTGCTGCTCGTATGGAACGTTCTCGCGGATGGATCATGAAACAAGCCTTGTCCGCATGGGTTGACCAAGAGGAAGAGCGTCGTCGCATGACCATTGAAGCAATGGCGGATGTTCAATCCGGTCAGGTAATCGACCATCAACCGGTTCAGGCTTGGGCCGACAGTCTTGGCTCGGATAATCCGCTACCGGTGCCACGCTGATGGAATTGAAATGGACCAGCAAGGCGCTGTCCGATCTGGTCAGGCTGCATGAATTCCTGTCGCCGTTGAACAAGCAGGCCGCTGCATCCACTGTCCAATCCTTAACGATGGCTCCAACCAAACTTCTGGCACAGCCCCGTATCGGAGAGAAGTTGGAAGAGTTCGAGCCGCGTGAGGTCAGGCGAATTTTGGTGGGGCATTACGAGATGCGCTACGAAATTCAACAGGCCACAATCTACGTGCTTCGGCTGTGGCACACGCGAGAAGATCGCTGAATGGATAAAGTCTTCGAGCCCGGAATATTTCAACCAGGAAACCGCTTCCAGGTTCAACCGTATCGAGCCTGTTAAACTTAAAACTTATTGGGATACTGACATGAACTTGATCGCTTCCTCTCTTCCCGGTCGCCTGCGTCTGCGCGCACCGGCCCTGTGCAATGCGGCGAAGCTTGAAGCCCTGCGCGCGATCGTTGCGCGCTGGCGTGATGTGCTGGCTGTGGAAACCAATCCGCAGGCGGGCAGCCTGCTGGTCCGCTACGATGCTGCGCGGCTGGATCGCGCGCGCTTCGAGGCGCGCGCGGTCGCGGCGGCGGAAAAAGCGCTGGGTGTCAACGCGAAGGGAAGTGTGAAAGCCGTCGCCGATGAGACGGCGGCACCTTCCCATCGTCATGGTGGCACGCAGCGTGTGCGCGCCAATCGTTGGGCGAAGCGCGGCATGCTGGCGAGCTTGGCGGTTTCGCTGCTGCTCGCCGGCCTTGGTCGCAAGCGCTGGCATGCGCTGGCTGGCGGGCTGTTTCTGCATGCCCTCGCGGCGCACCTCTGGGTGCACCGCCGCCGCATTCTTAAATAATCAATCCGGCAGAGCTTTTTGACCGCCGCGCAGGGCGTTGAGCAGAATGCCGATGGTGGTGCCGTTATGCGCCACCGAGGCGGCCACCGGCGCGAGCTGGCCGAGCGCGGCGGCACCGAGGATGGCACTGTTGGCGCCGATGGTGAGCTTGAAGTTCTTGCCGATCAGCTTCATCGTGTTGTTGGCGAGCTGCTTGGCGTCGGCGACGCGCTCGATGCCGCCCTCCAGCAGGGCGATATCCGAAGTCAGGCGCGCGATGTCGGCACCCTGCTGCATGGCGATGCCGACATGGGCGCCGGCGAGCGCCGGAGCATCGTTGATGCCGTCGCCGACGAAGGCGATCTTCGCGCCATCCGCCTTGATCTGCGCGACCAGTTCGGCCTTCTGCTCCGGCAGCAACTCGGCGTAAAAGCCGTCGAGACCCAACTGTTCGGCGAGTTCTGCGGCACGCTCATGGAGGTCGCCGGTCAGCATGACGATGCGCTTCGCGCCGAGCGCACGCAGGCGCGCGATGGTGGCGGCGCTGGTCGCGCGCACCTGGTCCTTCAGCGCGATGACACCGATCAGCCGCCCGCCGAAGCCGATGTAGAGCAGCGTCTTGCCTTCGCGGAACAGGCGGTCAATGCGTTTTTTCTGCGCCGCATCGATCGGCACACGCTCGTCCTCCTCGACGAAATGGCGCGAGCCGACGACGATGCGCTGGCCGTCGATGGCGCTCGCCACGCCGTGCGCGGCGATGAACTGGACTTCCTTGTGGTCGAAGTGGCGGCCACGATTCTTGCGCGCCGCCTCGACAATGGCGAGCGCGAGCGGATGGAAATAGTGCTCTTCCACCGAAGCGGCGAGATCGATCAAATCCTTCGCGGTGTAGTGCGCGTCGAAGGCGATCGAATCGGTGACGGCCAGCCGTCCGGTGGTCAGTGTGCCGGTCTTGTCGAAGACGAAGGTGTCGGCCTCGGCCAGACGCTCCAGCGCGTCGGCGCCCTTGATGAGGATGCCGCGCTTGCCGGCCTTGAACATGGCCGACTTGAAGGCCACCGGCGTGGCGAGCTTCAGGGCGCAGGAATAATCGGCCTGCAGCACCGCCGCCGCGCGCCGCCAATCGCCGGTGAGGAACCAGGCCGCACCGGCCAGCCCGAGCACACCGGGCACGAGGCGGTCGGCGAGTTTCGATGCGCCCAGTTGCGCGTTGCTCTTCGCCGCGAGCGATTGCTCGACATAGTCGGCAATACGCGCCGCCGCCGTCCCGCAGCCGACATGCTCGGCGTAGATGCGCAACCGGCCTTCCTCGATCACCGTGCCGGAGAGCACCACGTCGCCGCGCGCACGGGTGACCGGCACGCTCTCGCCGGTCATCGCCGCCTCGTTCACCAGCGCCTCGCCGCCGAGCACGGTGCCGTCGACCGGAACCGTCGCGCCGGTGCCGACGATCACCGTCGCGCCGATGCCGACTTCCGCCGCCGCGACCTGGCGCTCGATGCCGTCCTCCTCGACCCACACTAGGCCGGTATCGGGGCGCAGCAGCTTCTTCAGCATGTCGTCGGAGCGGCGTTCGATGGAGTTTTCCAGATATTCGCCGAGCGCCAGCATGAACACCGTGGTATTGGCAGCGACATAGTCGCGGCTGCCGGTCGAGATCGCCACCGCCAGCGCCTCCAGCACATGGGAATTGATGCCTTCCCTGAACAGGTCGCAGGCTGCGGCACGGTAGAGCGGCAGCGAGGCGGCGAGCGTGGCCGGCATCCGCATGGCCGGCGAAAGGCGGTTGGTGGCGAGCAGCAGGGCGGCGTTCGCCATGACCGTGACCAGTTCCTTGTCGGCGATCTTGCGTTCGGCTGCGGCGACCGGGAACGGCGGCAGCGCGAGGATTTCCGTCGCCAGTTGCCCGGCATCGGTCGCAGCCGGATCGAAGTCCAACGCCAGCGAGCGCGCCCGCGCATTGAGGCGCACCTGCAGCACGCCGGGCAGGTTCTCGACCGCGCGCGTGATGGCGCGCGCATCGACGCGCGCGCCGCGCGCCGCGCGGTAGCGAAAACGCACGCGCTGCGGCAGGCGGTGAACCGCTGTCAGCTCGACGAAAGGCGACACGCGGCGATCAGTCGACGTGCTCTGCGGCCATTTCCGCCTGGATGTCGGCCATCTGTTCCTTGATTTCCTCGATGCCGCCGGCGAGGCCGGAATACAACTGCGTGCCGGCGCGGATCAGCTTGGCGCGCATTTGTTCGTCGCCAAGCAGATACGCAGCGACCGCGCCGAGCAGCGCCCCGGTCAGAAACTGCTGGCCGCCGCCCAGCGCGGCCAGCCCGGTGAGAGGACGCTGGCCCAGCAGGGCTTCGAGGCTCGTCCGGTCCAGTCCGCCGAATTTATCCTTGTTCTTGCCTTTTCTCTTCTTGGCCAATTTCAGCTCCTTGTTGAATAAAAGTTTTTCGATGCTTACTGCCGTGGACAGTGCGGTTCCGCCAATCAGGGCGGAGCGCAACAATTCTGCGCCCCGGCGCTTGTCCTGCAAGCTGGCGATCATGCCGGTGGCGACCATGCCGCGCACGAAACTGGCGGGTAGTTCGCGCGCCAGTCCGCCGTTCTTCTTCGCCTTCTTCATGTGTCAGCCTTGGTGGTTCTGGACACACGCTTCGACGCGGCGGGCTTGGCGGCGGCTGGCTTGCGGACGGCGGGGGTTTTTACTTTGGCGGATTTCTTCGCCGCCGCCGGCGCGGGAGCCTCGGCGGCGGAATCCGGGCGATGCAGCAGGGCGATGCCCGACCGGGCCGCCGCGCGCACGCTGTTCTCCGCGCCGCTCGCGACGGTGCGCAGACGGCTGCCGGTTTCGTTCAGCGCGCGCTTGGCGCGTTCGCTGCGTAACGCGGAAACCGCAGCGGCACCGGCGGCCAGGCCGGCGAAAAATGGCAAGAGCGGGATCATGGTGTTTTCTCCTTTTGGTGGGTGGGGTGATGGGATGGGGTCGCTGCGGCGGCGAACAGTTCGAGCAGGGTCTCGGCGGCTGACGTGCTGCGGCCGCCGAGCAGATCGGGCCAGGCGGCATCGGGAATGGTGGCGCTGTCGTAAGTGATGACGCAGGAGCGTGCCAGCAGATTGAGCTGGATGTCATGCACGCCACGGATCGAACCGAGCGCCTGCTTCAGGCGCGCGCTGCCGATCTCGCGCAGCGCCGCTTCGTCCAGCGCGGCGGCATCAAGCTTGAGCCGCACCCGGCCCGCGACCTGGTGGGCAATGCGCAGATAGGGGGTAAAACCCGCCACGATCCGCCACGGATCGGGATTTGAAACGGCAGAAGATTTTTTGTCGGCAGCCATGGCGCATCACCCGTGAGGTTTTCTCTGGCTGGCTGACCGCGCTGGTGCATGCGGCTGGCGGGCTAATGGTCGAGTTGTGTTCGGCGCAACTTTAGCACAATTCGCAGCAGGACTTTTGTAGCTGTAGCGAGGCATCCGGAAAAGAAATTCAGAGGTCAGCGCGCCTCCGGCTCGGTCACGAAACCGATGCGCGACAATCCCGCGCGCGCTGCCGCCGACATCACTTCCGCCACCTTTTCGTAGGGCGTGGTGCGCTCGGCGCGCAGGTGCAGTTCGGGTTGCGGCGTTTGTGCGGCGGCGAGCTGCATGTGGGCGGAAAGCGCGGCGGCATCGAGCGGCTTGCCGTTCCAGTACACCTGCGCGGCGGCATCGATGCTGACCTGCACGTTATCCGGTTCGCTCAGGCTGGGCGCGGAACTCGCCTTGGGCAGGTCGACCTTGACCGCGTGGGTGAGCAGGGGTGCTGCGACGATGAAGATCACCAGCAGTACCAGCATCACGTCGATCAGCGGGATCATGTTGATCTCGGCCAGATCGCCGTCGGTGTCGCTGTCAGAGAAAGATCCGAATGCCATGATTGCTCCTTACGTCGCCGAGCGCGCCGCGACGCGGGCGATGATGTGCGCCGAGGTCGCGGTCACCGCATCCGCCGCCGCGCTGCCCTTGAGGCCGGTGGCAAGGAAGGTGAACACGTCGTGGGCGAATGAATCCAGCGCGGCCAGCGTGTTGCGGTTGGCGCGGGCGAAAGTGTTGTAGCCGATGGCGGCGGGGATCGCCACCGCCAACCCGATGGCGGTCATGATCAGCGCCTCGCCGACCGGCCCGGCGATCTTGTCCAGCGTGCCCTGGCCGCTGATGCCGATCGCCATCAGCGCGTGGTAGATGCCCCAGACGGTGCCGAACAGGCCGACGAAGGGCGCGCTCGACGCCACGGTGGCGAGGAAGGTCTGGCCGTATTCGAGGCGCGCCTTGTCCTGCGCGATGGCGCGCTTCATCGCGCGCGTGAGGAACTCGTCCGGCGTGCCGGCATCGATCAGGCCGCGCGTCTTCTGGCCGTCCAGCGCGGCGCGGTGCTGCTCGATGGCGGTGAAGCCGTGATGCACCAGATGCGAGAACGCATCGGTGACGCCGGTCTCGCCCAAGCGCCGCGCGATATCGTCCAGACTGTCGGCGGCCCAGAACGCGGCCAGAAAATCGTTGCTGGTGCGCCGCGCGCGGAACAGTCGCACGCCCTTGGTGACGATCAGATACCAGGTGCCCGCCGACATCAGGGTCAGGATGATGAGCAGGACGAGGGCGACGCCGTCGGCGTGGGTGATGAAGTGGGCAAAGCCCAGCGGGTTTTCCATGGTCAACCGTTCAGTGAAAATACGATGGGGACAAGTACGGTGGCGGCAACGGCCGCGCTGCCGCGCCGCGCGGGCACGAAGCGCCAGCGGCGCACCGCATCCAGCGCCGCCCGGTCAAGACGTTCAGAGCCGCTGCCGGCCTGCACTTCGACCGCGAGCGGCAAGCCACTGGCGGCGACCTGCACGCGCAGCATCACCTTGCCTTCTTCGCCGAGGCGGCGCGACAGCGCCGGATAGGACGGTTTGGGATTGGCGAGATAATCCGCATCGAACAACGGCTGCGTCTCGCTCGGTGGCGCGGCGGGTGCTGCGACCGCTTCCGGCGCGGCGGCGACAGGCTCTGCCGCAGCGGGCGCGGGTGCCACGGTCTCGACCGGCACGGGTTGCGGCGCAAGTTTGCGTAGCGGCTGCGGCGTTTCGACCGGGCGCGGCACCGGCTGCACGGTCTCGGGCTGTTGCGGCGCGGCAGGCGTCAGCAGGCGCACGCTGAGCACGTTCTGCGTCGGCAGCAGATCGAACGATTGCTGCCGCAACAGCGCCCAGAACAGCAGGCCGTGCGCGGCGAGGACGATGCCGAAAACGGCAGGCGACAGGCGCGGCGAAAAATGCAGGGCAGCGTTGTTCATCGTCGTCCCCATCACCAGACGAACAGCACCATCCGCCAGTCGGCTGCGATCAGGGCCAGCGGCAGCAGCCACAGCGCGCCCGCCAGCGATCTCGCCGCGACTCCGGCGCTGCCGCCCATGACGAGGCGCAGCCCGAGATATGCCGACCATGTCACGCCGAGCGTCAGCAACACGGCACGCACCTGCGCCAGCCAGCCGAGCGGCAATCCTTCGGCGCGCAGATGGGTCGCGGTCATCATCGACAGGCCGAGGAACAGGCCGATGCCGGCCAGCGGCACCAGGCCGAGCGCGAGCCTGCGCCAGTCGATGCGCGCGAGCTTTGCGGCGGCCAGTGTTGCCAGCAGCGTGGTGCCGCCGAGCGCCAGCGTGACGGTGCCGATCCAGGCGAGGATCGCCGCGCCGTCGAGCCAGGTGAAGATGTCGTTGGCTTCCGGGTAACGGGTGAGCAGCCACCATGCGGAGCTTTCATCGAGCATCCAGAATGTTTCGCGCTCCACCAGCCATTCGGCGGCGGCCTGTTTCATGACCACGAACCACGGGCTCACCGTCCACTGGAATGCGCCGATGGCCACGCCCAGCATGCCGAACATGAGCAGCAGCGCCTCGCTGGTGCGCGGCGCATCGCCGCCGAGGATCTCGGCGTGCGGCGAGCGCGCGGCGAGCTGCACGGCGTCGCGGTGGCCGCTGCAGCGCCCGCAGGCGTGGCATTGCGCCATGCCGTCGAGCTTCTTGACGTTGAGCAGCGGCGCACAATCGACCGCAGGGGTGCGTTGCGGATGGCGATTCCACGCTTCGCGGTCGACTTGGAAATGCACCGGAGCGAGGCGCGCGAGCAGCGCGAACACACCGGACACCGGGCACAGGTAGCGGCACCAGACGCGCTTGCCCTTGCCGTAGAGCCAGCCGATGGCGACGGCGGCGACGGTGGAGCCGCCGAGGATCAGCAGCGCCGCCTGCGGATATTCATAGACGCTGATGAGCTGGCCGTAAATTGTGGTCAGCACGAAGGCGGCGAAGGGCCAGCCGCCCCAGCGCACCCAGCGCGGGATCGCACCGCCGCGTCCGTGGCGGCTGGCGAATTCGGAGAGCGCGCCCTCGGGGCAGAGCACGCCGCACCAGACGCGCCCGGCGAACATGATCGAGAGGATCACGAATGGCCACCAGACGCCCCAGAAAAGATATTGGGCGAGCAGCACCAGACGCTCGTGCCACTGCGCGGCATCGGGGAGTTTCTCCTGCAACGGTGCCGCCGAGCCGTCGGTGGCGCAATACTCGGGATCGACGAAGGACGAGGCGCCCAGATCGGTCGAGAACAGGCGTGCCTCCGGGCCGGGGTGGGGCAGGAAGGCGGGCAACGCCACCAGCGCGGCGTAGAAGATCACGATCAGCCATTGCAGCGCGATGATGGCGCGGCGATGGCGCGCCATCCAGTCGCCCAGACGCGCCAGCCTGCCCGTGCGGATCGCGGCACGGGCAGGGATGAAGGTCAGCGGCCAGGTCTTGTCCATGTCAGCCATCCGGCGCGGCCTTCGTTTCCGGTTTCATTTCCGGGCGCAGCCGCCACAGCGCAAAACTCCAGAACACCAGACTGGCGGCCAGCAGCATGCCGGCGGGGCGCGCGCGGTAGCCGGTGAAGTCGGCCAGGAAGCGTCCCAGCCCCTGGCCGTCGCCGAGCAGCGCCGAGGTGTCCCAGGCCGGGTCAAGCAGCGGCGGCAGCCACTCCATGCCGATCATGCGGTCGATGCCGTTGATCAGCAGCGCGTTGGCGATCAGCAGCAGCAGGATCTCGCTGACGCGGAACAGCGTGCGGTAGTTGAGGTAGCGCGCGCCGCGCGCGACCAGCCAGCTGGTCGCCGCCGCCGCGGCGAAACCGGCCAGCGCCGCGCCCAGCATGCCGGTCAGCGCGCCGCCGTCCTCGGCTTCGAGGCCGAGGCCGTAGAGAAACACCACGGTCTCGGCGCCCTCGCGCGCAACCGCCAGCGCGGTGATGGCGGCGATGCCGAACGCGCCCGCGCTGTTTTCCGCGCGGGTCTCCAGTTCGCGCTTCATGTGGCGGCCGTGGCGGTGCATCCACAGCACCATCTGCAGGATCAGCGCGGAGGCGGTCAACATCATCGCCAACTGGAAGCGTTCCAGCGTCTCGCCGGCGAACTGGCTCTGCACGGCGAAGGTGGCGTAGCCGAGGGCCAGCGCCAGCGCCACGCCGGCACCGGCTCCCGTCCACAGCCCGCGCCGCAGCGTTGCCTGCTCTTGCTGGCGCGCGATCCACGATAGCAGCACGCCGATGACCAGCATGGCTTCCAGGCTTTCGCGCCAGACGATGATGAAGGCATTGAGCATGTTTGTTTTACCTCGCGATGAGTTGCATCGAGCCGGTTTCCTGATGGAACTCGTCGATGAAAGTATGGGTACCGGGGCGCAGCGGCGGCGTGACGACGAAGGAGGTGCCGCCGGGCGCGAGCACCTTTTCGACGCGCAGGTCGAGGTTCTCGAACTCGATCGGCCCCGGCCCTTCGTTGCGGATGATGAGCTTGATGCGCTTGCCGGTTGGCACCTCGATACGCTCGGGCAACAGGCGACCGTCCTTCGCCACCACTTCGAAGGTGGGCAACGCGTCGGCCCGGCTGTCAGCCGCCCAAGCCGCGCCCAGCAAGAGCAGCGCCGCCAGCATGAGGAAGGTGGTGTTGCGGGTCTGGGCGCGCATGGTTAGAACCCGAGCCTGGCGCGCAGGGCCAGCAGTTTGACGGCGCTTACTGAACTGTCGCCACCCGGACGGCTGATGATCTGGAAGTCGGGCGTCAGCTCGAAGTTGCCGTTGACCTGATAGCGGTAATAGAACTCCGCCTGCTTCTCCCAGCCATCGGCCTGGTAGCTATCCACGGCCAGCGAGTCGTTGCGGAAATCCGCCGAGGTGCGCAAGCCGCCGAAGGCCATGCCGAGGGCATCGGCGCCGCGTCCCCAGCGGTTGCCGGAAAGCGCTACTCCGGCCGTGAGCGCGCGGTCGAACTTCACCTTGCCCGTGGCCTGATGGCCGTAACGGCCGAACAGCGTCAAGTCGTCATCCACCTTCTGGTCGAGCGAGAAACCGATCCCGGTATGGCGCTGCTCGTTGCCATCGTAGTCCGCGCCGCGTCCATTGGTCCAAAGATAGGCGCGGTAGTTGCCTGGCAGATAGTTGATGCGCGCGGCAGTTTCCGCCTGGGCGATGACGAACGGTTTAGCCAGCGAGCCGCCGAAATTGGCAGCCGATCCCGAGCCGAAGACGCCGATTGATGCGCCCCATTCGGAACCCTTCTCGCGTTCGTTCGCATACTGGGCGATAACACCCGGCGTAAAGCCGTAGGTATCGACACCCGCGTCGCCGCCGGAATCCAGCAGCGGGTTGTGCACGAAGGCGTTGTTCATGAACCCGGCCGATTCGTCATCGGCGATGCTGTTCTGGTCGAAGAACACGAAGGGGTCGATTTTGCCGAACGTGAGATGGACGTGTTCACGCGCATTCGCCTTACTGTCGTCCCCGAGCAGCGGCACATTGAGCTGGTACCAGGCTTGAGCCAGGATAACGGTGGAGTCGTCAGCGGGGCCGCCGGCCAACTGGAAGGCCGTGGTGTTGGGCGTGCTGGTATAGGTGTTGCCCAAGGCCACACCATCGCCCTGACCGAAGCGCAATTGGGTGAAGATATTGCCTTCGGTGTTGCCGATCTCGCCGCCGGGCAGCGCGATGGCAACGTCGCCACGATAGTTGGCAAGCGCCCCCTGATCACCTGTATTCGCCTTCTGCACCACACCGGTGAGGCTGGCGCTGACACTGATGCCTTCGAGCGTCTCGACCTGGCGCGCCTGTTTCTGCATCGAGAGCGTCTGATATTCCACCGCCTTGAGGCGGGTGACGATCTCTGGCTCGCTTTCGCTGACGCGCTCGCTGGCGAGCGATTTTTCCAGCTCGCGGTTATGTTGCTCCATGGTCGCCAGCCGTTCGGACAGGCGTTTCAGCTCGGCCTTCAGTTCGGTCAAGTCGTCCGCCGCCGCAGGCAGCGAGAACGAGACGGCGAGCACGGCTGCAAGATATTTCATGCGTGGTTTCATGTTTAATACCCACCCTTCTTGCCGATGCCGGCGTAGGTGAATTCCCACTCCGCCACGACCGGTTTAAACCACGGGCGCACGCCGGTGGCGCGGTCGGTATGGCGACCGAAATGATTGCCGGTCGTGTTCTCGCTGGCGCCGGGCGAATACACGGTGAACTTCACCTTGTATTTGCCGGGGCCCTTGAGCTTGACGTTATCGCCGTAGTGCGGGCCGTCGCTGGCCACCATCGGCATCATGTCGCCCTTGATGACTTCGCTGTCGCCAACCTTGCTCAGCTCATATTTCACCAGCAGGTAAGGCATCCAGAAGCCTTCGGGGAAGCCGTTCGGATTATTGTCGAGGGCGTGGATGTCGGCCTCCAGGTGGATGTCCGACTCGGATGCCTTGCGCATGTGGCCTTCCGGCTCCATCTCCACGGCTTGCAGATAGACGGCGGCGACTTCCATGCCGGCCAGGTTCTGCGGCGTGCCGATCGGATATTCGAGCGCCAGGGCGGATGTGGCCCAGAGCGCGGTAACAGCGATGAACAACGAACGTATGAATTGCATGACAAACCTCCAAAGATAAATAAATAAATTGGCTGGCTTGCCGTGCTATACGGCTGGCTGGCTGGGTTAAAGGGCACTTCTAATAAACCGGCGCACGACACCTGCCGCGCACCGGGTGAAACAAACTCACGAGCCGGACGCTTCACCCATCTGCGATTGCAGGTAGTTCTGCAGGCCGACCTTGCTGATCAGTTCGAGCTGGGTCTCGAGGTGGTCGATGTGCCCTTCGGTGTCGTCGAAGATGTCCTGCAGGATGCCGCGCGAAACGTAGTCGTTGATGCTTTCGCAATAGGCGATGGCGTCGCGGGTGTCGGCATGCGCGCCGAGTTCCAGCTTGAGGTCTCCGGCCAGGCATTCGGGCACGTTCTCGCCGACGATCAGCTTGTTCAGCGCCTGTAAGTTGGGCAGACCTTCGAGGAACAGCACGCGCTCGATCAGCTTGTCGGCGTGGCGCATCTCCTCAATGGATTCCTTGTATTCATGTTGGGCGAGCACCTGAAATCCCCAGTTCTTGTACATGCGCGCATGCAGGAAATACTGGTTGACCGCAGTGAGCTCGTTGATCAGGCATTTGTTCAGGAGCTGGATGGTTTTCTTGTCGCCTTTCATGTGGTTCTCCTCAAGCGGTGATGAGTTGCATAACGAATGGTTGGGGTGTGCGGTTGCCGGCAGGTGTCTCGCGCGCCGCGCGGGCGGCGGGCATCAGCTGCATCATGAACGGACGGCGCGGCGCGCTGGCCTGGAGCGTGTCCTTCAGCACCTCGCGCGCGCAGCGCGTGCAGCGACCGCAACAGGTGCCGACGCCGAGCTGCTCGCGCAGCTGTTGCATGGTGCAGCAGCCTTCGGCTACGGCGCTGCCGATATCGCGGTCGGTCACTGCATTGCAGACACAGACGTACATGATTCCTCCTATTTGGTCAGGATCAAACGGTTCTGGCGGGTCAGGCGCAGGCGGTAGGTCTCCGCGCCGTGGGTGATGACGACCTCGTCGGTGCCGGCGAACAGGGTGCGGCTGTCGAGCGTTCTCCGTGCGGCGGCGCTGCCCATGCACGGGCTTGCCGGGGCGGCAGCCGGGTGCGGCGTTTTCGGGTCGGGCGTTTGCGGTTTCACGATGATTCGGCCTGCTTTTGTTTGAGAACTGTTCTCATCCTAAATGAGAACGATTGACAAATGCAAGCGAAATTTTGTAGTAATGTACTGGGAGATTGCTGGCCGCTTTTGCATGGCGTCGCAAACGGGAGGTTGTTTCGCTGGCTGCAGGGAACGGCGCATGCTTTGCGCATGCGGGGGTAAGGGTTTGCGTGAGAGCGGGCGCCCGCTCAGGCGCCCGGTTTGCGGGTTGTGCCGGTCAGAGTTTTTCCGCCAGCGTTTTTTCCAGCTTGATCTGATCCACGGTGAAGCCGCGTATCCCTTCAGCCAGTTTTTCCGTGGCCATGGCGTCCTCGTTCATCAGCCAGCGATATTCGGTCTCGTTCAGCGGCGCCGGGCGCGCCTTGGTCGCGCCGCCGTCGGTCAGCTTGCGCTCCAGCACGCCTTGCGTGGATTCCAGTTCCTGCAACAGCGCGGGCGCGATGGTGAGGCGGTCGCAGCCGGCCAGCGCGACGATCTCGCCCATGTTGCGGAACGACGCGCCCATCACGACGGTCTGGTAGCCGTGCGCCTTGTAGTGCGCGTAGATGCGGCGCACCGACAGTACACCCGGATCTTCTTCCGCCGCGAAATCCTTGCCGCTCTTGGCCTTGTGCCAGTCGAGGATGCGCCCGACGAAAGGCGAGATCAGCGTCGCGCCCGCCTCGGCGCAGGCGCAGGCCTGGGCGAAGCCGAACATCAGCGTGAGGTTGCAATGGATGCCTTCGCATTCGAGCACTTCCGCCGCGCGGATGCCTTCCCAGGTCGAGGCGATCTTGATCAGCACATGGTCGTTGCTGATGCCCGCCGCGTTGTAGAGGCCGATCAGTTTGCGCGCCTTGGCGATGGTGGCGGCGGTGTCGAACGACAGCCGCGCATCCACCTCGGTCGAGATGCGCCCCGGGATGCTCTTGAGCACCTCCATGCCGACACCCACCGCCAGCTTGTCCATCGCATCGCGCGCCTGCTGTTCGCGCGCGTTGCTTTGCGACTTTGCCCAAGCCACGGCATCCTCGATCAGCGGCACATATTCCGGCAGGCTCGCCGCCTTGAGCAGCAGCGAAGGATTGGTGGTCGCATCCTGCGGTTGATGGCGGCGGATCGCCTCGATGTCGCCGGTGTCGGCGACGATGGTGGTCATGGATTTCAGTTGCTCGAGCAGGTTGGCCATGTTCGGTGATTCCGGCGTATTGGTTTTGGGATGGCAAGCATACTACAGTGCCGGATCGCGCATATACTGCATTCATGCAAGCGATGCACGCATCGATTTAGAGAGATGATTTATGACCAGACAACATGAACCCGCACCGGCATGATATCGAACAGCTCTACGCGCACCTGCATAGCAGCGCGCAAGGCCTGTCACAGAGCGAGGCGGCGCAGCGGCTGGCCACCCACGGCGCCAACCGGCTGGAGAAGATCGCCGCGCGTTCTCTGTCCGCCAAACTGCTCAAGGAATTCACCCACTTCTTCGCGCTGATCCTGTGGCTGGCCGCCGGGCTGGCATTCTTCGCCGAATGGCGCGAACCGGAGCAGGGCATGGCCACTCTGGGCTGGGCCGTGGTCGGCGTCATCATCATCAACGGCCTGTTCTCGTTTTGGCAGGAATACCGCGCGGAAAAGGCACTGGCCGCGTTGCGCGACCTGCTGCCGCGCAATACCACCGCGCTGCGCGCCGGCCGCGCCGTGCAACTGCCGGTGGCGGAGCTGGTGCCGGGCGACGTGGTGCTGCTCGCGGCGGGCGACGATGTGCCCGCCGATTGCCGCCTGATCGAAGCCTACGGCGTGCGCGTCAACACCGCCAACCTCACTGGCGAATCGCGCCCCAAGGCGCGCGACACGACCGCGACGGACGAAGAGCAGCCCGCGCTGCGGCGCGACATCCTGCATGCGGGCACCTCGCTGCTCTCGGGCGAAGCCAAAGCCATGGTCTATGCCACCGGCATGCGCACCGAGTTCGGCAACATCGCGCGCCTCACCCAGGCCGCGCGCGAACCGCTGTCGCCGCTGCAAAAGGAGATCGCCCACTTGTCGCGGCTGGTGGCGCTGTTCGCCACACTGCTCGGCGCGCTGTTCTTTCTCATCGGGCAATGGGTCGGCCTGTCGTTCTGGGCCAACCTGATCTTCGCCATCGGCATCATCATCGCCAACGTGCCGGAAGGCCTGCTGCCCACCGTTACGCTGTCGCTGGCGATGGCCACCCAGCGCATGGCGAAGAAGAACGCGCTGGTGCGCCACCTGCCCGCAGTCGAGACGCTGGGCGCGGCCAGCGTGATCTGCAGCGACAAGACCGGCACGCTGACGCAGAACCGCATGAGCATCCGGCAGATATTTTTTTCCGGTGCGTTGCACGAGCCAGACGCACTGGCCGGAGCCGAACCGCTGTCCGACATCATGCGCCACTGCCACGACCTGCGCCGCGTTGATCAGAACGGACAAACGGTGTGGCAGGGCGACCCGATGGAAGTGGCGCTGCTGCAGGGTGCGCCCGGTGGCCCAAGGTACCCGCGCCTGGGCGAGATTCCGTTCGATACCGAGCGCAAGCGCATGTCGGTGATCTGCGATACGCCGCAAGGCCGCATGCTGTATTGCAAGGGCGCGCCGGAGACGGTGCTGCCGCTGTGCGAGGCGATGCTGGAGCAGGGTAAAGTCATGCCGCTCGACGCAGCCGGGCGTGCGCGCCTGCTCGCGATGCAGGAACAGATGACGGAGCAGGGGCTGCGCGTGATTGCCCTTGCATACCGCCATGAAGCCAAGCACGAGAGCGATCTGATCTTCGCCGGGTTGATCGGGCTGGTCGATCCGCCGCGTCCCGGCGTGGCCGAAGCGATCGCCACCTGTCATGCGGCCGGTATCCGTGTGATCATGATCACCGGCGACCATCCGCACACCGCCAGCGCGCTGGCACGCGAGATCGGATTGGCACAACAGCCGCAGGCGGTGCTCGGCGAACGCGTGCGGCTGATGTCAGATGCCGACCTGCACCTGCTGCTCGACGAGCCAGATTTGCTCTTCGCGCGTACCAGCGCCGACCAGAAGATGCGCATCGTGCAGGCCCTGCAGCGCAAGGGCGAGATCGTCGCGGTGACCGGCGACGGCGTGAACGATGCGCCCGCATTGAAGTGCGCCGACGTCGGGATAGCGATGGGCGTCAGCGGCACCGACGTCGCCAAGGAAGCAGCCGACATCGTCCTGCTCGACGACCACTTCGCCACCATCGTCGCCGCCATCGAGGAGGGCCGCGCGGTGTACGACAACGTGCGCAAGTTCCTCACCTACATCCTCACCTCCAACATCCCGGAGATGGTGCCGTATCTGGCTTTCGTGCTGTTCCGCATTCCGCTGCCGCTGACCATCATCCAGATACTCGCGGTGGATCTCGGCACCGATATGTTGCCCGCTTTGGCGCTCGGCGCGGAAAAACCCGATCCCGCCGTCATGCGGCGCCCGCCGCGACCGCGCGGCGAACGCCTGCTCAGCCGGGAATTGCTGCTGCGCGCCTATCTGTTCCTCGGGCCGCTGGAAGCGATCGCGGGCATGGCGGCGTTCTTCTTCGTGCTGCACGGCAGCGGCTGGCAGTTTGGCGCGGCGCAGGCCTTCGACGATAATTCCTACCTGCAAGCCACCACCGCCTGCCTGTCGGCGATCATCGCCATGCAAGTGGTCAACGTGTTCCTGTGCCGCCATCCGGCCTTGTCCGTGTTCAGCCGTGGCCAGCGCTTCAACCGCCTGATCGCCTGGGGCATCGCGTTCGAGCTGCTGCTGTTGCTACTCATCGTCTACACCCCGTGGGGCAACGCGCTGTTCGGCACCGCGCCGCTGGCTGCCGGGGTGTGGCTGTTCATCGTTCCGTTCGGACTAGGCATGCTGTTGCTGGAAGAAGGGCGCAAGGCAAGAGTGCGCCGGCTTGCGCGGCAACGCACCGAACTGCAGGCAGGCGCCGGGTAAATCCCGTTGGACAGGCTGCTAGTCGCCCCCGCTTTGCGGTAAGCTACGCGCTTTCCAACACCGCACGGCGAAACCCAAATGGCACAGTATGTAATGTCGATGCTCCGCGTGAGCAAGATCGTTCCCCCCAAGCGACAGATCATCAAGGACATCTCCCTCAGCTTCTTCCCCGGCGCGAAGATCGGCCTGCTTGGCCTGAACGGCTCGGGCAAATCCACCGTGCTGCGCATCATGGCGGGCGTGGACAAGGAATACGACGGCGAAGTGCAGCATCTGCCCAACATCCGCATCGGCTACCTGCCGCAGGAACCACAGCTCGACCCGAATGCCACCGTCAAGCAGGAAGTCGAATCTGCGCTGGGCGAAGTAATGCAGGCGCAATCCAAACTGGATGAAGTGTATGCCGCATATGCCGCCGAAGATGCCGACTTCGACGCGCTCGCCGCCGAGCAGGCCCGTTTGGAAAACATCATCGCCGCAAGCGGTAGCGATGCCTCGCACCAGATGGAGATCGCCGCCGATGCGCTGCGCCTGCCGGAATGGGATGCCGTGGTCAAAAACCTTTCCGGCGGTGAGAAGCGCCGCGTGGCGCTGTGCAAGCTGCTGCTGGAAAAGCCCGACATGCTGCTGCTGGACGAACCCACCAACCACCTGGATGCCGAATCGGTGGAATGGCTGGAACAATTCCTCGTGCGCTTCCCCGGCACCGTGGTCGCCGTCACCCACGATCGCTACTTCCTCGACAACGCCGCCGAATGGATACTCGAACTCGACCGCGGCCACGGCATCCCGTGGAAGGGCAACTATTCAAGCTGGCTGGAGCAAAAGGAAGCGCGGCTGGAGACCGAGAACAAACAGGTCGACGCGCACATGAAGGCGATGAAGCAGGAACTGGAATGGGTGCGGCAAAACCCGAAAGGACGCCAGGCCAAATCCAAGGCGCGTATCGCCCGCTTCGAAGAACTCAATTCGCAGGAACACCAGAAGCGCAATGAAACGCAGGAGATCTTCATCCCGGTCGGCGAACGTCTGGGTAACGAAGTTATCGAATTCGACGGCGTGAGCAAAGCCTATGGCGACCGCCTGCTGATCGACAACCTCAGCTTCAAGATTCCGCCCGGCGCCATCGTCGGTATCATCGGCCCCAACGGCGCGGGTAAATCGACCCTGTTCCGCATGATCACCGGCAAGGAAAAACCGGACAGCGGCGAAGTGAAGATCGGACAGACCGTCAAGATCGCCTTCGTCGACCAATCGCGCGAAGGGCTGGAGAACGACAAGACCGTGTTCGACGCCATCTCCGGCGGCAACGAGATTCTCACCGTGGGCAAATACGAAACCCCGGCGCGCGCCTATATCGGCCGCTTCAACTTCAAGGGCGCGGACCAGGGCAAGATCGTCGGCCAACTCTCCGGCGGCGAACGCGGACGCCTACACCTGGCACAGACCCTCATCTCCGGCGGGAATGTTCTATTGCTCGACGAACCTTCCAACGACCTCGACGTGGAAACCCTGCGCGCGCTCGAAGACGCCCTGCTCGAATTCGCCGGCTGCGTCGCCGTCATCTCCCACGACCGCTGGTTCCTCGACCGCATCGCCACCCACATCTTGGCTTGCGAAGGTGATTCGAAGTGGACGTTCTTTGATGGTAACTATCAGGAATATGAAGCGGACAAGCGGAAGCGGTTGGGTGAAGAGGGGGCGAAGCCTAAGAGGATTCGGTATAAGCCGATTAGCCGGTGAACTTAGGTTGAACAGTGCGGATGTGGTGTCGGATCAGCGGAGAATGAGTACTGCCTCTGAACATCTAGAGCAGCGGGTTCAGCGAATCCATGAGCTAATTGAGCAGCCTGGCTCTGTCGTAACTTGGAATGATCATGTTTTTGATCCTGACAATGTAGTCCAAGCACGTCAAATCGATGTAACCATTAGGCGTGATGGGCACCTCACAATTGTGGAATGTCGGCTAAGGCAAAGGCCACAAGATGTTAGCTGGATTGAAGAGCTCATGGGGAGACGATTGAGTCTTGGTGCCGATGCGGTCATAGCTGTCTCAGCTAGTGGGTTTACAGCCGGAGCAAGGGCTAAGGCCGCTGCATACGGGGTAATACTCAGGGATTTTCAATGTCTCACTGTTGATGAGGTTAAGCGTTGGGGGCATGCTACTCGAGTGGGCGTCAGTTACATGGAGTATCTCTGGGTCGGGCTGGATTTTGGTATTCCTGAGCCACACTGGGGGCGAGTCACGAAGGCGCATATTTCTCCTCAGGTAGTTCAAGGAGTGTTGTATCCAGCCTTGAATGAAGTCGCAAATAGGGTATCTGAAATGAAGGTTCCTTCATTTGCTACTGTAACAGCCGAAGCTAGACTAGTACCGGAAAACCTATTAGTCGGAGGAGTGCTGATTCCAGAAATTCTTGCCACAGTGAAGGTTAAGCATATACACAAGGAACTTAACCTAGCCTCGGTGGTAGCCTACGATGCACCTCTCACAGAGGCTGTAGATCGTGAAGTGCTCATTGAAAGTTTAGATAATGGGCTCTTTGAAATTACCCAATCGTCGAATCAAGTGATCGTTGAGGCTGATTTTAGTTCTTTAGATATGCCATCAAATACCCAGTTCTATGGTGCGACGATGGACTTTGGGAGAGTTGTAAGGATGAGAACCCTTCGTCCGTTAGGGATCAAGCCACCGACGTTTACCAGTGAGCTCATCAAAATACGCGCACATAAAATAACCAGTTGAGAGTAAAAAGTACGGAGTCGAATTGTTTTTAACGAGATGGTGTTAGCGGTAGGAGGAATGTAATGCCCAAGCTCTACGAGTATTTTGGTTTGATCATCATGTTCTATGCCAATGAGCATGAGCCGGTTCATGTCCACGGCAAGTTTCAGGACCGGGAATCTCGTGCCGAGATCATTGTGGTCAATGGCGAGATCGTTGAGATTCGATATGCAAATGTTGCCGGGCGTGCACCGTTGGCGAGTACGGAGATGAGAAATTTCGAGGAGTTGGTTTCGGCCCGCGCGAGTGATATTGTGAGCAAGTGGATCGATTTTTTCGTGCTGCACAAACCCGTAAAATCGGAACGCATCACAAGGAGGCTGAAATGATTCCTGCAACTCTGAACATCACGGCGGTGGAGCCGGTCGGCGAATATGCGCTACGGCTGTC
>MGWS01000023.1:0-51404 GCA_001801105.1 Gallionellales bacterium GWA2_60_18
ATCGACACAAACATCCTTGTTCGTTTTTTGGTGCAGGACGACGAAGCGCAGTTTGAGAAAGCTCGCAAGCTGATCAAACGTGAAGTTTCGGCGGGAAGTCGCGTGTTTGTTAACCAATTGGTGCTTATGGAAACAGAGTGGGTTTTACGTAGCCGATACTCTGTGCCAAAGAATCAGATCATCGAAACCATCTCTGGTTTGCTGGATGCCAACGATGTTCTATTTGAAGATGAGCCCGCAATCGAAGAAGCCATTTTCATCTGGAAAGAATCCACCACCGGCTTTGCTGACTGTCTGATTGGTGCAAAAAATCGGCGGCTGGGATGTCGAGCTACGGCGACGTTTGATTTGAAGGCATCGAAACTGCCGGGTTTCATTGCCGCATAACAACCCAATGCCCGCTTCACGGCAAGCATCTTGTCAAGGTAACTGAGCGCTCCGTGCCAGCAACAGACCGTCAGTGGGATTGCTTTGACCGCGCGGAATTCGGCCATAGCTGACCTTGGGCCTCTAGCCAGAATTTGGCTGCAATGAGTTGTTTACCTGCCATTCCTCCACAGGTGCAATCATTGGCCGCTTCCTTCCGTAGCATAGACGCCAAGTTCTGATGGCTACATCACGAAAGTAAATGTCATGCAACCATGACACCATCCGTCTTCTGGCCCGCTGGTTGGAGCGATCCAGAAATGCGAAGAATGGTTCAGATAAGTGAGCTTTGCTTGTTCTTCATGATCTCGTCAATCACGGAATAGATGTCCCCCCGCCGATAGGTGTTCATCGTCGTGGCGACGGATCCTCCGTCCAGCCGGGCGACTATCGTCTCCCCCTGTTCAGCCGAGCGCGACTTGAGTATTTGCCCGGCGAGGCCAGACAGATTCTCTCGTGAGCGGGGATGGAGGGGCATCACGGTGGGATCGAGCCCCTGCTCCTGGATCGCCTGCCTCACGGGGATGAAGTCCTTTGGGTTGCGCAGAGTAGGTACGGCCTCCTTGATCTCCTCGATGATCGCGTCGTGCTCCTTCAGTTTGTCGTCGTGCTCGTGAAGGCGTGGAGCGACGGCCTGCCGAATCACCTCGATGAGTGCGTCGCGGGAAACGGAGGTCTCCTGGACGGGAGAGGGCGCGTTCCTTGTGTTCAGCATCGCGGCTATAGCCCGTTCCTGCAGGTCGTAGCCCCAGTTGGTCAGCCGCTCGTAGTTCTCGTGGAACTTCTCCAATTGCTGTCTTTCGCTGGACGGGCGGGATTTGTATCCTGTGTTGCTGAACTCTTTGTCAAAGGACCTCAATTGGGCCGCCACGGCGTGCCAGCGGTACACGCCGACGCCTGAGTAGGTCATCTCGAGAGATCCTCCTGCCGAATCCTTCTTGAGGATCGCCATCCTGGCCAGGCCAGTCTCGAAGTTGACCGACATGAAGTCGGGAACAAGGAGGGCTCTGCTCCAAGACTTGGCCGACGCGTAGACGCGACCCTCGTCGCTAAGAAGATAATTCAGCTTTCCCCCGGTTGGGGAGATTTCGGAGAATTTCTCGACTTTCGTTAGCTCCTTGGTCATCTTGATGATCCCGTGCGCCGTATCGTGGCATCGTTTGCAAACTGGAATGGTGCTGTTCGGGTGTTCCACCCCGAATTGCTTCGGGTATCGAACATGATGAACCTGCGTGGCGAAGTCTCCGCAGAACTGACAGTGCCCTCCCGTGCGGTCGAGGGCGATGTTTCGGACCTCGGTCCACTCCGAGCTCCCTAGATATTTCGAATAATCCTGTCGGCGGCGACTCATCAACACTGATCACTAGGTATCAACGAGACATATATTATCAGAGCTCTGTCAGCGAGAGGTCACGGATTCGGGCGTGTCCGAATATTGTGTAATCTTTGGCCGCAATTGACATTACTCCTGCCGTTCAGCCTGACTGATGCCAACGTCAGCAAAGGCCGAACCGTGAGCATTCATGGTGATCATCCTGAATGTCAGCAACGGGTAGGAAGTAGGAGTGCAAAGGTATAACGATGACCGGCAGCTTTGGGAGCGGCTGTCATTCGCTGTGACACCCTCAACAGCCTCCCGTTTGCCTTGCCTTCAGATTTGCTTTCGGCTTGTTCAAGCCTGGTCCGCAATAAAACGGCACCACCGCCCTGTGCGGTCCACGCCGAACTTACTGGATCTCGATCAGGGTCTCATCCGGCGCCACGCTATCGCCCTTCTTGACGTGGACGCCGACCACTACGCCGCTGATGGGCGCCTGGATCTCGTTCTCCATCTTCATCGCCTCGATGACCAGCACGCCGTCACCCGCTTCGACTTCGTCGCCAACCTCGACCTTGACCTCGACGATGGTGCCGGGCATGGCGGTAACCACGCAGCCCTCATGGGTCGGCTGCGGGCGGCCGACGCCGGTGGCTGAGGCGGCGACTTTCTTCCGGCCGTTGCCGGTGCCGCCGGAGACCTCGATCTCGTTCAGGGTCTCGACCACGACCTCTTCCGAGATGCCGTCCACCGAGACATAGAATGGGCGCTGCGCCTCGCCATGGTGGCCGCTGCCGGTGAGCTTGATGTGATAGGTCTCGCCGTGCAACGTCACCTTGAACTCGTTGGGCGCGTAACGCTCGGTGGAGGTCATCACGTCCTCCTTGGACAGCAACGGTTCGGGCTGCAGGGAGTTGGCGTTGCGTTCCTGCAGGAAGGTCTTGGCGATCTCCGGGAACATGGCGAAGGTCAGTACGTCTTCTTCGCTCTTGGCGAAGGACTCGCTCTGGATGGCGAGCTTGTTCATCTCGGGTTCGAGCAGGTCGGCCGGGCGGCAGGTCACGACCCCGGTATCGCCGACCGCCAGCTTCCTGATCTGCTCGTTGACCTTGCCGGGCGCCTTGCCGTAGTGGCCGAGCAGGTAGTTCTTGACTTCGTTGGTGACCGATTTGTAGCGCGCACCGGTCAATACGTTCATCACCGCCTGAGCGCCGACGATCTGCGAGGTCGGTGTCACCAGCGGCGGATAGCCCAGGTCTTCGCGCACGTGCGGGATCTCGGCCAGCACCTCGTTCATGCGGTTGAGCGCACCGGATTCCTTGAGCTGGCTGGACAGGTTGGAAATCATGCCGCCGGGCACCTGGTTGACCAGTACGCGCGAGTCCACGCCGGTAAAGGCGCTCTCGAATTGCCAATATTTCTGGCGCACCTCGTAGAAATAGGCGGTGACTTCCTGGATCGCGGCCAGGTCAAGTCCGGTGTCGTAGGGCGTGCCCTGCAATGCGGCGACGATGCTCTCGGTCGAGGAGTGGCTGGCGCCCTCGCCGAACGAGGAGTTGCAGGTGTCGAGGATGGTCGCGCCCGCTTCCACGCCCTTCAGGAAGGTCATGGCCGACAGGCCGGAGGTCGCATGGCTGTGCAGGTGGATCGGCACGCCGATGGCGGCGCGCATCGCCTTGACCAGTTCGAACGCGGAGTAAGGCGTGAGCAGGCCGGCCATGTCCTTGATGCAGACCGTGTCGCAACCCATGGCCTCCAGTTCGCGCGCCTGCGCGACGAACTGCGGGATGTCGTGCACCGGGCTGGTGGTATAGCTGATGCAGCCCTCGGCATGCTTGCCGGCCTTCTTGACCGCTTCGACGGAGACCTTGATGTTGCGCAGGTCGTTCATGGCGTCGAACACACGGAACACGTCGATGCCGTTGTCGGCGGCCTTGGCCACGAAAGCGCGCACCACGTCGTCGGAATAGTGGCGATAGCCGAGCAGGTTCTGGCCGCGCAGCAGCATCTGGATGCGCGAGTTAGGCAAGGCCTTGCGCAGCTTCTTCAGGCGCTCCCACGGGTCTTCCTTGAGGAAACGCACGCAGGCATCGAAGGTCGCCCCGCCCCACGCTTCCAACGACCAGAAGCCGATGTTGTCCAGCTTGTGGCAGATGGGCAGCATGTCGTCGGTGCGCATGCGGGTCGCGATCAGGGATTGATGGCCGTCGCGCAGGACCAGTTCGGAAATGTGTGTCTTTGCCATGTCGTTAGCTTGGTTACGTAAGGTTGGTCAAATGCCTTCGTGCGCCGCGATGGCAGCGGCGATGGCTGCGGCCCGGAGTTCCGGCGGTATCTTGGTGGTGTATTCGATCAGTTCCGGATGGGACTCGACGAAGCCCGTATTGAAATCCGCGTTCCTGAAATCGGGATGTTTCAGTATCTCCAGATAATAGGGAATGGTCGTCTTGACCCCGTAGATCGCCATGTCGTTGAGCGCGCGGCGACCGCGCTCTACCACGCCGTCCCAGGTCAGCGCCCAGACCGTGAGCTTGGCGCACATGGAATCGAAATAAGGCGGGATGGTGTAGCCGCTGAACATGGCGGCGTCGATGCGCACGCCGGGACCGCCCGGCGCGTAATAGCGCGTGATCTTGCCATAGCTGGGCAGGAAGTTGTTCTTGGGGTCTTCCGCATTGACGCGGAACTCCATGGCGTAGCCGCGGAACCCGACGTCTTCCTGCTTATATTGCAGCTCCATGCCGTCGGCGATGCGGATCTGCTCCTGCACGATGTCGATGCCGGTGATGGTCTCGGTCACGGTGTGCTCGACCTGGATGCGGGTGTTCATTTCCATGAAATAGAAATGATTGTCCTGATCGAGCAGGAATTCGACCGTTCCCGCGTTCTCGTAGTCCACCGCCTTGGACGCCCTCACGGCCAGTTCGCCGATGTACTCGCGCTGCGCCTGGGTGATCTGCGGCGAAGGGGCGATCTCGATCAGCTTCTGGTTGCGGCGCTGGATGGAGCAGTCGCGCTCGAACAGGTGGATGACGTTGCCGTGGCTGTCGCCCAGCACCTGCACCTCGATGTGGCGCGGGTTGACCACGCACTTCTCCAGGAACACCTCGGGCTTGCCGAAGGCCTTGTTGGCCTCGGAGATGACGCGCTCGTAGTTGCCGATCAGGTCTTTCTCGTTGTCGCAACGGCGGATGCCGCGCCCCCCGCCGCCGTTGGTGGCCTTGAGCATGATGGGATAGCCGATCTGTCCTGCCACGACGCACGCCTCCCCGACATCGGCGAGATTGCCGTCGCTGCCGGGGACACAGGGAATGCCCGCCGCGATCATCGCCTTGCGCGCCAGCACCTTGTCGCCCATCGTATGGATCACATCGGAGTTCGGGCCGATGAATTTGATATCGCGGCGGGCGCAGATTTCCGCCAGTTCGGGATTCTCGGCCAGGAAGCCGTAACCCGGATGCAGCGCATCGCAGCCGGACAGGGCCGCGATGTTGACGATGTTGTGTGCGTTCAGATAGCCGGCGACCGGCTCGGAACCGACGTGGTAGGCCTCGTCCGCCTTCTTCACATGCAGGGCATGACGATCCGCATCGGTGTAGATGGCGACCGACTTGATGCCCATTTCCGAGCACGCGCGCACGATGCGGACCGCGATTTCACCGCGGTTGGCGACGAGTATTTTCCTGATCACGATAATCCTGAGTCTGAACTGGATGACGGTTTGACTGGCGGTTCCGGGACCGCCGCCCGACCACCGGGCCGGGCATTATAGCGGCATCATCGCGCTGCGCTCAACGGAAAATTCGGCAGGGGAATGAAAAAGGCCGCGACTCCGGCGTATGCCCGCCATCCGACCGCATCGGAGGAATGCCCTGTGCGTCCGAGCCAGAATCGGTTTGCGGTACAGGGGGAAGATACAGCATAATTATGCCTTTCGAATATCAACCCGGGATCACAGAGGCAAGTTCATGCAAAAGCACATGGTTACCATCGACGGCAACGAAGCCGCCGCCTACATCGCACACCTGACCAACGAAGTGATCGCGATCTATCCGATCACGCCGTCCTCGCCGATGGGCGAATATTCCGACGCTTGGTCGGCGGCCGGCACCCCCAACCTGTGGGGCACCGTCCCGGAAGTGATCGAGATGCAGAGCGAGGGCGGCGCTGCCGGCACGGTGCATGGCGCATTGCAGACCGGTTCGCTGACGACCACCTTCACCGCCTCGCAAGGCCTGCTGCTGATGATCCCCAACATGTACAAGATCGCCGGCGAATTGACGCCGTTCGTCATGCATGTGGCGGCGCGCTCGCTTGCAGCCCAGGGCCTGTCCATCTTCGGCGACCACAGCGACGTGATGTCGGCGCGCTCGACCGGTTTTGCCTACCTCGCCTCCAATACGGTGCAGGAAGCGATGGACATGGCGCTGATCGCCCAGGCCGCGACGCTGGAATCGCGCCTGCCCATCCTGCATTTCTTCGACGGTTTCCGCACCTCCCACGAGGTCGCCAAGGTCGAGCAAGTGCCGGTCGAGGTCGTGCGCGAGATGATTGACGACAAGCTGGTGTTCGCCCACCGCGCCCGCGCATTGGCGCCGGATCATCCGGTGCTGCGCGGCACGGCACAAAACCCGGACGTGTACTTCCAGGCGCGCGAGACGGTCAATCCCTATTACGATGCCATGCCCGGCATCGTGCAGAAGGCGATGGACAAGTTCGCCAAACTCACCGGACGCCAATACAAGTTATACGAATACGTCGGCGCAGCGGATGCCGAACGGGTGATCATCCTGATGGGTTCCGGCGCGGATGCGGCGGAAGAAACCGTGGCGCACCTGACCGCCCATGGCGAAAAGGTGGGCATCGTGAAGGTGCGCCTGTACCGCCCCTTCGCTGCCGACGAACTGCTCAAGGCTATTCCGGCCACCGCCAAGCACATCGCCGTGCTGGATCGCACCAAGGAACCCGGCGCAGACGGCGAGCCGCTGTACAAGGATGTGATCACGGCGTTTGCCGAATCCTTCACTTCCGGCGCGGGCACGCTCACCGCCATGCCGATTGTGGTGGGCGGGCGCTACGGCCTGTCTTCCAAAGAATTCACGCCCGGCATGATCAAGGGCGTATTCGACGAGCTGAAAAAAGCCCAGCCGAAAAACCACTTCACCGTCGGCATCAACGACGACCTCACCCACACCAGCCTGGAATGGGATGCGGATTTCCGCAACGATGCCGGTCGCGGCGTGAACCGCTGCATTTTCTACGGACTGGGCTCGGACGGCACGGTGGGCGCCAACAAGAACACCATCAAGATCATGGGCGAGGAGACTGAGCTTTACGGTCAGGGCTATTTCGTTTACGACTCGAAAAAAGCGGGCGCGGCGACCATCTCGCACCTGCGTTTTTCACCCAAGCCTATCCATTCCCCTTACCTGATCGGCAGCAACGACGCGAATTTCATCGGCTGCCACCAGCCGGTGTTCCTGGAGCGTTACGAGATGCTGGACTCCGCCGCCGAGGGCGCGGTGTTCCTGGTCAACACGCCGGTTGCGGCTGACAAGGTGTGGGACTTGCTGACGCAGAAGATGCAGCAGCAGATCATCGCCAAGAAGATCCAGTTCTACGTGATCGATGCCTACACCATCGCCAAGCACACCGGCATGGGCAGCCGCATCAACACCATCATGCAGACCTGTTTCTTTGCCATTTCCGGCGTATTGCCGCGCGAACTGGCGATCGAGAAGATCAAGTCTGCCGCCGAGAAGTCCTATGGCAAAAAAGGGCATGCGGTAGTGGAAGCGAACTGGAAGGCGATCGACGAGACCATCGCCAACCTGCACCAGGTGAACGTGCCTTCGGCTGCGAGCAGCACCCGCAAGATGCCCGAACCGGTTCCGGCATCCGCCCCCACATTCGTACACAAGGTCACCGCCGAGATCATGGCCGGTCGCGGCGATCGCCTGCCGGTGAGCGCGTTCCCCAACGACGGCACCTGGCCCACCGGCACCGCGATATGGGACAAGCGCAATCTGGCGCAGGAAATCCCGGTGTGGGACGAAGAATTGTGCATCTACTGCGGCAAGTGCCCGTTCGTCTGCCCGCACGCCGCCATCCGTTCCAAGGTGTTCCCGGCGGAACTGGCCAAGGATGCGCCGTCCACCTTCAAGCACGTCCAGATCAAGGGCAAGGAATTCGAGCAGGGCATGCATGTCAGCTATCAGGTTGCGCCGGAAGATTGCACCGGTTGCATGCTGTGCGTGGATATCTGTCCGGCGGTATCCAAGACCGACGGCCACAAGGCGCTCGAGATGCGCCCGATAGCTCCGTTGCGCGAGGCAGAACGCGAAAACTTCGAGTTCTTCCTCACGCTGCCGGAATTCGACCGCGCGCAGTTGCGCACCTCGACCATCAAGGGCGCGATGATGATGCAGCCGTTGTTCGAGTTTTCCTCAGCCTGCGTCGGTTGCGGCGAAACGCCCTACATCCGCCTCGCCACCCAGTTGTTCGGCGACCGCATGGTGGTGGCCAATGCCACCGGCTGCTCTTCGATCTACGGCGGCAACCTGCCCACCACACCCTACAGCAAGAACGCCGATGGGCGCGGCCCGGCCTGGTCGAACTCGCTGTTCGAGGACAATGCCGAGTTCGGCCTGGGCTTCCGCGTCAGTATCGACAAACATAACGTGCAAGCTCTCGAACTGCTGGGGCGCATGAAAGACAGCATCGGCGCCGAACTGGCCGACGCCATTCTCAATGCCGATCAGAGCACTGAAGCCGGCATCTTTGCCCAACGCGACCGCATCGAAACCCTGCGCGGCAAGCTGGCCGGCATCAAGTCCGCCGAGGCGCGCAATCTGGAGACCCTGGCCGACTACCTCGCCAAGAAGAGCGTATGGATCATCGGCGGCGACGGCTGGGCCTACGACATCGGCTACGGCGGCCTGGACCATGTGCTGGCCTCGGGGCGCAACGTCAACATCCTGGTGCTCGACACCGAGGTCTATTCCAACACCGGCGGACAGATGTCCAAGGCGACGCCGCGCGGCGCCACGGCCAAATTCGCCGCCGGCGGCAAGACCACCGGCAAGAAGGACCTGGGGCTGATCGCCATGAGCTACGGCAACGTCTATGTCGCCCATGTCGCCTATGGCGCAAAAGACATCCACACGCTGAAGACCTTCATCGAAGCCGAATCTTTCGACGGCCCGTCGCTGATCATTGCCTACAGCCCGTGTGTCGAGCACGGCTACGACATGAGCAAGCAACACCAGCAGCAGGAACTGGCGGTCAACTCCGGCCACTGGCCGCTGTACCGCTACGACCCGCGCCGCGAGCAGGATGGAAAGAACCCGCTCGCGCTGGATTCGCAGAAACCGTCCTCATCATTCCATGAGTTCATCAAGAACGAACCGCGCTTCCGCGGCCTGGTGAAGAAGATGGATAGCGATGATGGAAAAATGCTGGCTTCCTACGAAGCAGACGTACAGAAACAGTACGCGATTCTCGAACACCTGGCGGGCGGCACCGGAGGCGCCTCCAGGAAAGATCCGACCGATGCATAACCCGGCCTGCTCCCGCAGCACGGGAGCAGGCACAGGGCGGGCAGGCTTCATCTACCCGCGCGGATTATGAAAACGGCGGACAAAAAATCCGGTAACCGGGCTAAAACTTGAACAGGGGAGTGTCATGACTAGCAGCAAGACTTACATTTACACATTCGAAGAGGGTGATGGAAAGAACAAGATGCTGCTGGGCGGCAAGGGCGCAAACCTGTGCGAGATGACGCAGATCGGGCTGAATGTCCCGCCGGGTTTCACCATCACCACCGATGCATGCACCGCCTACCTGGAAAAGAACCAACTGCCGGATGGCCTGATGGCATCCGTCAAGACCCACATGCAGGCGCTTGAAAAAAAGACCGGCAAGGGTTTCGGCAGCGGCGACAACCCCCTGCTCGTCTCAGTGCGCTCCGGTTCATCCATGTCCATGCCGGGCATGATGGACACCATTCTCAACCTCGGTCTTAACGAAACCTCGCTAAAAGGTTTAATCAAGCAAACCGGCAACGAGCGTTTCGCCTACGACACTTATCGCCGTTTCATCCAGCTGTTCGGCAAGATCGCGCTCAACATCAGCGACGAACATTTCGACGAACGCATGGCCGCGATCAAGCGCAAATACGGCGCGCCGCAGGATCTGGATTTAGGTGTAGACCACCTCAAGGAACTGGCGGGCGAATTTCTTGCCATCGTGCAAAAGCATAGCGGCAAGCCCTTCCCGCAAGACCCCTATGAGCAACTTGAGATCGCGGTAGGCGCGGTGTTCGGTTCGTGGATGGGCAAGCGCGCGGTGGATTACCGCAAGCAGTTCAGGATCACCAGGGATCAGGCCAGCGGCACGGCGGTGAACATCTGCACCATGGTGTTCGGCAACATGGGCAATGATTCCGGCACCGGCGTGGGCTTCACGCGCAACCCCGGCACCGGCGAGAACCTGATCTACGGCGAATACCTGGTCAATGCGCAGGGCGAGGACGTGGTGGCGGGTATCCGCACGCCCAAGGCCATCGCCGAGATGGAACAGGAGATGCCGGAGATCTATCGCCAGCTGATGACGCTGCATAACCGGCTGGAGTCGCATTACCACGAAGTACAAGATTTCGAGTTCACCATCGAGAAGGGCATCCTGTATTGCCTGCAAACGCGCAACGGCAAGATGAACGCGCGCGGTATGGTGCGCAGCTCGGTGGAGATGTTCAACGAGGGTCTGATCGACAAGGAGCGCGCGCTGCTGCGCGTCGAACCGGCCATCCTGGAACAACTGCTGGTGCCGCAACTGGCGCCGAACTTCCACGGCAAATCGCTGGCGCAGGGTCTGCCGGCTTCGCCCGGCGCGGCTTCCGGCAAAATCGTGTTCGACGCCGACACAGCCGAAGCACGCGGTCGCGCAGGGGAGAAGATCATCCTGGTGCGCGAGGAAACCAAGCCCGAAGATATCCACGGCTTTTTCCAGGCTCAGGGCATCCTCACCAGCCGCGGCGGCAAGACCTCGCACGCCGCCGTGGTGGCGCGCGGCATGGGCAAGCCCTGCGTCTCCGGCTGCGAAGCCATCGTCATCAACGATGTGCTGCGCAGCGCGCAGATAGGGGATACCACGCTGCAGGAAGGCGATGTCATCACCATCGACGGCGGCACCGGCCACGTGTATGCGGGCGAAGTGCCGACAGTGGAACCGGAGTTCTCCGAGGAGATGAATACGCTGCTGGAATGGGCTGATGAAGTTTCCCGCCTCAAGGTGATGGCCAACGCCGATACGCCCAACGACGCCCTGCGCGCGCGCGAGTTCGGCGCGATGGGCATCGGCCTGTGCCGCACCGAGCGCATGTTCAACAGCACCGACCGCCTGCCCATCGTGCAGGAGATGATCCTGGCCGAGACTGTGGAAGAACGCCAGTCCGCGCTGGACCGTCTGTTGCCGATACAGCGCGCCGACTTCAAGGGCATCTTCAAGGCCATGAAGGGCCTGCCCGTCACCGTGCGCCTGCTCGATCCGCCGATGCACGAGTTCCTGCCCACGGCAGCACAGCTCGAACTGGAGATCGCCCACCTGCACCAACTGAGCGACACCATCAAGGGACTGGAAGAGTTGCCGGACACGCTGAAGATGCTCAACCCCAAGCTGTATCAGCAATATGCCGACGGCCTGACCAAGCTGATGGGCGGACTGGGCGACTTCAAGGAATCGCACCTGGAAGAAGACGTGATACACAAAAAGGAAATCGTGCTGAAGAAGGTGCGCGCACTGGCCGAGGTCAACCCTATGTTGGGCCATCGCGGTGTACGTTTGGGCATCACCTATCCCGAAATTTATTCGATGCAGATCCGCGCTGTGCTTGAAGCAGCAGCGCTATGCGCCAAGGAAGGTCTCGAGATCCATCCAGAGATCATGGTGCCGCAAGTAGCGACAGTAGAAGAGCTCAAACGCATTCACAGTTACGTGAAACGCATCCATGCGGAAGTGAACGCGACCCACGGCATCGACGTGCAATTCAAGTTCGGTTCCATGCTGGAAGTGGTGCGCGCCTGCGTGCGCGCCGGGCGCATGGCGGAAACTGCCGAGTTCTTCTCCTTCGGCACCAACGACCTGACCCAGGCCACCTTCTCGTTCAGCCGTGAAGATGCCGAGAACAAGTTCCTGCCCGCCTACAACGAGACCGGGATTCTGGAGGACAACCCGTTCGAGGTGCTGGACATCAAAGGCGTGGGCCAAATCATGAAGATGGCGATCACCAGAGGCCGCGAAACCAACCCCGACTTGAAGATGGGCATCTGCGGCGAACATGGCGGACACCCCGGCTCCATCCACTTCTGCCATCACATCGGACTGAACTACGTCTCCTGTTCCGGCCCGCGTGTGCCCATCGCGCGTCTGGCCGCGGCGCAAGCCAAGTTGCTGGAAGAGCAGTACCGGGAACCGGTCTGAAGTATCGAGCTGGTAGCTTGTGGCTGGTAGCGGGTAGCTTTCAGATGCGCGCGCGAGGCGCGCACTTTATAAAGCTACAAGCTACCGCCTACCAGCTACCAGCTACTGTCTAATAAACCCGCGGCTTGAGCGGGAACGACTCCACCGTCAGCGGCTTGAGGCGCACCGGTTTATACTCGAGGCGCTGTCCCTCGCGGTAATACAGGCTGTGCTTGAGCCAGTTGATGTCGTCGCGCTGCGGAAAATCCTCGCGCGCATGCGCGCCGCGGCTTTCCGTGCGTGCTGCGGCGGCAACCATGGTCGCCTGCGCCACCTCGATAAGGTTGTCCAGCTCCAAAGCCTCGATGCGCGCCGTATTGAACACGCGGCTGTTGTCCTTGATCCCGGTACACGCGGCACGCCCGGCGATCTGTTTGATCTGCTCCACGCCTTCCGCCAGCAGTTCCGGAAAACGGAACACACCGCAATGTTTCTGCATGATGTGACGCATCGCATCGCCGACTTCGGCAACACGCTCGCCGTCCTTCTGGTTATCCAGCCGCGCCAGCCGCGCCAAGGAATATCCGGCTGAATCGGCGGGCAAGCGCTTGGGATGAGGATGGCTTTGCAGGTCTTCGATGATCTGCCTGCCTGCCTCGCGCCCGAACACCAGCAGGTCGAGCAACGAATTGCAGCCCAGCCGGTTCGCGCCATGCACCGACACGCAGGCGCACTCGCCCACGGCATACAGGCCGTGCACCACTTCCTCCGGCCCATGCTGATATGGCGCGACTACCTGCCCGTGGTAGTTGGTCGGGATGCCGCCCATCATGTAGTGCGCGGTCGGCACGACCGGTATCGAAGCCTTGGCCGGGTCGACATGGGCGAATTTCAGCGCGATCTCACGGATGCCCGGCAAGCGCTGCTTGATAATCTCGTCGCCGAGATGGTCCAGTTTGAGCAGTATATGATCCCCCTGCGGCCCGCAGCCGCGCCCTTCATTGATCTCCACGGCGATGGCGCGCGACACCACGTCGCGGCTGGCCAGGTCTTTCGCGTTAGGCGCGTAGCGCGGCATGAAGCGCTCGCCAGTCCGGTTCACCAGATAGCCGCCCTCGCCGCGCACGCCTTCGGTGATCAGCACTCCCGCACCGTACACTCCGGTCGGGTGGAACTGAAAGAATTCCATATCCTCCAGCGGGATGCCGGCGCGCGCCGCCATGCCCAGACCGTCGCCGGTGTTGATGTAGGCATTGGTGCTGGATTCGAAGATGCGCCCCGCCCCGCCGGTGGCGAGCAACGTGGCGCGCGCCTGGAACACCATCACTTCGCCGGTCTCGATCTCCAGCGCGGTCACGCCGAGCACGTCGCCGTCCGCGTCGCGGATCAGGTCCAGTGCCATCCATTCGATGAAGAAGTTCGTATTGGCCTTGACGTTCTGCTGGTACAGCGTGTGCAGCATGGCATGGCCGGTGCGGTCGGCGGCGGCGCAGGCGCGCTGCACCGGCGTCTTGCCGTATTCCTGCATGTGGCCGCCGAATGGGCGCTGATAGATCTTGCCGCTGTCGAGCCGGTCGAACGGCATGCCGTAATGTTCCAGCTCGTACACCACCTCGGGCGCGGCGCGGCACATGAACTCGATGGCGTCCTGGTCGCCGAGATAGTCCGAGCCCTTCACCGTGTCGTACATGTGCCAATGCCAGTTGTCTGCGCCGATATTGCCGAGCGAGGCGGCGATGCCGCCCTGCGCCGCCACCGTGTGCGAACGGGTCGGGAATACCTTGGACAGCACCGCCACCTTCAATCCGGCTTCGGAAAGTTGTAGTGCCGCGCGCATCCCGGCGCCGCCCGCGCCGACCACCACCACATCGAACGTTCTCTTCGCAACCGCCATTACATCCCCCACAGTATCTCCACCGACCAGATGCCATACAGCAACAGCGCCAGTATCGTCAGCGTGTGTATCACCAGACGGATACCCGTCGGCTTCACGTAATCCATCACGATGTCACGCACGCCGATCCAGGCGTGATAGAACACGCACAGCAGGAACAGCAGGGTGAAGCTGCGCACCGCCTGGCTGGAAAACAATCCCGTCCACGAATCGTAGTCCAGATACGGCTGCCACAACAGATAGCCGGCCAGCGCCACGCTGTACGCCGCCAGTATCACCGCCGTGATGCGCTGGATCAGCCAGTCGCGCAGGCCGTAATGCGCGCCGGTGACGATGCGGTTCACCACAGTTTCACCCCGATCAGCATGGTCAGCCCCAGGCTCGCCGCGATCACCATCCAGCTGCTGCCGCGCGCCAGCGCGAGATCGCGCACATAGTGCAAATCTATGGCCAGATAGCGCAACCCGGCGCAGAAGTGATGCAGGAACGCCCATAGCAGGCCGAGCAGCGTCAATTTCGCCAGCGGGTGCGCCAGCAAGCCGGCCAGCTGCGTGTAAGTCTCGATGGAACGCAGGCTGTATTGCAGCATCAGCAACAGCGGCGGCAGCGCGAGGAACAGCAGCAGGCCGCTGACGCGGTGGAGAATGGAAACCATACCGGGGAGCGGCAATTTGATGAGGTACAACGCGAGATGTTTGGGGCGTTTCTTATCCATTACCGACCTTTTCGATGATGAAGCGAACGGATGATGACATGAAACCGGCAGCCGCCATGCTACACCTTTTGCATGGCATCGGAAAACCAAAACAATTATCATGCGCACACTATCGCACAGGAGGAATTTTGCATGAAGGCACCCATCCGCATCACCGTCACCGGCGCCGCCGGCCAGATCAGCTATGCCGCGCTGTTCCGCATCGCCAACGGCATCATGCTGGGACAGGAGCAGCCGGTCATCCTGCAGTTGCTGGACATACCGCAGGCGCAGACGATGTTGAAGGGCGTGATGATGGAGCTGGAAGATTGCGCCTTTCCGCTGTTGCAGCAGATCATCATCACCGATGACCCCAAGGTCGCCTTCCGCGATACCGAGATCGCGCTGCTGATCGGGGCGCGCCCGCGCGGCAAGGGGATGGAGCGCAAGGATCTGCTGGAGTCCAACGGGGCGATCTTCGCCGAGCAGGGCAAGTTGCTCAACGAGTATGCGGAGCGCCATGTCAAGGTGCTGGTGGTGGGCAATCCGGCCAATACCAATGCGCTGATCGCGATGAAGAACGCGCCCGATCTCGATCCGCGCAATTTCACGTCAATGATGCGGCTGGACCATAACCGCGCCATCGCGCAGGTGGGTCAGAAGTTGTTCCAGCCGCTTCAGGACATCAAGAAGATGATCGTCTGGGGCAATCATTCCGGCACGCAGTATCCGAATCTGGATCATGCCGAGATCCGCGGCAAGCTAGTGCGCGATCTGTTGGCCGATCAGGACTGGGTGGAGCAGGTGTTCATCCCGACGGTGCAGAAACGTGGGGCGGCGGTGATCGAGGCGCGCGGTTTGTCGAGTGCGGCGAGTGCCGCGAATGCGGCGATCTTTCACATGCACGACTGGGTGCGCGGCGCGCACCACAACAACTGGGTGACCATGGGGGTACCGTCCGATGGCAGCTACGGGATTCCGGAGGGGGTGGTCTACGGTTTCCCGGTGCGTTGCAGCCACGGCCAGTATCACATCGTCCAGGATCTGGAGATCAGCGATTCCAGCCGCAGGTATATGGATAACAGTTATCGCGAACTGCTCGAGGAGCGCGAGATGGTGCGGCATCTGCTGGGCTAAGGGGCGCCGGCAGCGCCATCCCGCTTATTTGATAATTGCAGATTCTGCGCCGGGCGCATGCCCACAGCCGGGCATCAATGGCGCTCCAGCATGCGATGGAGTTCCGGCACACACGAACCGCAGCCGGTTCCTGCCCTTAGCGCCTGACCGATGGACTCGACGCTGTTCAATCCCTGTTCGCGAATGGCATGCAGGATAGTCTTTTCGCCGACGCCGAAGCAGGCGCATATCGTGCTCCCGCTATCGGTCACCGATCCCTGGGGCGGACGCGCCGCCAGCAATGCAGCCGAATCCGCCGCATCCAGCACGGCCTTGCCGAACAGGCTGGCGACCCACTCCCGCTCCGGCAGACGCTGATCCGGCGCGATGAAAAACACCGCCTCCAGCCTGCCCTCGTGCAGACAAGCTGCGCGATAGCGTCCCATTGCGGCATCGCGGTATTCCTGCCACACCCCAGGACTGGCCCGGGCGCTTTGCACCCATTCGCGCCAGTCATCCGGCAAGGCTTCGCCGGCGATCTCGTGACGCCAATAGCCATTCCCGCGGAAGCTGGTGCAATAGCTGGTTCCCGCCAGATCGAGGCGCTCCCGGCTCAATACGAACCCCTGCCATGCAGGCTGACAGGGCTCGACGCGCACCGGCGTATGTTTGGATTCCGGCTGGCCCGAGACCGGATCGGTGATTGGCGCTACCAGCGCATCCACCCGTGCAGCCTTCGCAAACGCATCGCTCCAGTGCATCGGCACGAATACCGAGCCGATGCGCTGGTCGCCGCTGACCTGTACCCGCGCCAGCATGCTGCCCTGGCGGCTGGTCAGGCGTGCCAGGCCACCGTCCTGCAAACGCAGGACTCCTGCATCATGCATGTGTATCTGCATGAAGGGTTCGAATAGATGCGTGTTCAGGCGCGGCACTTTGCCGGTGCGGGTCATGGTGTGCCACTGGTCGCGGATGCGGCCGGTATTCAGCACCAGCGGAAAGTCTCCGTCTGCCGCGATGGCGGGCAATCGCGGAACGATGGCGATCATGCGCGCCTTGCCGCCGCTGGTATGGAAACGTCCGTCGGTGAACAGTCTTGCGGCACCAACTGTCATCTGTCGGCTCACCGGCCATTGCACCGGTTGCATCGCCGCGTACCGGGCATCATCCAATCCGGACAGTGCGCCGATGTCGAAAGCACGCCCGTTTTCTTTTCCGAGTTTCGACAGATGCGCGTGTTCGCGAAATATCTGCGCCGGATGCGTGTAGGGGAACGCTTCCTCAAAACCAAGACGCTGCGCCACTTGCGTGATGATCCACCAGTCCGGCATGGCCTCGCCCGCAGGCGCAAGAAATGGGCGCTGGCGCGAAATGCGCCGCTCCGAATTGGTCACCGTGCCGTCCTTTTCGCCCCAGCCGGCAGCAGGCAACAGGATGTCGGCACAGGCGGTGGTATCGGTATGTCGCACGCAATCCGAGACCACCACCAGCTCGCAATTCCGCAGGGCGGCGCGCACGCGGTCGGCGTCCGGCATGCTCACCGCCGGATTGGTGCCCATGATCCACACCGCCTTGATCTTTCCCGTTTCGATGGCACGGAACATCTCCACCGCCTTGAGCCCGGGTGACCGAACGATGTTGGGCGCATTCCAGAAGCGGGACACCTGCTTGATGGCGGCAGCATCGGAAAAATCCAAGTGCGCCGCCAGTTGATTGGCCAATCCGCCCACCTCGCGCCCGCCCATGGCATTCGGCTGTCCGGTCACCGAGAACGGCCCCATGCCGGCACGGCCGATGCGTCCCGTGGCCAAGTGAACGTTGATGATCGCGTTGGCCTTGTCCACGCCGCTGGAAGATTGGTTGATACCCTGCGAAAAAATCGTCACGGTGCGTGCGGTCGCGGCAAACAGGCGGAAGAATTCGCCGATCTGAACTTCAGTCACGCCGCAAGCCATCGCCACCTGCGCGATCGAATTCATCGGTCGCGCCGCCGCGAACGCGGCGGCAAAACCCTCCACATGCGCTTCGACATAAGCCAAGTCGAGCGCGTCCTCGCTGCGCAAGTGATGCAACAAACCGTTGAACAGATAAGCATCGGAACCGGGCGCGATGGCCAGATGCAGATCGGCGATGTCGCAGGTGGCGGTACGCCTTGGGTCGATCACTACCACCCGCATGTCATATCGCGCCTGTTTCGCCGCGGCGAGGCGCTGATACAGCACCGGATGCGCCCACGCCAGGTTGGAGCCGACGATGACGACCAGATCGGCCATTTCGACATCTTCATAACAGACCGGCACCGCATCGGCGCCAAAGGCGCGCTGCTGCGCCGCCACCGCCGTGGACATGCACAGGCGCGAATTGGTGTCGATGTTCGCGCTGCCGATGAAGCCCTTCATCAGCTTGTTGGCAACGTAGTAATCCTCGGTCAGCAGTTGCCCGGAGACATAGAACGCCACCGCCTCGGGACCATGTTGCGCGATGACCTTGCCGAAGCCATCGGCCACCCGGTCCAGCGCCGCCTCCCAGGAGACTTGCTCGCCATGCACCATGGGATGCAGCAACCGTCCTTCGACATCCAGCGTTTCCGCCAGCGCCGCTCCCTTGGAACAGAGGCGCCCGAAATTGGCCGGATGCTGTGGATCGCCGGACACCCGTACCCCGCCGTCTGCTTCGGCCGTTGCCAGCACACCGCAGCCGACCCCGCAATAGGGGCAGGTGGTGCGGATGGTTTCCGGCTCAGTCACTCTTTGTTGCATTCACTGCTCTTCGCATCGAGATACAGCATGCCGTCCTCGACACGCGTGCCATAGCGGCGCGCACATCCCTGATCGGGTGCGACGGCCGCGCCGTTTTCCAGATCGATCATCCAGCTATGCAACGGACAGGTGACGCGATGTCCGTGCACGATGCCCTGCGCCAGCGGCCCGCCCTTGTGCGGGCAGCGATTGTCGAGCGCGAACACCTGATCGTCCACGCTGCGGAACACGGCGATCTCGCCCTGTGCCGTCTTCACCACCCGCGCACCCTGGCGCGGGATATCTTCCAGCCTGCCGATTTGTATCCAGTCCATGGTTGACTCCTTAAATTCAAAACCTGTTTGCCACAGTCTGTAGGGTGGGCACGTTTTCTGTGCCCACGCGGATGCTGCAAACCAACGGCAGGCACCTCGCACCCCACGAAATTGCGATCCTCCGCGTGGGCACAGAAAACGTGCCCACCCTACGCAATTGTCGCCAGAGCAACGTATTCGTGCGCTTCTTTTCCTTCGGCGCGCTCCTGCCACGGGTCGTCCTGGGAATAACGCTGCGATTCCAGGAAGCGCGCATACAGTTCGCCGCGGCCTTTTTCGTCTTCCACGATGTGATGCTTCACGTGAGGCAGCCCGATGCGCTCGATCCACGGCGCGGTGCGTTCCTGGTAGTTCGCTTCTTCCCGGTAGAGCTGCATGAAGGCGCCGCAATATTCCAGCACCTCCGCCTCGGTTCCGACCTTGCACAGAAAATCGGTCACCCGCACCTTGATGCCGCCATTGCCGCCGACGTGTATCTCGTAGCCGGAATCCACGCAGACCACGCCGAAATCCTTGATGGTCGCCTCGGCGCAATTGCGCGGACAGCCCGATACGGCGATCTTGAATTTGTGCGGCGTCCACGAGCCCCAAGTCATCTTCTCGACCATGATGCCCAGCGCCGTGGAATCCTGCGTGCCGAAACGGCACCACTCCGAGCCGACGCAGGTCTTCACCGTGCGCAGCGATTTGCCGTAGGCATGACCGGAGACGAAACCTGCCGCCACCAGCTCGGCCCACATCTTCGGCAGGTTCTCCTTGGTGATGCCGTACAGGCCGATGCGCTGGCCGCCGGTGATATGCACCGTCGGCACCTGGTGACGTTCGGCGATCTCGGCGATCGAGCGCAGCGCGGCAGGCGATGTGGTGCCGCCCCAGATGCGCGGGATCACCGAATAGGTGCCGTCCTTCTGGATGTTGGCATGCACGCGCTCGTTGATGAAACGCGAGTGGCTGTCGTCCCGATACTCACCCGGCCATGCCACCAGCAAATAGTAGTTCAGTGCGGGACGGCAAATATGACAACCATCCGGCGTTTTCCAGCCCATGAATCGCATCAGATCGGGGATGGTTTTCAGGCTGCGCTGGCGGATCGCCTGCGGCACATCCTGATGCGCAAACTCGGTACATGCGCAGATCGGTTTCTTGCTCGGCTTGGCGGAATAGTCTGCCCCCAGCGTGTTCGCCAGGATAGCCTCTACCAGCCCGGTGCATGACCCGCACGAGGCGGAAGCCTTAGTATGGGCGCGCACTTCTTCCAGCGTGAACAGCTTCTTCTCGATGATGGCCTTGACGATATCGCCCTTGCACACGCCGTTGCAGCCGCAAACTTCGGCAGAATCCGGCATGTTTGCCACGACCGAAGTACCGCCGTGGCCGGAATCGCCGATATGCGCCTCGCCAAACAGCAGATGCTCGCGCATCGCGGACACATCGGTACCGTCGCGCATCATGCGGAAATACCATGATCCTCCCAGCGTATCGCCGTACATCACCGCGCCGCGCAACTTGTTCCCGCGCAGCACCAGCTTCTTGTATACGCCGCGCGCCGCATCCTGCAGCAGCAACTCTTCGTCCTCCGGCCCGGGATTGAAGTCGCCCGCCGAGAACAGGTCGATGCCGGTCACTTTCAGTTTGGTGGACACCGCCGACCCCTCGTAGCGCATCCTCCCATAGCGCGCCAGATGATTCGCCGCCACCTTGGCCTGCTCGAACAGGGGCGCGACCAGGCCGTAGGTCTGCCCGCGATGCTGCACGCATTCGCCGACCGAATAGATCTTCGGGTCGAAGGTCTGCATCGTGTCGCTCACCACGATGCCGCGCTCGCAATGGATGCCGGCGGATTTGGCCAGCGCGATATTAGGGCGAATGCCGGCCGACATCACCACCAGATCGGCGGGGATATTCTCACCGTCCTTGAAGCGCAATCCGGTTACGGTGGCTTCGCCCAGAATAGCCTCGGTCTGGCGCGACAGATAGAACTTCATTCCGCGTTTTTCCAGCGCTTCCTGCAACATGCCTGCGCCTGCCTTGTCCAGTTGCCGCTCCATCAGCCAGTCGCACAGATGTACGACCGACACCTCCATCCCTCGCGACAGCAGACCATTCGCCGCCTCCAGACCAAGCAGGCCACCGCCGATCACCACGGCGCGTTTCCCCGGCGCAGCAACGGCCAGCATCTTTTCAACATCGTCGATGCTGCGATAAGCCAGCACGCCGGACAGGTTGATCCCTGGAACGGGCAACATGATCGGGTTGGAGCCGGTCGCAATCAGCAGGCGGTCGTATGGAACGGATATTCCGTCTTCCGCTTCGACCACACGGCGCGCCCGATCGATTCTGCTGACTGTCTTGCCGGCATGCAGGGTAATGCCGTTTTTCCGGTACCAGTCCCAGTCATTCAGGATCGTGTCATGGAACGGCATCTCGCCGGACAGCACCGGTGACAGCAGGATGCGGTTGTAATTCGGCTGCGGCTCCGCCCCGAATACCGTGATCTCGAATTCGTCCGGCGACATCTTGAGCAATTCCTCAAGCGTGCGTATCCCCGCCATGCCGTTGCCGATCACCACCAGCCGCATTCTGTTTTTAGTCATCTCATCTCCTTCAGGGAACCATCAGTCCGCATCAGAACTTGAACTCGCCCCACAGCCAGGTCTTCTTGGTGTCAGGGTAAGTTGCCGGCAACAAATCACCGGCGGAGTAATCGGCATACTTCAGCCCGACGGTGTAATTCTTGTCGAACGCATATGTTGCAACGAGATTCAGCTCGTTTCCAAGATCGGTGGTTGCGCCCGTATCCGCGGCATAGTCATGATAGACCGCCCCCAGATTGAACCCGGCCAGTTTGGTGTTGGCGGACACATAAGTGTCTTTCAAACCATTGGTGGGCGTGACCAGGAACATGTCGGCCCAACCGTTGAAAGCATGCAATGTCGCCAGCGGGGTTGAAAACGGCTTGTTAGCAGCAGCCGCTCCGGTAGCCTTGGTGATGGCACCGGTATCGGAACCCAACACTTCGTAACCCAGCTTGAACACCGCCACGCCGGTCACATCGATGCCGCCTTCCAGCAACATGTAATTGGTCTTGAAATCGACCGTATTGTTGCTGCCATCCGACTGCCGCGCATATTCGGCGGTGTACAACAGCTTGTTGCCGCCCATCGGGGCGCTACCGTTCAGCCGGATGCCGTAGGTATCTGTCGTGTTGGCGGTGAATGCGGTGGCGGTATCGTAATCCAGCAAGTAGGCATAGCCGGTGATGCTGGCAAGACTCCATCCTTTATAGCTGGCGTTGAGGATGGTGGAGCCCATCTTGTGATTACCCGCTGCGGCACCCGTGGTCGCAACGGCATCGTCGCTGAAGATGCGGTTGGCGTTGGTGATGTAGCCCGCCGTAATCACGGTATCGGGCAACGATTTGTTGACCACGGTAAAGGCGTCGAAGGTCTGCTCGTTCTGGCGCCAGCCGACGTTGCCGACGAAACGGGCATTATCGAGGATGAGGCGCTGGCGTCCCCATTTCACGACAGTATCGGGAAGCCCGCCGTAGCTCAGGTAGGCCTGATTGATTTCAGTGGATTCCGGATCCACTACGGCGGCGAATTGGGTTTTCCCATTGGCTTTGCTGTCATAGCTATCACCCAGGGCCGTCACATGCTCCGCCTCAAGCATCGCACCGAAGCCGTTGAATGTGGCGGTTTCATAGCCCAAACGCGCGCGCACTGTTGTTGCATCGGCATCAAGCTTGCCGACCTGATCAACCCCCTCATAGCGCAGTTGCAGGTTGACCGATGCTTTGCCGCCGGTCAGGGCTTCGGTGAAGGTATCCGCAGAATGCGCCAGCGTGCTGCCTGCCAGCAAGGAAACTGCCGTGACGACTGTCAAAGACTGTTTCGTGAACGGGGTGCTGATATGTTTCATGGTTACTGCTCCTCTACAAGTTAAAAAAATAGTTTGCCTTACGCGCGTATCTCGAAACCGGCCGCATAATTCTTCGGATCCGTGCCATCCCATACCGTGCCGTCCATCAGTTTCGAACTGCGCATCACCTCCGCGGGTACGTCCACCCCGACCTGTGAGGCGGCCTGCCGGTACAGCTCGATCTGGTTGATCTGCCGGGCGATGCCCGGATAATCCGGGTCTTCCCTGAGCAAACCCCAGCGCTTGAACTGGGTGAGAAACCACATACCGTCGGAAAGATAGGGGAATGGCACCTTGCCATCGTTAAAGAACTTCATGTGATCGGGGTCATGCCATTTCCTGCCCAGGCCGTCTTCATAATTCCCGAGAAAACGCCCTTCGATGACTTCGACCGGCGCATCGACATAAGACTTGCCGGAAATTATTTCGGCCACCTTTGCGCGGTTGGCCATGGCATCGATGTACCTTGCCGCATCCAGCATGGCCATGACGAGCGCGCGCGCGGTGTTGGGATTCTTCTCCACGAATTCGGCGGTGGCGCCCAATACTTTCTCCGGATGGTCGGGCCAAATTTGCTGGGACGAGGCGACCGAGAAACTGACCCCGTCATGGATGCCGCGCGCATTCCACGGCTCGCCCACACAAAAGCCGTCCATGCTCCCGGCACGCGCGTTGGTGACCATCTGGGGCGGCGGCACCGTGATGGTGTTGACCTCGGACAGCGGGTTGATCCCGTAACTGGCCAGCCAGTAGTAAAGCCACATCGCATGTGTGCCGGTCGGAAAGGTGTGGGCGAAGGTATATCTGCCGGGCTGCGCCTTGACCAATGCGGCCAGCGACGGTCCATCGGTCACACCTTTATCCCTGAGGTGATTGGCGAGCGAGATGCCCTGACCGTTGTTGTTGATCGTCATCAGCACGGCCATGTCTTTTCTGGCACCGCCGATGCCGAGGTGCACGCCGTACACCAGGCCATAAAGAATATGCGCGGCATGCAGCTCGCCGCTGACTACCTTGTCGCGGATCGCCGCCCAGGAGGCTTCTCTGGACGGAATAATCCTGATGCCGTATTTCTCGTCGAATTTCATCAGGGAAGCAACCGCCACCGATGCGCAATCGGTCAAAGGAATGAAGCCGACCTTGACCTCCCTGATTTCCGGCGCATCGCTGCCGCTGTGGTTAGCCATGATCGCACTCCTCAAGAAAGCTCAGCAATTGTTCGCGCAACCCGTAGTAGTCCGGGTGCTCCAGCAACATCTTGCGCGTGCGCGGACGCGGCAGATCAATTTCAAGTATTTTGCCCACTTTGGCGTTCGGGCCGTTGGTCATCATCACCACGCGGTCGGCAAGCAGGATCGCCTCGTCCACGTCATGCGTGACCACCATGGCGGTGACCTTGGTGCGCGTCCAGACTTCCATCAGCACTTCCTGCAAGTCCCAGCGCGTCAGCGAGTCCAGCATGCCGAACGGCTCATCGAGCAACAGCATCTTGGGCGAAAGCGCAAACGCACGGGCGATGCCGACGCGCTGCTTCATGCCATTGGAAAGCTCGGCGGTCTTCTTGTCCCACACCTCGGCCAGCCCGACGCGGCTGAGATAGTTTTCGATGATGTCTTTGCGCTCCTGTTTGCTGGCGTGCGGGTACACCTGCTCCACGCCCAGCGCGACATTCTCATGGGCGCTCAACCAGGGCACCAGGCTGGGTGCCTGAAACACGATGCCGCGATCCGGCCCGGCATTGTCGACTTCGCGCCCGTCCAGCACGATGACGCCTTCGCTGATGTCATTCAGTCCGGCCATCATGGACAACACGGTGGATTTGCCGCAGCCGGAATGGCCGATGATGGAGATGAATTCGCCCTTGCGTATCTTGAGCTCGAAACCGTCCACGACTTTGACTGGCCCCTTGGGGGTCGGATAAATTTTCGAGACCCGCGAGAAATCGACATAGTGTGCCGTGTTCGGCGCGACGGCATCGTGCGGCTTGCGGGACGCATTCGCCAGAAATTCACGCGAAGTATTGGGCAGAACTGCGGGCAGGTTGATGACCTTGCCCTCGACCGCCGCATTCTTTTCAGCGCCGACCTGCATCAGATACTGGGTCACTTCGCGGCGGATACGCTTGAACTCCGGCGAATGATTGATCGCCGTGCGGGCGCGCGGGCGCGGCAGGGTGACGGGAAACTCCGGCCCCAGCGTCGCATTCGGCCCGGGATTCAGCGGAATGATGCGGTCGGCCATGATGATGCCTTCGTCCACATCGTTGGTGATGAGCACGACGGTCTTCTTTTCCTGGCTCCAGATACGGATGATCTCGTCCTGCAACTTGGAACGGGTGAGCGCATCCAGCGCGCTCAGCGGTTCATCCAGCAGCAGGATATCCGGCGAGGCCGCCAGCGCACGCGCCACCGACACCCGCTGGCGCATGCCGCCCGACAGCTCGGCGGGGCGTTTATCCATGGCGGGCGTGAGATTTACCATATCGATGTATTTTTCGACCCGCGCCATGCGCTCTGCTTTTGAAGCGTTCTTGAACACCTGATCGACCGCAAGCGCAACATTCTGGCGCACCGTCATCCACGGCATCAGCGAATAATTCTGGAACACTACACCGCGATCCGGCCCCGGCCCGTCGATGGAGCGGCCGTTACACAGCACCTCGCCCTCATCGGCTTGCTGGAGGCCCGCGATGAGCGAGATCAGAGTGGATTTTCCGCTGCCGGAAAAACCGACGATGGCGACGAACTCGCCCTCTTTGATCTGGAGGTTGATGTCGTTCAGCACGACGCTGCGCTGCGCACCCGTGCCGTAAGACTTGGTGACGTTTTTGAACTCCAGGCTCAGCGCGCAGGTTGATGGCGAGGAAATCTCGACGGGTTCTTCAACTTTGAGTTGTGCGTTAGGCATGATGTATTTCCCGTGTATCCAATTTGCGTAGGGTGGGCAGGTTTTTCTGCCCACGCGGTAAGCGGTACGAAATAACAGCGTGGGCAGAAAAACCTGCCCACCCTACAAAATCCTATTCTGTACGTTGGCCGAAACTGGCCATTTGCTGCAAGGTATGCATGGTGCGGTCGAGCAGAAAGCCGACGAAGCCGATGGTGAACACCGCGACCATGATGCGTTCCAGCGACTGCGAGCTGCCGTTCTGGAATTCGTCCCAGACGAATTTGCCGAGGCCCGGGTTCTGCGCCAGCATCTCAGCTGCAATAAGCACCATCCATGCCACGCCCAGCGACAGGCGCATGCCGGTGAAGATCAGTTTGAGCGATGAAGGGATGACGATCTTCATCACCTTGGTGCGCGTGGACAGGCGCAGCACTTTGGCGACGTTGATCAGATCCTTGTCGATGGAGGCCACGCCCAGCGCGGTGTTGACCAGCGTCGGCCACATCGAGCACAGCGTCACGGTGATCGCCGAGATCAGGAAAGACTTGGCGAACATCGGGTCCGCGCTGACATACAGCGCGCTGACCACCAGCGTGACGATGGGCAACCAGGCGAGCGGCGACACCGGACGGAAAATCTGGATCAGCGGGTTGAGCGCGGCCTGGATCGTCCGGTTCAATCCGCACAGTATCCCGAGCGGCACCGCGATGATCGTCCCCAGCATGAATCCGACGAACACGGTGTACAGGCTGGTGAATATCTGGTTCAGATAAGTCGGCTGGCTGGTGTACTTGATGCCATCGAATTTCTCTCCCGGGTTCTGTGCCAGAAACTCGGCCTCGCGCACCTTCTGGCGCTCATGAAACTCGGCCTCGCGCACCTGCTCGTCCCGGTATTCCTGATACAGGTTGCCGGCCTGTTTCATCACCGCAACCGGCCCCGGCAGCGTGCCCAACGATGTCTGGACATGGCTCGCACCGATATGCCAGATACCGAGAAAAACGATGATGCCGAGCAGCGGCGGAAAGATGGCGCGAAAAACGATCCGCGATCTCGATTCGCCGCCAGCACCGGACTGCATCCGCGCCATCAGGCGTTGCCATATCGATTGTTGTGTTGTCGTATTCATGTTTGACCTCTACTTGTTGCGGGTGCCCCGGCCTGAACCGGGGCATCCTGTTACGTTACGGCTTGTCGTTACCCTTCAGACCGATCGCGAACTTGCCGAGGTACTCGTTCGGCTTGCGCCCATCGAACACGACACCGTCGATGAATCCGCTTTGCGGGCTCTTGAAACCGCTTTCCTTGCCGAGGTCAGGAAAGTCGGAAGCCTTCATCTTGCCCTCGGCGATCAGCGCGTTTGCGGCAACGGCATAGATTTCCGGGCGGTAGATTTTCTTCGCCATATCCATGTACCAGCTATCCGGCTTCGCTTCCGCGATCTGGCCCCAGCGGCGCATCTGCGTCAGGTACCAGACCGCATCGCTGTAGTACGGATAAGTCGCGTTGTAGCGGAAGAACACATTGAAGTCGGGCTCGGAACGCTTGTCGCCTTTTTCATACTCGAACGTGCCGGTCATGCTGTTGGCGATGACCTTCTCGTCCGCGCCGACGTAGTTGGGCTTGGAGATGATCTTTACCGCTTCCATGCGGTTCTTGTTGTTCTCCGCGTCGAGCCAGTAACCGGCGCGGATCAATGCCTTCACCACACGGATGTGCGTGTTCGGATTGGCATCCGCCCATTTTTTGGCCACACCGAACACCTTCTCCGGGTTGTTCTTTTGCACGTCGTAGTCGGTTGCCACCGGCACGCCGATACCCTTGAACACGGCCTGCTGATTCCACGGCTCGCCCACGCAGTAGCCGTCGATGGTGCCCGCCTCCATGGTGGAGGGCATCTGCGGCGGCGGGGTCACGGACAGCGGCACGTCTGCCTTGATGGTACCGCTGGTATCGCCTTTGGCCGGCGCGTAATAGCCGGGATTCATCCCGCCGGCCGCCAGCCAATAGCGCAGCTCATAGTTGTGCGTGGACACCGGAAACACCATGCCCATCTTGAAGGTCTTGCCCTGCTTTTTGTAATCGTCGACGACCGCCTTGAGATACTTGGGATCGATCGGATGCACCGGCTTGCCGTCCTTCATCGGCAGCTTCTTCTTGAGCTCGCTCCACACGGCGTTGGAGACGGTGATGCCGTTGCCGTTCAGATCCATGCTGAAGGCGGTGATGATGTCGGCCTTGGTGCCGAAGCCGATGGTGGCGCCTATCGGCTGGCCGGCAAGCATATGCGCGCCGTCCAGTTCGCCCGTCACTACGCGGTCGAGCAGCACCTTCCAGTTCGCCTGCGCCTCAAGCGTGACCGACAGCCCTTCGTCTTCAAAGTAGCCTTTCTCGTAGGCAATGGCCAAGGGCACCATGTCGGTCAGCTTGATAAAGCCGAATTTCAACGAAGTCTTCTCGGCCTTGCCGACCGTAGCCTGGGGGGCGGCATAGCCCACCGGACTCAAGGCGGCAAGATATACAGCCACGATCCCGGCGATACCATAATGCAGAAAAGTCCGGCGTGACGGCTTGTGTAGCGTTTTGATACTGGTTGCCAGCTTGCTGGTTTGCATAGCGTTCTCCTTAAGTGAGTGCAAAAAAAATGGCGTCCATCTCCCGGGCATGAACCCGGAACATGGACGCCTTTGTCCTTTTCCCCGGCCATCGCTGGCCGAAACTTCTTTTCAACTCGACCCGCCGTTGGGTCGTTGATAATTATCAAGCAATTGCCATGCCAGCAAGTCCTGCCGGCATCAAATCAACAAGTCCGCCATCGAGATAATCTGGCGCGACAACTCCGGCAATTTCATCCCCTTGTCCATCGCCATCTTGCGCATCGCCTGATAGGCCTCGTCCTCGGACCAGCCGCGCTGCTTCATCAGGATGCCCTTGGCGCGCTCGATCTCCTTGCGCCCGGCAAGCTGGTTTTCCGCATTTTCCAGATTGCGCCGCATGGACTGGAACTCGTTGAAGCGCGCCATCGCCACGTCCATGATGGGGCGCAGGCGCTCGCTCTTGAGGCCGTCCACCACATAGGCGCTGACCCCGGCGCGGATTGCCGCGCGGATCTTTTCGCTGTCGTCGTCATGGGTGAACATCACAATGGGGCGCGGCTGATCGCGGCTGATCACGCACAGATGCTCCAGCGTGTCGCGGTCGGGAGAATCGGTATCGAGGATGATCACATCCGGCTTGATCTCGCTCACCAGTCCAGGCAGGTCGGTGCTGGAGGTAACGTGGGCCGCGATCCGGCAGCCGGCCTGCTCCAGCGCATGCTTGAGCAGCGCGGCGCGCTCCAGGGTTTCATCCACCAGCAATACGCGCAGGAGCGGTTCGCTTGTTTTGGGAGTCTGCTTCATGAGTGAAATAGCGCAATACTCATGCCATGGCAGTAAACCGCCCTTCCATTCACATGGCAGACCTGCCCCAGGCAATATCGCACCAATACCATGCGTGCCCGCCCCAAAATGCACCAAACAGGTACGGAATATCAGCGCCGGCTTGATTCAGCCCCGGCTGCCCCCATATGGCAGCCATCTCCGTAAAAGGAAACCGCCATGTCCACTGCTCGTCCGCCTGCCGTCGCAGGCATGTTCTATCCCGCCGAACCCCGGCAGCTTGCGCACGAGGTGCAACAGCTGTTGGCTGAGGCGCGCCCGTATGAGCTGGTTAACCCTCTCCCCAACCCCGCTCCGCGCCCCACGGCTGGCTTTGCACAGCCAGCCGACTCCGGCGGTGGGAAGCATGCTTCCCGAAACCCCGCCTACGTCCCGCAAGCGGGCGAGGGGGCAAACGAATCGCTGTGCGAATTTCAAATTAAGGCGCTGATCGCGCCGCATGCGGGCTACATTTATTCCGGCGCGGTCGCGGCGGCTGCCTACGCCAAGCTTATCCCCGTTGCCGCGCGCATCCGCCGCGTGGTGCTGCTCGGCCCGACCCATCGCGTCGCGGTACGCGGGCTGGCGCTGCCGGGCGTGGATGCCCTCGATACACCGCTGGGCCGCATCGAACTGGACACGGACGCGGCGCGTGCCATCGCCGATCTGCCGCAAGTGACAGTCAGTCCGCAGGCGCACGCGCTGGAGCATTCGCTGGAGGTGCATCTGCCGTTCCTGCAAAGCGTGTTGCCGGATTTCAAGCTGCTGCCATTGGCAGTAGGCATGGCAACCGCCGAGGAGGTCGCCGAGGTGCTGGAGGCGGTATGGGGCGGCGATGAGACGCTGATCGTGATCAGCTCCGACCTGTCCCACTTCCTGCCCTACGTTGCCGCGCAGAAGGTGGACCATGCGACCGTGCAATCCATCCTGCAACTGCGCCAGCCGATAGACCACGAGCAAGCCTGCGGCGCGACGCCCATCAACGGCCTGATCGTCGCGGCGCGCAAGCACCATCTCGCACCGCATCTGCTCGACCTGCGGAACTCCGGCGACACCGCCGGGTCGCATGACCGCGTGGTGGGCTATGCGTCCATCGCCTTCACCGAAGGAGTAAGCCATGACTGAACAGGACAAGGGCAAGATGCTGATCGACATCGCGCGCGGCGCCATCGCCGCTGCGCTGGGCGAGGCGCGCGCGCCGCTGCCGCAGGAGGCGTGGCTGGGCGAACCGGGCGCGACCTTCGTCACCCTGACGCAGTGCGGCGAGCTGCGCGGCTGCATCGGCTCGCTCGAAGCGCACCGCCCGCTCGCCGAGGACGTGCATCACAATGCCCTCGCCGCCGCCTTTCGCGATCCGCGCTTCGCGCCGCTGCAACGGCATGAGCTGGCCGTGACCGAGTGCGAAATCTCGCTGCTGTCCGCCGCCGAGGCGATGACCTTCGGCGACGAGCGCGCAGCGCTGGCGCAGTTGCGTCCCGGCGTGGACGGCATCATCTTTGAGTATGGCCGCTACCGCAGCACCTTCCTGCCGCAGGTTTGGGAACAACTGCCGCAGCCGCGCCAATTCATGGCTCATCTCAAACGCAAGGCCGGCCTGCCCGACACCTTCTGGGCGGAAGAGATCAAACTGTCGCGCTATACCGTGAGCAAGTGGCGCGAAACCGATTTCGCGGGAACCTGACAGAATGGACGAACCGATCAGCAGCGTCGAGCGCCATCCGGCGCGCTACTGGCACAAGCTCGACGACGGGCGCATCCAGTGCGACCTGTGCCCGCGCGACTGCAAGCTGAACGAAGGACAGCGCGGCGCCTGCTTCGTGCGCGGACGCATCGGCGACGCGATGGTGCTCACCACCTACGGGCGCAGTTCCGGCTTCTGCGTCGATCCGGTCGAGAAGAAGCCGCTCAACCATTTCTACCCCGGCAGCAGCATCTTGTCGTTCGGCACGGCGGGCTGCAATCTCGCCTGCAAGTTCTGCCAGAACTGGGACATCTCCAAGGCGCGCAGCTTCGACAAACTGGCCGACCAGGCCACGCCCGAGGCCATCGCGCGCACGGCGGAGAAGCTGGGCTGCAAGAGCGTGGCCTTCACCTACAACGACCCGGTGATCTTCGCCGAATACGCGATGGACGTGGCCGACGCCTGCCACGCGCGCGGCATCAAGACCGTGGCGGTCACGGCGGGCTATATCCACGATGCGCCGCGCCGCGAATTCTTCGCCAAAATGGACGCGGCCAATGTCGATCTCAAGGCGTTTACTGACGAGTTCTATTTCAAACAGACCGGCGCGCACCTGCAACCGGTGCTGGACACGCTGAAATACCTGTGCAACGAGACGCAGGTCTGGGTCGAGCTGACCACGCTGCTGATCCCGGGTCTCAACGACAGCGCGGACGAGATTGGCAGGATGAGCGCATGGATCGCACAGGAACTCGGCGTGGACGTGCCGCTGCATTTTTCCGCCTTCCACCCGGACTACAAGATGACCGGCATCCCCGCCACGCCGCCGGAGACGCTGCGCCAGGCGCGCGACATCGCCCGCGCCGCCGGGCTGCGCTACGTCTACACCGGCAACGTGCACGACCGCGAGGGCGATACCACCTTTTGCCCGTCTTGCGGCAGCGCCCTGATCGTGCGCGACTGGTATGAGATCGAGCAATACCGCCTCACGCCGGACGGCCATTGCCCGGATTGCCATGCCGGAATCGCCGGGCGCTTCGAAAGATTCGACCATGCATTCGGAGCACGGCGCATTCCCGTTGTGATGAGAGGAGCGACATGAGCACAGTGCATATTCCGGCAGAATCTGTTGAGTCAGATGGCAAACGGGCCGAACTCGACGGCGAGTTGATCCTGCCGCCGTCCGCCAAAGGCGTGGTGCTGTTCGCCCACGGCAGCGGCAGCAGCCGCTTCAGCCCGCGCAACACCTATGTCGCCGAAGTGCTGCAACGACGCGGCATCGGCACGCTACTGTTCGACCTGCTGACGCGCGAGGAAGACCGGGATTACGAGACGCGCTTCGACATCGCGCTGCTCACCCGCCGCCTGCTGGCCGCCACACGCTGGATACGGGACGAGCCGCGCACGCGGGCGCTCAGCCTCGGCTATTTCGGCGCCAGCACCGGCGCGGCGGCGGCCCTGCAGGCCGCAGCGGAGATGGGGAATGAAGTTTCGGCGGTGGTATCGCGCGGCGGTCGTCCAGACCTGGCCGGTGCCGCCGCGCTGGCGCGCGTGACCGCGCCCACCCTGCTGATCGTCGGCGGCGCGGACTACGGTGTGATCGAATTGAACCAGGAAGCCTATGCGTTGCTGGATTGCGCGAAGGAACTCAGCCTCATCCCCGGCGCGACGCACCTGTTCGAGGAACCCGGCACGCTGCAACTGGCGGCGGGCGCTGCCTCGGACTGGTTCGCGCGGCACCTGTAGCCGGACGTTACGCGCCCGGCGGCTCCGCCGCGATGGCCGCGAGCAACTGCTGCGCGGTCCGCTCCAGCAGCGCGACATCCAGCGTGCCGATGCATTCCTCGGCCATGTCTATCCCGGCCAGCACCGCCGGGCGTTCGCTCTCGGTCAGCTCCCACACGTCAGTCTCATCCCCGCGGCTGCGCACGCTCATCAGGATGACTATGGTCTCGTCCAGCGTCGCGATGGCACCTTCGATACGGGTCTGTTTCTGTTCCAGCGCTGAGCGGACCACTGAAATGGCGGCCGCCAGCCGGCTGAAGGCAATGACGCTGAACTGGCCCATGCAGGCGGCCTGGTAGGCCGAATGCATGTCCATGGCGTAGATATCCTTGAGGCCACGCGTGACGGGAACGCGCAATGGTTTTTTCTTTTTCATCTTTGCTGGATCAGTTGTCCGCCAGCGCGGCGATGACCTCATCGTCGCCCACCTGCGGGAAGGATTGATAGAACTGCCCGACCGCGTAGAACATCGCCGGCGCGTGCAGGCACACCACTTCGTCGGCATAGGACTGTACCTTTTGCAGCGTATCCGGCGGCGCCACTGGCACCGCGCACACCAGCTTCTGCGGATGCCGGGCGCGCAGCGCATGCAGGGCGGCAATCATGGTGGAACCGGTCGCCAGGCCGTCATCCACCACGATCACGATGCGCCCCGCCGGATCGTGCGGCGGACGTATCGGCGTATAGCTGGCGCGCCGCTCGCGCATCACCTTGAGCTGTGATTCTTTCTCGGCCTCGATATATTGTGAAGTGCCACCTGCCCGTTCGGCGTCGTCACCGAGATAAGTCCACCCGGTCTCGTCCACCGCGCCGAGCGCGAACTCCGGATTGCCCGGCGCGCGCAGCTTGCGCACCAGCACCACATCCAGCTCGCCGCCCAGTTCGGCGGCGATGATCTTCGCCATCGGCACCGCACCGCGCGGGATCGCCAGCACCAGCGGCTTCTGCCCGCGATATTGCGCCAGTGCCTCTGCCAGCCGTCGTGCTGCATCGTCGCGATCACGAAACATCATGTCCATCTCCCCCTCATGCTATCTGGCAACCCGCCGGGTTACGGCTATCGCCTGATCCGACCTACGATTGCGCCCGCTGCCGCCGCGCCTCGAACAGGCAGATACCCGCGCTGACCGAGACGTTGAGGCTTTCCACGCTGCCCAGCATCGGGATGCGCACCAGCTCGTCGCAAGTTTCGCGCGTCAGGCGGCGCAGACCTTCGCCTTCTGCGCCCAGCACCCAAGCCAGCGCGCGGGTATGTTTGAAACTGTGCAAGTCCTGTTCCGCCTCGCCCGCCGCGCCGACCACCCAGATGTCGCGTTCCTGCAATTCGCGCAGGGTGCGCGCGAGGTTGGTGACGGTAATGTAGGGTACGGTCTCCGCCGCGCCGCAGGCGACCTTTTCCACGGTGGCGGTGATGCCGACCGCGCGGTCTTTCGGCGCGATCACCGCGTGCACGCCGAAGGCGTCGGCGCTGCGCAGGCAGGCGCCGAGATTGTGCGGGTCCTGCACGCCGTCCAGCACCAGCAGCAACGGCGGTTCTTCCAGGGTATCCAGCACGTCGGACAGGTGCTGCACGCGGCGCGCGGCATCCACCCGCGCCGCCACGCCCTGATGGCGCGCGTTGCCCGCCATGCCGTCGAGGCGCTTCGCCTCTACCGGGATGACGCGCACGCCGCTGGTCTCGGCCAGCTTGACGAGGTCGCGCATGCGCGGGTCCTGGCGCTGCGCCTGCATGTAGACCTCCAGCACGCCTTCCGGATTCTGGCGGATGCGCGAGGTGACGGCGTGGAAGCCGTAGATGAGGCGCAGGTCAGCCATGTTTCTTCTTGCCTTTCGCTGCACCCGCAGGGGGCGAGGACCTCTTCGAGGCCTTGGCCGCCGGTTTCCTGCCCGCTTTCGGCGTCGCGGCCGGTTCGGCCTGCTCCGTCTCCTCATCCAGCACGAAGTCGATCTTGGTGCTTTCCATGTCCACCTTGACCACGCGCACGCGCACGCGGTCGCCGAGGCGGTAGCGCTGCCCGGTACGCTCGCCGAGCAGCTGGTGCTTGGCCGCATCGAAATGGTAGTAGTCCTTGCCGAGTTCGGAGATATGCACCAAGCCCTCGACGTAGAGGTCGTCGAGCGAGACGAACAGACCGAAGCCGACGACCGAGGAGACCGTGCCGGTGAATACGCTGCCGAGGTGGTCGCGCATGTAGAAGCACTTCAGCCAGGCCTCGACGTCGCGTGTGGCATCGTCGGCGCGGCGCTCGGTCATCGAGCAATGCTCGCCGAGTTCCGCCCACTTCATCGCCGGCTTGTACTGCTTGCCGTGCAGCACCGCCTTGATGGCGCGGTGCACCAGCAGGTCGGGATAACGCCGGATCGGCGAGGTGAAGTGGGTGTAGGCCTCGTAACCCAGACCGAAGTGGCCGACGTTCTCCGGCTCGTATTTGGCCTGGCGCAGCGAACGCAGCATCACGGTCTGCAACAGCCCGGTATCCGGACGGCCCTTGATACTTTTCAGCAGCTTCGAATAATCGCCTGCCTGCGGCTCATCCCCGCCGCCCAGTTGCAAGCCGAACTCTTTCATGAATTCGCGCACTGCTTCCAGCTTCTCCGGCGTCGGCCCTTGGTGGATGCGGTACAGCACGGTGTGCTTGTGCTCGTGCAGATAACCCGCCGCGCACACATTGGCCGCCAGCATGCATTCCTCGATCAGGCGGTGGGCGTCGTTGCGCACCACCGGCACGATGCGCTCGATCTTGCCCTGGTCGGTGAAGATCATCTGCGTCTCGACCGTCTCGAAGTCGATCGCGCCGCGCTTCTCGCGCGCCGTCAGCAGCTTCTGGAACAATTCGTAGAGATGTTGCAGGTGCGGCAGGATGGCCGTGTTGCTCTTTGCCAGCTTGCCATCCGGCTGCGCCAGCATCTCGGCGACCTGGTTATAGGTCAGGCGTGCATGCGAGTACATCACCGACGGGTAGAAACGGTATTTGCCGATATCGCCCTTGCTGCTGATATGCATGTCGCACACCATGCACAGCCGGTTCACCTGCGGATTCAGCGAGCACAGTCCGTTGGACAGCTCCTCCGGCAGCATCGGGATCACGCGGCGCGGGAAATACACCGAATTGCCGCGCAGGATCGCCTCGCGGTCCAGCGCGTCGTTGGTCTGCACATAATGGCTGACGTCGGCGATCGCCACCACCAGGCGGTAGCCGCCCTTCTCCGGCGCGCAATACACCGCGTCGTCGAAATCGCGCGCGGTCTCGCCGTCGATGGTGACCAGCGGCAGGTCGCGGATGTCTTCGCGCCCGGCCCAGTCTGCATCCCTGACCTCGGGCGAGAAATGCTTGGCCTGTTTCTCCGCATCATTGGGGAAGTCGTACGGCAGGTCGTGCTTGCGCAGCGCGATCTCGATCTCCATGCCAGGGTCGGCATAGTTGCCCAGCACCTGCACGATGCGGCCGATCGGCTGGGCATGCTTGTCCGGGTGCTTCATGATCTCCAGGATCACCACTTGCCCGGCCTTGGCGCCGCCCGCCTCGCCCGGCGCGACCAGGATGTCCTGGCTGATGCGGCGGTTCTCCGCCACGACGAAGAGGATGCCGTGTTCCTCGTACAGACGCCCCACTACGCGGCTATTGGCACGCTCCAGCACCTCCACGATCTTGCCTTCGGGGCGTCCGCGCCGGTCCACGCCGGTCTGACGCGCCATCACCACGTCGCCGTGCAGTACCTTGTGCATCTCCTTCTCGCTCAGGAACATGTCCGGGCTGCCGTCTTCCGGGATCAGGAAGCCGAAGCCGTCCGGATGCCCCTGCACCTTGCCCTTGACCAGATCGAGCTTCTCCGCCACGCAGATCGCCCGCTTGCGGTTGCGCATGATCTGGCCGTCGCGTTCCATCGCGCGCAGCCGGCGCGAGAACAGGTCTGCCTCGTGCGGCTGGATGTGCAGCAAATGCAGCAGCTCCTCGTCGATGACCGGCCCGCCCTGCTCGGCCAGCACCTGCAGGATGAACTCGCGGCTGGGCAGCGGATGCTCGTATTGTTCGCGTTCGCGCTCCAGATGCGGGTCCTGCATGCGTAAATTATTCTTCTTTTTCATTGACAATAAATCCTTTAACTATTAAATTGCGCGCCTTCAACAAAGCCCAGATGGCGGAATTGGTAGACGCGCACGGTTCAGGTCCGTGTGCCGCAAGGTGTGGAGGTTCGAGTCCTCTTCTGGGCACCAATCATAAATCGGCTCGCGCAAGCGAGCCTTTTTATTTTCGTGCCCGGAAAAGCGAAGCATGCTTCGCGCCAGGACTCGAAAGGCATCCGCTGCACCCGCAAGGAGTACGCCGTGGTTGTAAAGCCGCTAAAGCGGCAACAACCACGCAGCAGCGGATGCCGGGGTCGCGCTGGTGTGACCGAGCCTCTTCTGGGCACCACGTTTCAAGATGGCTCGCGCAAGCGGGCCATTTTCTTTTTGTGCCCGGAACGGGCGCAACGGATGCCGGAGGTACATTGACACCATCGGTACGCTGTCGCGCCTCATCAAGGGAACGAAGAACCACGCCAACGCTTGTTCCCTGCCCGATGCGGATTTTACCGGCGGCAAGATCGCCTTCATGTTTTTGCAGAACGCCCGGATCGGGAACCCTGCGGCATTCTACACTACCGGCACCGTCTCCCCATGCATTTCACCGGCATGCGCGACCGCATGGAGGCAGGCGGGATACTGGCCTTAGTCTCTTTCAAACAGCGCGATGGATTCGACATGCGAGGTCTGCGGGAACATGTTCATCACGCCTGCCGCCTTCAGCGCATAGCCCTTCTCATGTACCAGCACTTCGGCGTCGCGCGCCAGGGTGGACGGGCTGCATGAGACATACACGATGCGTTTGGGAGCGGTTGCGTCGCTGATGGATCTCATCAGCTCGATCGCGCCATCGCGCGGCGGATCGACCAGCCACTTGTCGAATCTTCCCAAACTCGCGAGAACAGCTTCAGTCATCCCGAACAGGTTCATCGCCTTGAATTGCGTGTTGCCGGTTAACCCGTTGTCTGCGGCGTTCTGCCCGGCACGCTTCACCAGCGCATCGCTGCCCTCGATACCGAGCACCTGCGCGCCGCGCCGCGCAATGGGCAGAGTGAAGTTGCCCAGGCCGCAGAAGAAATCGGCGATGCGCTCGCCCGGTTGCGGCGCCAGCAGGCGTATGGCGCGACCGACCATCAGGCGGTTCATGGCGCTGTTCACCTGGGTGAATTCGGTCGGCGCGAACGGCATGACGATACCGAATTCCGGCAGGCTGTAACTCAACGGCGGCGCATCCAGCGGATAGAACGGAACAACCGTCTCCGGCCCTTTGGTCTGCGTCCAGAACTGCACCTGATGCGTGTCCGCGAACTGCCTGATCAGCGCCTCGTCGGACGGCGAGAGCGCCTGCAGGATGCGCAGCACCAGCACATCCACATGCTCGCCCACCGCTACCTCGATCTGCGGCAGGATATCCTTGGTGGTGAAACCCTCATTCAGTTCCCCCAGCAGCGGCAACAGGGCGGCGATCTTGGGCGTCAATATCTCGCAATGCTGCATGTCCGCGACATATTTGCCGTTCTTCTCGCGGAAGCCGACCAGCGTCTTGCCCTTCTTCAGCACATGCCGCACCGACAGGCGCGCGCGCTGGCGATAGCCCCACGGCTGACCGTAGATCGGCGCCAATATCATTTCGGCCTTGACCTTGCCGATGCGTTGCAGATTGTCTTCCAGCACGCGCTGCTTGACCGCGACCTGCGCGCGCGGCTCCAGATGCTGCATGGAGCAGCCGCCGCAGGTGCCGAAATTCGGGCACTTCGGCGGCACGCGCATGAAAGACTGCTTCAGTATCTGTCCGACCTGCGCCTGCTCGTAGTTGTTCTTTTTGCGATATGAGGAATACGTCACCCGCTCGCCGGTGAGCGCGCCCTCGATGAAGATGACCTTGCCGTCGGCATGCGCGATGCCGCGACCCTCATGGTCGATGGATTCGATAGTAACGGGGTTGCCCTGCGATTGCTTGTTGGACATTCTAATCTGCTCATTCTCTCCTCTCTCCCCCTCGAGGGAGAGAGGCTGGGAGAAAGGAAGTATTCAACGACACCCTCTCCCCAACCCTCTCCCTTCAAGGGAGAGGGAGTTATTGTGGCCACTGCGCGAGGAATTCCTGCCAGTGCGGTTCTTCGGATTTGCTCAAGGTGCTGCGCACCAGTTCCAGCTCCTGCTCGTAATGCGCCTTGCTGAACTGGCCGCGCATCAACTGGAAGCGCGCGAACACCAGCCAGGTGTTCACCACATCGGTCTCGCAATAGTTGCGGATCTCGGCCAGTTTGCCCTGCTGGTACGCCTCCCAGACCTTGCTGCCATCCATGCCGAGCTTGCCGGGAAAGCCGATCAGCTTCGCCAGATCGTCCAGCGGCGCGTTGGCGCGTCCGCTGTACATCGCCAGCAGGTCCATCAGGTCGAGGTGGCGCGAATGGTAGCGGCTGATGTAGTTGTTCCACTTGAAATCGCGGTCGTCCTCGCCCTGATCCCAGTAGCGCGGGCACTGGATGCCGTGGATCATCCCGCGATAGTGCAGCACCGGCAGGTCGAAGCCGCCGCCGTTCCAGCTCACCAGTTGCGGCGTGTATTTCTCGACGCCGTCGAAGAAGCGTTTGATGAGGCTGCCTTCATCCTCATCCGGTTCGCCGAGCGTCCACACCTTGAAGTTGTCGCCCTCGCGCAGCACGCAGGAGATCGCCGCGACGCGCTGTAAATGATGCGGCAGGAAATCGCTGCCGGTCTTCTGGCGGCGCATCTGGAAAGCCATCTCCGCCACCTCCTTGTCGCTCACCGCGTCATCAAGCTCATGCAGCGCGCGCAGCCCGGCGATGTCGGGGATAGTTTCGATGTCGAAGACGAGGGTCGGATTCACTTGCGCGTCCAGTTGCCGCCGGATTGCACCCACCAGCCCGGCTGCGCACGCTGGATCCAGCGCTGCGCGAAGGTGCCGCGGATCTCGGCCAGCCACTCCGGATGCCCGTTGGCGTTGGCGATCTCGGCATACAGCGCGCCGCGGTCCCGGTTCTCGGCAGCTACCAACGCGATCACTGCCTGACGCTGTGCGAGCGACACGGCACCGGCATCACGCATTGCGACCAGACCGTCCGCGGTCAGACCCACCGCACCGCTCGCGTAATGCGGCGCAAGTTGCGCATGGCGCGCCTGCATGCTCTGCTTGATAGCGTTGATGCCCGGCGTGTTGACTTCCAGATCGACCGCCCATGCATTCAGCGTGACGGCAAGCATCAGCGCCGCCAACCATGTCCTGACAATGTTCTTCATCATTTCTGCTCCTCCACGGGTTTGCCGGCCTGCTGTGTCTGCCACACTTCCTCGATGATCTTGTCCGCGGCCTTTTCTGCGGCAGCAGCCGGAAAATAGATATTGATGGTGACGCAGGCGCTCAACACAATGGCCGCAAGCGGCAAGGCTATTACTGTCTTCTTCATGTTCGTCCCTTTCATTTGATGACGGCCTGCATGTTGCCTTGTGTGATGCGCTTTATGCGCTGTAACAATTCATCCCACGACACGCTGCGATTGTAGCCCATCACGGTGATCGCAGGAATGCCGCCCCCTTTGACGAGGGTATACGGGCCGCTCTCCCCGCCGATACCGCCCATCTGGCACACGCCGTTGCGCAGCACGCAGCGCCACTCGATGCGATCATAGCCGAAGCTCTCGAAAAAGCGCAGATAGCTGCGCTGGATCGCGGCTGCCGCCCCCGCGCCACCCAGCGCCGAGATGTTCTGCACCGCCTTCTGGCTGATCCGCTTCGGATAGCTGCCCGCGCTGCTGGCCAAATGCGCGTCGAACCGTGCCGGCCGCCAGTCCTGCAGTTCCAGATCGTTCACGTCCACGTCGATGCGCCCCCGCATGTTGCCGAACGAGAACGCGCTGGTCAGCAGCTCGAGGTCCAGCCCGCGCATATTGATGCCGGCATACAGATGCGGAGCCGGCCCGAACGGGTCTGCCAGCCGGAGCCGGCTGGCGACCACCGTCCCATCGAAGACCCGGAACTCCAGCGCACCGTCTGCCCGGACCTCGTTACCCGCATAACTCACCTTGGGGATATGCCCCGCCAGTGTGCCGCTCATCCCCGGCCAGCCTGCCGCCCGGCTGAACTGCTCCATCGAGATACCGCCCAGCACCGCGCCCGACTCCCATCGCCAACCTTCGGGTGCGCGGGACAGTTTGAGCTCGCGCAGCTCGATCCGCCCGTCGAACACCGGCAAAACAGCCTGTGCCACGCGGAACGCCATGCCGTGCATCTCCACCTTCCAGCGCCCTTCACCCAGCGGCGCACCGAGCAACGCGCCTCCGGCAAAAGTAATGTCGGCACTGCGCGCCGCATCCGCACGCCAGTCGATCTCGCTGTTCACACCCAGCAGCGCGAAACGCCGTTCGGTATCGGCGATGCCCGCATCGCGCAGCGTCAGGCGCAGCGAGCGTGCCGCGCCATCGCTGTAGCGCCAATCCACATCGGCATGTCCGTACAGGGACGACTCGGCCAATGTGCCTTTTTCCAGGAACGGTTTGGCATATTCGCTGAACAAGCCGCCCAGCTTGAGATTGGCTCCACGCACCGTACAGTCGCGCAGCACCCCGCGCCCGGCGTCCCACCAGGCCGACAACTGCACCCGCCCGACCTCGGGCAGTTCGGCCTCTGCCTGCGCGACCTTGAAGTATCCCTTGCCCGCCTCGCCGGATGCACGCAAACGGTAGCCGGCGCGCAGATAGAGCGGCTGCCAGAACAGCTCGCCCTTGTTCCACGCCACATCGGCCCGCCAGTTCCATTTCTGCCTCTGGCGCAAGACGTCGAGCTTCAGCACACCGCCCAATCCTTCTGCCGCGTGCAATCCTTCCGCATCGCTGAATCCGACGCCGGCCAACCGGACGTCGGCATGGAAAGACGCAACACCCGAGGCGTCGCCGCTCGCCCGCACCGTGCCGTCCAGCGTACCCGCCGAGGGGTGGGGTACATCTGCCGGCAACCAGCCGGCAAACGCCTTGCCCGCCACCCTGTTCAGCCGCGCCGCCACCCGCCATGACCCGTCATCGAAGCGGTAGTCGAATTCCGCAAGCAGGCCGGGGAAACGGTCGGAACGCCCGCCGGAACAACTCATCCTTGCAGTGGAAAGCTCGAATCGTGCGCAATGGATATGTACCCCGCGCAGATCATGCTCGCGGATGCGCAAGCTGGCGATATGCAGATCGGCCGAACCGTCCCGGGGCAGGACCAGCTCGATGCCGCGCGCGGACAGGTCTGCCGACACGACATCCGCGATGCTCAGGGAAAGACTGGCGGCAGATGCGCCGGAACAGAACAGCAGCGATGACAAGCAGCCGCAAGACAACACATGCCGGACCCCAACCATCTGAAGAGTGACTAGAGACACTTCACCATCAGTGATTCAGCAAAGACCGCCGGATGCAGGGGGAGATGCGAAGAGGGTCGCGCAGAACGTGCCGCCGGATGCCCGCAAGCCGGCGATGTCGTGGACAGCTTCGGTAGCAAAGAGCGGCGGCATCATGACATCAGGTACAGCATTACTTCGCATTGCCCGCATGGAAGCGCTGGACGGAAGAAAGCAGGATAGCCACATCCTGCTGCGTCAGTTGCGGATAGGCTTCGCGCACGGTCTGGCGCGCGTACATGGTCAGCGAGGCGTTACCCCAGCTGTTCTCGGCATCGAAGAACGGCGCGGTGATGCGGCAGGCATCGTTGAATATCGCACGCAACTCCGGCCTTGCGCGCCGTTCGTCCTGTCCAGTCCCGCCACCATTGCCTTGCGCAGTTTCATTTGAAGCGTTCATGATCGTTCTTTCCTATTAACTACCTGAAGCGGCAGGTCAAACGGTAAATCGTCCCTTCCTCGTCCGCCGCGATACGCAATATCGGCCTGGAAGAAGCCTCGTTCAGCACGGTCGCGTGCGCGCGGTTGGCATCTGCGTCGAGCCGGAATCCCATAAAATCCAGCGGCGCACAGATCGCTTCGCGTACCGGAGCAGCATGTTCGCCGATTCCGGCGGTGAATACCAGCGCATCGATGCCGCCTGCCCTGGCCGCCATCGCGCCGATGGCAGCACGCACCTGGCGGCAGAAATAGTCCACCGCGAAGCGCGCTGCCTCGCTACGGCTGTCCAGCAATGCGGACATCTCGCTGTTCTCGCCGTCCGACAACGCGAGCAGCCCCATGCGGTGATACACCATGTCCGACAATTCCTCATGGTCGTGGTGCTGCGCCAGTTCCAGCATCACGCCGGGATCGAGGTCGCCGCTGCGGGTGCCCATCGGAATGCCGCCCGCCGGGGTATAGCCCATCGTCGTGTCCACCGAGCGCAGATTTTCCATCAGGCACAAGCTCGCACCGCTGCCCAGATGCGCCACCACCACGCGCCCGCGCGCCGCATCGCCGATCAGCTCCGGCAGTACGCTGGCGACATGCGCGTAGTTCAGGCCGTGGAAGCCGTAGCGGCGCAACCCTGCTTCGCGCGGAATCGGCAAGCGCCAAGCCGTCTCCGGCAACGTGGCATGGAAAGCGGTGTCGAAACAGGCGATCTGCGGCACATCGAAACGCTCGCGGCACATATCCACACCCAGCAGATTGCCGGGCAGGTGCAACGGTGCAAGATGCACGATTCGCCCAAGACGCTCGCGTTCGGCGGCATCCACCAACCGGGCCGCTTCGGCGATGTCGCCGCCATGCACGAAGCGATGACCGATCCGCTCCGGCGCTTGCCCGTCCAGCTCACCCATCAGCGCATCGAACGCGGCGGCATGATCCACAGGCCCGCCGCGCCCGATTTGTTCATAGCGGAACTTCCTGCGCGTCCCATCCGGCAGGAACAAGTCCGCCTTGAGGCTGGAAGAACCGCTGTTGATGGTCAGGATGGTTTTCATATTTAAGGCGTAGGGTGGGCACGTTGTTCGTGCCCACGCGGATATTGTCGTGAACAACGTGGGCACAAAATCGTGCCCACCCTACCAGCTATGAAACCCCGAGAAACCGTAGCGAGCGGCTGGAGTGCAAGGCGCACGGAGCGCAGAAACCGGAATGTACCTTCTGTACATGAGGATTTCGAGCACCGCGCAACGCCGCAATCCAGTCGCGCAGTAGGTTTATCGGGGTTTCATCAATACGGCCAAGTCCAGTTATCTACCTCCGGCAGGTCGATGCCGTGCTCATAAGCATAGTTGCGGCACTCGATCTGCATGTTCAGCATCTGCTCCTTCACGTGCGCGCCGGCCACATGCAGCGCCGGGATGCGGTCGATCACGTCGATCACCAGACTGAAACGGTCGATCTGGTTCTGGATCGCCAGTTCCAGCGGCGTGTTGATGCTGCCTTTCTCCTTGTAGCCGCGCACATGGAAATTCTTGTGGTTGTTGCGGCGGTAGGCGAGACGGTGGATCAGCCAGGGGTAGCCGTGGAAGTTGAACATCACCGGCTTGTCCAGCGTGAACAGGCTGTCGAAATCGCGGTCTGTCAGGCCGTGCGGGTGTTCGCTGTGCGGCGACAATTTGTAAAGATCGACCACGTTGATGAAGCGTATCTTCAGGTCGGGGAAGCTCTCGCGCAGCAGCACCACTGCCGCCAACGCCTCCTTGGTCGGAATGTCGCCCGCGCTGGCCATCACCACATCCGGCTCGCCGCCCTGGTCGTTGCACGCCCATTCCCAGATGCCGATGCCTTTGGTGCAATGCTTGGTGGCGGAATCAATATCCAGAAACTGCAAGTGCTTCTGTTTGTCGCAGACGATCACGTTGATGTAGTCGGTGCTCTTCAGGCAATGATTGGCGACCGACAACAGGCAGTTCACATCGGGCGGCAAATAGATGCGCGTCACCTCCGGGCTCTTGTTCACCACCAGATCGAGGAAGCCCGGATCCTGATGGGTGAAGCCGTTGTGATCTTGTCGCCACACGGTCGAGGTGATCAGCAGATTCAGCGACGATACCGGCGCGCGCCACGGCACGTCCTTGGACATTGCCAGCCATTTTGCATGCTGGTTGAACATCGAATCGATGACATGCACGAAGGCCTCGTAGGTGGAGAAGAAACCGTGGCGACCGCTGAGCAGATAGCCTTCCAACCAGCCTTCCAGCGTGTGCTCGGACAGCATCTCCATCACGCGCCCGTCCGGCGACAGCTCGCCGCCGCCCGCGTCTTCCGGCAGGTAATCGGCCAGCCAGGTTTTCTTGCTCACCTCATAGATGTTGTCCAGCTTGTTCGAGCTGTTCTCGTCCGGGCCGAACACGCGGAAGTTGTGCATGTTGTCGCGCATGATGTCGCGCAGGAACTTGCCCAGCGGACGGGTGTTCTCGGCAACGGTCGTACCCGGCTTGTTCACCTCGATCGCATAGTCTCTGCTGTCCGGCAGATGCAGCGCCTTGCGCAGCAGACCGCCGTTGGCATGGTGATTCGCGCTCATGCGGCGTTCGCCCTTTGGTGCCAGCGCCTTCAACTCCGGCAGCAATGCGCCGCTCTCGTCGAACAGCTCGTCCACCTTGTAGCTCTTCAGCCACTCTTCCAGCTTGGCGAAATGTTCCGGCGTCTTCACGTCGCCGATCGGCACCTGGTGCGCGCGCCAGAAACCTTCCACCTTCTTGCCGTCCACTTCCTTCGGGCCGGTCCAGCCCTTGGGCGAACGCAGCACGATCATCGGCCAGCGCGGGCGCACCGGCTTGCCGCTGCTGCGCGCCTCCTGCTGGACGCGGCGGATCTCCAGCACGCACTCTTCCATCACGCTCGCCATCTTCGCGTGCATCTCCTTCGGGTCGCTGCCCTCGACGAAATGCGGCGTCCAGCCATAGCCCTTGAACAGATTCTCCAGTTCCTCGTGCGAGATGCGCGACAGGATGGTGGGGTTGTTGATCTTGTAGCCGTTCAGATGCAGCACCGGCAACACCGCGCCGTCGCGGATCGGGTTGAGGAACTTGTTGGAATGCCATGAGGTCGCCAGCGGCGCGGTCTCGGATTCGCCGTCGCCCACCATCACGGTCACGATCAGGTCGGGGTTGTCATAGGCCGCGCCGAACGCATGCGACACGCTGTAGCCCAGCTCGCCGCCCTCGTGGATCGAGCCCGGCGTCTCTGGTGTGCAATGGCTGCCGATACCGCCCGGGAATGAGAACTCCTTGAAGAACTGGCGGATGCCTTCCACGTTCTCGCCCTTGTTCGGATATACCTCGCTGTAGCGGCCTTCCAAGTACACCGGTGCCAGCACGCCGGGCGCGCCATGCCCCGGCCCCGCCATAAAGATCGCATCCAGATCGTATTTGACGATCAGGCGGTTCATGTGGATGTAGGTGAAGGCCAGACCGGGGCTGGCACCCCAGTGGCCGAGCAGGCGGTTCTTGATGTGTTCGGGTTTGAGCGGTTCGCGCAACAGCGGGTTGTCGCGCAGATAAATCATGCCGGCGGCCAGATAGTTGCACGCGCGCCAATAGGCATCGATCGCTTCGATCTCCTGCGCGGAAATCACCGGGTTGTTTGCGTTGTTCATCGTTACCCTTCACTTTTGAAAAATCCGAGGGCGGCATTATACCCGGAAGCGGATGAGGGCTTTATTGCAGCAATCCGCCATGCGGCGCGCACAAGCAAAAATTCCGGAGTCGCCTCCGGGATTTCGGTGTGCTGCAGCCGGCTTTGCGGCAATGAAATTTTGTCCGCTATAGATTGAACTGCCCGGCAGCGGATAGTGGCAAACTCGCACTGCTCACGCGGATGGACAGAGTTTGCCGACAATGTCATGAGTGGTCATGTGGTTAACGTTTTGATAAATTGGTCAGCGGTAATGATGGGACAAACAAATTGGTCGGCAAGACTTAACAAGTCCAGGTCACCACTCACAAGAAAATCTGCCTTGCCAGTAACGGCGAGCTGCAGGAATGGCAAGTCGAACTTGTCACGGCAGTCTGGCGTTGCCGGTAGCTTGGGTGGCATGCGCACTGTGGTGCAATAGGGCAGATAGTCGGCCAGCAACTCCTGCTGATCTGCGGCAGAGAGTTTGAATTTTGGATAGGCCAGTACGCGTATCAGTTCAGCTGCGGTCACGGTTGATACCAGCGGCTGACATTGCCTGCCTTGCCATGCAAGCCGTAGCGGCGACAACCGGCCCTGCGAAAACACTAGCGCAGACAACACCAGATTGGTGTCGATGACTACGCGAGGTTTGCTTTGCGTGCCTGGCATCACCGAGAAGTCTATTTCTTGGTTACGGGAGATTTACGTGCCCATGCAACCGCATCGGCAACGTCTTGTTCACTCAAGTCCAATTCGGCCAACTTGGCGCGCACGGCATCGCCGCGCTGAATACGCACCGGGGTGAGCACGATCTGTCCGTTGCGGGCTTCCACATCGAAATATTCTGCAGGGCCAACAGCAGCGGTGATGCTCTTGGGCAAGGTGAGCTGATTTTTAGAGGTCATTTTAGCGAGCATGACATTTCTCCAATTGGCAAAAGTAAGGAATTCTTACTTTATGCCGTTTGCCGCAAACAATCAAGCGGCGGTTAGTGGCAAACTCGTACTATCGACCCATTGCAGAAGTTCATGCTGGGCGGCCTGAATATCTCCTACTCGGCCTGAGCGGTCGCCCCCGTTTTGCGCCATTTGTGACGGCTACGCTTCCAAAAACGGCCATAGGAATAGCTATCCAAACATTCCAATTTGAGGTGCATTAATCGGAATGTTTTCTGAGTTACGCATCAATACGAACGACTTCCTCACTTAAAGCATCCGGTCATTGTAATTTCAGCCACTTGCACTCTGTGCCAGAAGAGAAAGGTCTCGCGTCCATGTTGTCGTGTACAGTGCAAACACCGGCCTGACCATTTTGCGCGCTGAAAATTTGACTTGATGTTTGTTCCCATATATGGAACAATTAACGCATTCCCCGTTCGAGAACTATGAATGATATCCGGTGAGATGAATTCGAAATTATTTTATGAGAATTATTGGGTTAAATCGCATACACGATTTTTGTGCCGCACACGCGGATTGTCGCCGATGGCTTGAGAACTGGATTAGTGACGTAAAGGATAGTCATTGGCAAACGACTCACGATATACGTCTTCGATACTCCAGCGCTAGCTTTTTGTCTAGTAACGTAGTCATCTTCAACGTAAAGGGAAATGATTACAGGCTGGAAACGCAAGTTGCATTCAATGTTGGGGTAGTGGCAATCAAATGGATTGGAACGCATGCTGCATACACGCGCCGTAATGGTTAGGTAAACATGGAACCGAAAGTAATTAAAAACGAGCAAAGCTATCACTCAATTCTTCAAGAAGCTGAGCGGCTGGTTGCACTTGATCCCGCTACGAGTTCTAAGGAAGCTGAACGCTTGGAGCTATTGACTGTGCTTCTTGAGGATTATGAGCGCCGGGAGTTTCTTTTTGAAACACCTGATCCGATTGAAGCGATAGAGTTCAGAATGAATGAACAGGGCTTGCGGCAGATCGACTTGGTTCCTTTGATTGGGAGCAGAAGTAGAGTTTCTGAGGTGCTTGCAAGAAAGCGGCCTTTGACTGTTCAGATGATTCGTGCGTTGTCTACGGGATTGGGTATTCCACTAGATGCGCTTGTGATGGAAACAAAACCCAATATTGTAGGAACACCAGCAGATTCTTCATTTGACTGGAAGAAGTTTCCTGTGAAGGAAATGGAGCAGCGGGGCTGGCTTGCAGCCTTAAAGACTAAGACCGATGCGTCAATTGAGGAAGTTGTTCAAGCGTTTTTATCTCAAGTGGCATCTGGTGCGAGAAGAGCTGTAATGTATCGTCGAAATTTCCGAGGAGAGGAAGTCGATCAAAAAACGTATTACTCGACATTAGCTTGGACGGCGCGTGTGTTGATACGTGCTAAAGAGTCAGCAATCAACCAGCCAGTGAAATTCGACCCATCTAAGATCACGCCTGAACTCCTTCGTGATCTTGCGCGATTGAGTTGGCTAAGCGATGGCCCGCGTTTGGCGATAGAGTTTCTTGCAAAATATGGCATTGTTGTGATTGTTGAGCCTCGGTTACCGAACACGCTTCTAGACGGCGCGGCGATGCTTACTGAAAATGGCGTTCCGGTTGTTGGTCTTACACTCCGATACGACCGAATAGATTATTTTTGGTTTACGTTGCTACACGAGGTGGCTCATATTTGGCGGCACCTAAATTCCTCCGACGATATTTTCATTGATCGCATCGAAAATATTGATTCGAAAGTAATGGCTGAGAAAGAAGCCAATAGAATTTCGCGCGATTCGTTCATTCCTCGCGGAATTTGGAAGAGAAGTTCTGCATTTTTATCTCCAACAAAGGAGAATATCCAACAACTTGCTGATGAATTGCATATTCATCCAGCGATAGTAGTTGGAAGGCTGCAATATGAAACAGGTAGTTTTGAGCGATTCAGGGAATTTTTGGGGCAGGGGTCGGTGCGGAAATGTTTTTCTAACGTCTCATTCAAGTGAGGTGATTCATGAAATCAAAGCAGTTATATTCGCCAATAATTAAAGGCAAGCTGAATGATCTGAAGGCAATCGATAGATTGCCTGAGGACACGCGTTCCAAGATCAAACCCCTGATTGAAATTATGCCTCTCCCAAAAAAAGAGAATTCCAACATTGAAAAACATCTCAATAAATTTGTGAACTACATTGAGAAGTATGCCCAGGGCGGAGATATGTTTATTGATCTCTATGGGTTGAAACCAAAAATGAAAACCCCAGATGGTTTGGATGCGACATTGAAGGGATTTCATCTATTAAAAGAACGAGGGATAAGCCTGACGCCAACATATGGATTTGAGCGTGATGAAGGGCTTTGGGATTCGCTAAGTGATGTTGTCAAAAACTTTGATAATGGATTTTGCTTCCGCATCGACATCGATGACCTTGATGATCTGGCGGACTCAACTATGGGGCAAGTTATTGACAGGTCTTCGCAACTGGGTTTGAAACCGAAGGATGTGGATTTGCTTATTGATTTGCGTGACTTGGCAGATCACGACCTGGATGAATTAAAAGAGCGGGTGATAGATTTTCTGTTGCTTATTCCACAAGGCATGAAATATCGCTCGATTATTTTGGCTGGTTCATCTGCACTTAAAACAGTTACAAATATTCCAAAGGATAGTTTTGCTCATATTCTTCGGAAGGAACTTCATCTTTGGATAAATCTCCAACGAGATATTCCAGAATCACTTTCGCTGATATACGGGGATTACGGAGTAATTCATCCTGACTTCATCGAGATGACGGGACCTAATAAAAATATGAATGCAAAAGTTCGTTATACCCATCAAGGACGGATTACCTATTTTCGCGGACATGGACTCCTACGTCCAGTTACGGATTATGAGCAATACCGTGAGCTTGCAGATAACGTAAGAAATTCTTCTGGTTTCATGGGAGGCGATTTTAGTAATGGCGATCAATACGTGGAGAATGTCGCAAACCACATTGAAACAACTGGCTCGCCTGGGACATGGGTCCTTGCGGACATGAATCATCATATTATGTATACAACAATGCAGATGGAATCTTTAGTCAGTAAAGTTCGTGTTGAAGAAGCAGAGCTTGAGTTGGAGGCGCTGTTTTTGGAATGACCCATTTGAAGGGGGAAGCTTCAGTTTTGTTTTCAATTAATTCAAACTGGGGAAATGCGATGCTGCCGCCCTTGTTAATTCCGTTAATTCTTCAAACAGGCGTGTCCGTATTTCAACTGTTATGCTTTTCAACATCGCAGCACACGCTCATAGGAGAAAATAATGACCATTCCTGTAACTGGTTGGAAAAATAAGGTTGGCACTTCCGATAGAGGATGTAAGTGCGGTACGTGGAAGGATCATTGGATCAAGTTTGCAAACAAACCCTGGCCAGCAACCTGCTCGGTGAAGGACTGCTCAAGCGCCCCAACACTGGGGGCCCATGCCATAAATTCCGCAGTAACCGGCGAGCGAATTGTTCCCATGTGTGATTCGTGCAATAAGCTTAGCAGCACGTTTACGCTCAAAGGATCAATCACGGTTCCGAGCGCAAACAAGTCGGAAACTTGTGAAAAGACATAACGCGGCAGCCGAGAGGAACGGCCTGCAAGCTACGATACAGGTTCCCGCCGCTCTTTGCGCTCCGGCCGCCCCTCACTTCCTCGTTGACAGGCAGCTTGGTGGAGGAAAGCGGACGTTATATGACGTGAATCAAAAGAGCCGCAAAGGCCGACAAGCGGGCGATCGCAGTGCCACCCTGCCGTTCCTGGCACCCACCAGCCCCATACCTCTATACCATCACCGCCAGAAAACAGCCTTAACTTCTCGTGCAAACAAAAATCCCGGAGTCGCCTCCGGGATTTCGGTGTGCTGCGGGTGATTTCGGGTCAGGCGAAGTTCTTCGCCGCGAAGTCCCAGTTCACCAGGTTGTTGAGGAAGGTCTCGACGAACTTGGGGCGCAGGTTGCGGTAGTCGATGTAGTAGGCGTGTTCCCACACGTCCACGCACAGTAGCGCCTTGTCGCCGGTGGTCAGCGGCGTGCCGGCGGCGCCCATGTTGACGATGTCCACGCTGCCGTCGGCCTTCTTCACCAGCCAGGTCCAGCCGGAGCCGAAGTTGCCCACGGCGGAGGTCTGGAACGCCTTCTTGAACTCGTCAAGGCTGCCCCACTTCTTGTTGATGGCATCGGCCAGCGCG
>MGWS01000023.1:51464-71193 GCA_001801105.1 Gallionellales bacterium GWA2_60_18
ACCTGCGCCGCGTTGTTGTAGATGCCGCCAGCAGGCGCCTTCTTGACGATGGCTTCGAGGTCGAGGTTTTCGTATTCGGTGCCCTTGATCAGGTTGTTCAGGTTGGTCACATAGGCCTGATGATGCTTGCCGTAATGGTATTCGAAGGTTTCCTGCGACATGTGCGGTTGTAGCGCGTCCTTGGCGTAAGGCAGGGGTGGGAGGGTATGTTCCATGTTCGATCTCCTTGGTGTGAAATTTCAGCGGGTTGCAAATTGTAGCCAAATAGCCGGGTACAAACAATGGTTGAGTTAAATAATCACCTATTCCATACCTTGCCGCATGGGGCATGCATGGCACGAACACGCGAGCAAATTGGCACCTACCCGAAACTGTAATGCTGCTCGTGAAACAGCGCCAGGCAGGCATCCACCGCCTGCGGGTCGAAACGGGTGCCGCGTCCGTGCACGATCTCCTCCAGCGCCGCCTCTATCCCCCGTCCGACACGATACGGGCGGTGCGAGGACATCGCCTCGACCACGTCCGCCACGCTCAGGATGCGCGCGCCCGGCAGTATGTCGTCCCCCTTCAGCCCCTGCGGGTAGCCCGAGCCGTCCATGCGCTCGTGATGCTGCAATACCATCTGCGCGATCGGCCATGAGAAGTCCACGCCTTTCAGGATGTCGTAACCCGCCTGCGGGTGTATCTTGATCAGGCTGTATTCGATCTCGTCCAGGCTGCCCGGCTTGCTCAGTATCTCCGCCGGGACGCGTATCTTGCCCAGGTCGTGCACCAGACCGGCCAGATGGATCGCCTGCGCCTGTTCCTCGGGCAGCCCCATCCGGAACGCGATCTCCCGCGCCAGATGGGCTACCCGCGCCTGATGGCCGGAAGTATAGGGATCGCGCATCTCGACGATCTTGGCGATCGCCTCCACCGTTTGCAGCATATTCTTCTGCAGGCGCTGCTCATGCTCCTGGTGCGCCGCCTTGATGCGCAGGGTGAGGATGCCGAAGGCCAAGTCGCCCGCCATCTCTTCCAGCAGCCTGACTTCATCCGCGTCGAAGGCATCCGCTTCGCTGTCGTAGATCGCCAGCACGCCGAAGCACCTCTCGCCGTCCATCAGCGGCAGCGCGATGTTGGAGGCATAGCCCCGCTCCCGCGCCGCTTCGCGCCAGGGAGCCATGTGCGGGTCCGTCAGGATGTTTTGCGCGACCTGCGTCCGACCGGTGCGCACCGCAGTTCCGGTCGGCCCGCGTCCCCGCTCGTTGTCCGCCCAGGTGATCCGCGCGGATTCCAGGTAACCTTCATCGAAACCGGCTTGCGCCATGGGGCGGATGGACTTGTCCCCGTCATCTCCCGCATACCCGACCCAGGCCATGCGGTAGCCGCCGGCATCGAGCGCCGCATGGCACATCTCGCGCAGCAGCTGCGTCTCGTCATCCGCATGGATCAGCGTCTGGTTGCCCGCGCTGATGGTGCGCAACGCGCGGTTGGCACGCTCCACGGCCAGCTCGTGCTGCTTGCGCTCGGTGATGTCCTGCACCGTCCCGATGGAGCGCACGGGTTTGCCGTCTTCGTCATAAAAGGTCTTGCATACCTCGCGGACATGCTTCACCCGCCCATCCTTCATCAGCAACTGGTGCGTGATGTCATAAATCGTCCGGTCCCGCACCGAATCGGTGTAGGCCTTGTTGACGAAGCTCCTGTCCTCGGGATGGATGGCATCCAGGAACGCCTCATAGGAAGCGCCGAACTGCGCCGGATCGATCTCGAAGATACGGTAGATCTCGTCCGACCAGGTCAGCACGTTGCCGATCAGGTCGAGTTCCCAGCTGCCCAGCTGCGCGAGGCGCTGCGCCTCGCTGAGGCGCGCATTGACGGCAACCAGCGATGCCTCCATGTGCTTGCGTTCGGTGACATCTTCGAGACTGTGCACGCTGAACAGGAATTCTCCCTGTTCGCCATACACCGGATAGGCGCGGGAACGATAGACCCTGCCATCGAACAGCGCCTCATCCTCCTCGTTATCCCGCTTTTCTTCCACGGCGCGCCGGCAACCCGGCAAGGGGCCGTCGGTTATGGGAAATATTTCGTAATAGGGGCGTCCGATGATTTGCTTGAAAGGGATGCCGGCGCGCTGCTGGTAGGCCCGGTTGGCGCGCAGGACGCGGAATTCGCCGTCATGGATGAAGATCGGGTCGTCGACGGCATCCAGTGCGGCCATCCATTCCCGATGCGACTGCTCGAGCTGCCTGCGTGCTTCCTCCAGTTCTTTCGTCAGTTGTTTCATGAAGCCGACCCGCGTCAGTGCGGTTTGCTGAGGTCGCACACGATGCCTGCATCCGTCTTGAGCATGACCATCACCTCCTCGACCGGCATGCGCAGCAGTTCGCCGATATCGCGATAGTCGTCCGGCAGCGCGGCATCGTCCCATCCGTTCGCCGAATGCCGCGCCAAGTTGACCGCCAGGGTGACGTTGCGCACGCGCGTCTGGTTCGCGTGGGCATCGTTCATCAGTATCAGCAGCAGTTGCGGCAGCCCCCACTCCGTCACCAGCTCCCTTTGCAGCTCGTACAGCGCGAAACCCAGCACTTCCCGCTGCGCATCGCGGCTGCGCAGCGCCTTGTCCTGCTGCTGCATGTCGCGTATCCGCAACATCTGCTCCGGCGAGAAGCACCACATCAGGGTCTCGGCGATGTCGTACAGCAGCGCCGCAATGCGCACTTCTTCATAATGCAGGTTGCGCAGCCGCACCGCCCAGTCCTTGGCGAACTCGGAGGCGCGATGCGAGCGATGCACCACGCGCAACACCGGCGGCAGCGCCACAGCATGTGTCCTGAGCGTCTCTTCTATCAGCGGGCTGGCGGGGACATGGTTGAAGAAAGGCTCCAGGCCGAGCATCAGCAGGGCCTGTTCGACCAGAACGACTTCGGTGGTCTGCGAAAGGCGTTTGTGCCGTTGCAGGTAGCGCAGCAGCTTGACGGTCAGGACCGGGTCGCGCGCAATGACGCCGGCGACGGCTATCGCGGTCAGCCGCTTGTCATCTTCGCGCAATGCGGCAAGGTCGCGCGCGGTCTGCTTCAGCACGGGCAGTTCGGCGTGCGTGAGCAATGCCACCCAGCGGCGCAGCTCCTTGTTTTCCTGAGGTTCTTGATCGGACATCTGACCCCCCGTATCTTGCGGCGAATATACCACTTAGAGCCAGCTCACGCACACGACCCGGCTGCGACCGCCAGCGTGCCGCTACGTCCCTCCACCTCACCCATCCGTACTTCGCATCTGGGCAGTTTTCCCGCGACGGATTGCAGGTATTGCCGCAGCGACACCAGTTCATAGCCCTGCGCCTGCCAGCCCTGCAACAGGCGCTCAAACACCGGCAGCCATTTCTGCCCCTCCAGTTCGGCATGCAGAGTGAAGACCGGGCCGGTGATCGGCGCCTGTTCCGTCAGGCTCAGCAGGTGCTGTGCGACGTTCTGCGGCGTGAGACCGTCGCGCCCGATGAGCTCATCCAGCGTGGGTAGCGTGGTTGGCAGCTGGGGACAGGCGATGATCTCGGCATTCACCGTGGGGATGAAGGGATGCGTGCCGCGCGTATCGGAGCTGTAATCGAGGCCCAGCTGCTGCGTCATGCGCAGGGCGTGGCGGTTGGTCTGCCAGCCTGCGGCGGCATGCGCCCTGGGTGCCTCGCCGAAGATCTCGGTGAAACGCTCCACCGCGCGCCGCATCTCGCGCCGCGTCCACGCCTCATCCTTGCCCACCACGTGATCCTGCCAGCGGATGTGGTCGTAGCAGTGGATGCCGACCTCGAAACCCGCATCGCGCACCGCGCGCATGATGTCCGCACAACCGCGCCCGATGTCCGGCCCCGGCAGCAAGGTGCCGTACAGCAGCGTCTTGATGCCGTAATGCTCGACCACCGAAGTGCGCGACACCTTGTTCAGGAAACCGGGACGGAACACGCGCTTGATGGCGCGGCCGGTGTGATCGGGGCCGAGCGAGAAGAAGAAAGTGGCCTGCGCGTTGTGGCGCTGCAACGCCTCGACCAGGCGGGGCACGCCTTCGCGCGTTCCGCGCCAGGTGTCGACGTCTATTTTCAGGGCGAGTTGTTTAGACATTACAGGTCACCCTCTCCCCCAGCCCCTCTCCCGCGTGCGGGAGAGGGGTGCGCGTCAGCTCGGGAGAGGGCTGAAATCAATCCACCAGGCCGCGCGCTTCGGCGATCTGGCCGCGATAGGCGTCGAAGATATTGCGCAGCGTATCGGGCATGGTGGTGGTCGGCTTCCAGCCCAGCTCTTCGCAGGTATTGGTGATCTTGGGCACACGGTTCTGCACGTCCTGATAGCCCTTGCCGTAATAGGCAGCGGAGGTGGTCTCGACGATCTTCACCTGCTTGGCGGAATCGCGATATTCGGGATATTCGTTCGCCAGCTTGAGCATCATGTCGGCCAGATCGCGGATGGCGAAGTTGTTGGCCGGGTTGCCGATGTTGTAGATCTTGCCGGTGGCCACGCCGTCCTTGTTGTCGATGATCTTCATCAGCGCGTCGATGCCGTCGTCGATGTAGGTGAAGGCGCGTTTCTGATGGCCGCCGTCCACCAGGCTGATGTTCTCGCCGCGCAGGATGTGACCGAGGAACTGGGTCACCACGCGCGAACTGCCTTCCTTCGGCGTATGGATGGAATCCAGTCCGGCACCGATCCAGTTGAATGGGCGGAACAGGGTGAAATTCAGGTTGTCCTGCATGCCATAGCCCCAGATCACGCGGTCCATCAGCTGCTTGGAGCAGGAATATATCCAGCGCGGCATGTTGATCGGGCCGCAGATCAGTTCGGAGGCATCCGGATCGAATTCCTCGTCATGGCACATGCCGTACACCTCGGAGGTCGACGGGAACACCAGGTGCTTGTTGTACTTCACCGCCGCGCGCACGATGGGCAGGTTGGCCTCGAAATCAAGCTCGAACACGCGCAGCGGCTGCTTGACGTAGGTGGCCGGCGTGGCGATCGCCACCAGCGGCAGAATCACGTCGCATTTCTTGACGTGGTACTCGACCCATTCCTTGTTGATGGTGATGTCGCCTTCGAAGTAGTGGAAGCGCGGCTTGCCGATCAGGTCGGAGATGCGGTCGCAGCTCATGTCCATGCCATACACTTCCCAGTCAGTCGTCGCCAGGATGCGGTTGGACAGGTGGTGGCCGATAAAGCCGTTCACACCGAGGATCAATACTTTTTTCATTTCTTCTTCCTTAACAATTAAATTCAAATTTCGCCGTGCCATGCTTTGCGGCGAATTCCGCCGCGCTCATTTCGTTGCCATCCAGTTCGAAGCGCACCACGCGCAGCACGCCGCTGGCGCAGATCGCATATGCCTTGCCGTCCTTGACGTAGAACGCGGGCTTCTCGCCGGACACCGTACAACCAGTGTCCAATGTTTGCAGGATGCGCATAGGCCGCCCGAGCAACTGCGTCGTCGCGCCCGGATAGGGCGGCGCCACCGCGCGCACCAGATTGTGTATCTGCTGCGCACTTTGCGACCAGTCGATGATGCCGTCTTCCGCCTTGCGTCCGCCGAAATAGCCGCCCTTGCTCAAGTCCTGCGCGATGCGCGGCGCCTTGCCCGCCAGCAGGTCGGGCAGCACCCCGTTCAGCGCCATCTCCGCCGCCACCGCCACCTTCTGGAACACCTCGAACGCAGTGTCGTTCGGCAGGATCGGCACCGCCTGTTGCGCCACGATGTCGCCGTTGTCCGGCTTCTCGGTCATGTAGTGCAGCGTCGCGCCGGTCTCGGTTTCGCCGTGGATGATCGCCCAGTTCACCGGCACCCGCCCACGGTATTTCGGCAGCAGCGAGCCGTGCATGTTGAGCGCGCCGTGTTCCGGTAACTCCAGCAACTCGCGTTTCAGCATCTCGCGATAGTAGAAGGAGAAGAAGAAGTTCGGTCGCAAGGCGCGTATCTGCTCGACCACCTCCGGCGCGTTCGGGTCATCCGGCGTGATAGCCGGGATGCCGTGCAACTCCGCCAGTTGCTGCACGCTGTCGAACCAGATGGTCTCGTTCGGATTGTCGCGGTGCGTCACCACCAGCGCCACGTCCACGCCGTGCGCCAGTAATACTGAAAGGCAGCGATAACCTACGTTATGGTAGGCGAATACGATCGCCCGGCTCATTCCTGCGCATCCGAAAACAAGGATGGGTGCACCGTCTCGCTAGCCGATTTGGCTTTTTCCTTCTTTTTTCCGGGAATCACTTCAGCAAAAGGATCAACTTCTCCGGCAACCGCTTTTACCCTTCTCCCTTCCCCCTTCTCTCTTCCCCCCTTGCCCTTCTCCTGCTGCTCCAGCACCGCCTCGATCAAATAGCGCGGACGGTGGCGCACCTGCTGGTAGATGCGCCCGATATATTCGCCGAGCAGGCCGATGCCGAACAGTGCGATGCCGATCAGAAAGAACATCAGCGCGAACAGCGTGAACAATCCTTCCGCTTCCGGCCCGATCATCAGGCGACGCACCACCAGGAACACGAAGAACAGGCCGGAGAACAGCGAGATCAGCATACCCGCCATCGAGAAAAACTGTAGCGGCACCAGCGAGAAGCCGGTCATCAGGTCGAAGTTGAGACGGATCAGGCTGTACAGCGAATATTTGGATTCGCCCGCCGTGCGCTCCTCATGCCCCACCACCACCTCGGTGGGGTTGCGCGCAAAGCTGTAGGCCAATGCCGGAATGAAGGTGTTCACTTCCTTGCAACTGTTCACCGCATCGATGATGTGGCGGTCGTAGGCGCGGAACATGCAGCCTTGGTCGGTCATCTTGATGCGGGTGATCTTCTCGCGCAGGCCGTTCATGGCGCGCGAAGCGACATGCCGCCACCAGCTGTCGTTGCGCTGGCGGCGGATCGAGCCGACGTAGTCGTGCCCCTCGTCCATCTTCGCCAGCAGCAGGCCGATGTCCTCCGGCGGATTCTGCAAGTCGGCATCCAGCGTCACCACGCGCTGTCCGCGCGATTGCTCGAAGCCCGCCATGATCGCCATGTGTTGGCCGAAGTTGCCGTTGAACAGCACCACGCGGGTCACATCGGGGCGCTTCTGGAACTGCTCGCGCAGGATCGCGGCAGAGCGGTCGCGGCTGCCGTCGTTGACGAACACCACCTCGTAGCCGATGCCGAGCTTGTCCAGTGACGGATACAGCCGGTCGAACAGGGACTGCAAGCCCTGCTCCTCGTTATAGACGGGGATGACGACGGAAAGTTGGGGAGCGCTCATAGGGGCGGCATTTTACCGCATGGGGCCGCAATCCAGAACAATTTCGATTGTGCCGTGATATCCTCAAAACATTCGGGCAAATGGTGCAGATATCGGCATTGATCGCTATGAATCGGAATGAATCCTTGGCGCACGACATGCTGGAGGTGGGCAACGCACACTTCCAGGTCGCAGCCTACCCTCAACGCGTCCTGTTCTGGACCGCCGACGCACGCGGCGGGTGCGAGGTCGTTAGCTCGAATTGGACGGAGTACACGGGGCAGTCCCTGGAAGGCAGCTACGGTTCGGGCTGGCTTGACGTGGTGCATAGTGATGACCGTGCGAGGGTAATGGAGGTCATACACGAGGCTATCGAGGTCCAGCGCGGTTTCTATCTGCATTACCGGATCTATCGCGCGGACGGTTCGGCGCGACGCGTTCTTCATGATGCAGCCGTACGCACATTGCCCTCGGGGCAGTTCAACGGCCTGCTTGGGACTTTGACTGACGAATCCGATACGGAGGCTGGCGAGCAGACTCTGCAACACTCGGCAAAACAGGTTTTCGATTTCCTGGAAGGTGTCGGGTTCGCCACGATCGCGATCGATCCGCAAGGGCGGATCGTGCATATCAATCGACTCATGGCGGCACAGGTCGGCCAGCCCGCAGAGCGGCTGATCGGCAGCGACTGGATCGGCCAGTACGTCAGCGCGGAAGACCGCCCGCAGGTGGCCGACTTCTTTGGCGGAGACGCGCTACTGTCAGCCTTGCCGCAGGAATTCGAATATCTGGTCGATACGGAGAACGGGCCGCGTCTCTTTCGTTGGCATCTGACCTTGATGCGCGATCCGGCAGGAGTTCCCGCGAGCATCGTGATGATGGGTTCTGACATCACGCAATGGCGGCGCATGGGCGACCAGTTGCGCTTGACCGCGCAGATGTTCGACAGCTCGAATGAAGCCATGGTGATCACCGACTACCAGAACAACATCATTTCGATCAATCAGGCCTTCACCACGCTGACCGGGTACGACCGCGAGGATGTGATCGGCAAGAATCCACGGGTGTTGCAATCAGGCAAAAATGATGCAGCGTTCTATCAGGCGATGTGGAAATGCCTTCTTGAAAAAGGTTACTGGCGTGGCGATATCTGGGATCGCCGCAAGGACGGCACTTTCTACCCTAAATTCCTGTCGATCACCGTGATACGCGATGATGCCGGCGAGATCAGCAATTTCTCGGCGGTTTTTTATGATGTCAGCGAGCGCAAGGAAATCGAAGCGCAGTTGGAAAGTCTTGCACATTACGACTCACTGACCGGGCTGCCCAACCGCATGCTGCTGCATGACCGCCTGGAGCAGGCCATTGCAACGGCCGAACGGCTACGCCAGCACTTCGCACTGCTGTTCATCGACCTGGACGGATTCAAACCAGTCAATGACACCTACGGCCATGCCTTCGGCGACGAAGTGCTTAAAACGGTGGGGCAGCGCCTGAACCTTGTCATTCGCGGCATGGATACTGCGGCACGTCTGGGCGGCGATGAATTCGTGGTCATTCTCACCGACATTTGCAACAGGGCGAACGCCGAACGGGTTGCCGAGAAGATTCTCAGCGAACTTTCCGCACCTTACGAAATCGCCGGCGAATCTCTATCGCTCTCGTCCAGCATCGGCATCAGTATTTATCCGAGTGACGAGATGGCAGCTCAGGATCTGTTGCGGACTGCCGACGAGGCCATGTATCAGGCCAAGCACGATGGCAAGCGGCGGGTGATCTTCTATGGCGGGTTTACCTGAACAGGGACAACCGGCGACGGCTCCAATCCGTCTGACGCGTGCAGGATAATCACAAAATGCGGAGCACCTCGCGCGTCGCCGCGACGGTGCGTTCGACATCGCTCTCGCTCATCGCATAGAACATCGGCAGCGAGACGATCTGCTTGCCGACGCGCTCGGCCACGGGGAACATGCCTGCGTGAAAGCCGCGGTCGCGATACAGTTTGAACAGGTGAATGGGCGCATAGTGATAACCGATGCCGATATCGCGCTCCTTCATCTGCGCCATGAAGTCGGCGCGCGCGATGCGTTCCGGCAGCACCAGCTGGAACAGGTGCCAGTTGGTGTTCTCGAAATCGGCCGGAGGCAGCTGTGCGCCGGTCTGCGCCTCGAAATCGGTGCCGAAGGCAGCAAAATAGCGCTGCGCCAGCTTGCGCCGCTTTGCCGTGATGGCATCGAGTTGCGCGAACTGTCCTAAACCAATCGCGGCGGCGACGTCGGTCATGTTGAACTTGCCGCCCAGCACGTCCACCTCGATGCCGTCCCAGCCGCTGCGCGTCACGCCCTGCAGACGGTATTTCTCCGCCAGCTTCGCCTCGTCTTCATCGTTCAGCACCAAGCAACCACCCTCGGAGGTGGTGAGGTTCTTGTTGGCCTGGAAACTGAACGAAACGAAATCGCCGAAGCTGCCGATGGGCTTGCCGTGCCAAGATGAACCGATAGCCTGAGCGGCATCTTCCACAACGCGCAATTTGTGTTTTGCAGCGATGGCATAGAGCCGGTCCATGTCCACCGGCTTGCCCGCGAGATAGACCGGGATGATGGCGCGGGTAGCTGGCGTGATCGCGGCCTCGACCTTGTCCAGGTCGATGTTGCGCGTGACCGGATCGATGTCGGCGAACACCGGCGTCGCGCCGACCTCGATGATGACGTTGGCGGTCGCCACCCAGGAGATCGGCGTGGTGATGACCTCATCGCCCGCGCCGATGCCGGCGATGCGTAGCGCGATCTCCATCGTGCAGGTGCCGGAGTTGAAGGTGCGCACCGGGCGCCCGCCGAAGTAGGCGGAGAGCTGTTTCTCGAATTCCTGCACCTTGGGGCCGCTGGTGATCCAGCCGGAGCGCAACACGTCGGCGACGGCGGCGATGGTGGGTTCGTCTATGGTGGGGCGCGAAAATGGAAGAAAACTCATAGCTTTTGTTTTTCTCTGTGTTCTCTGTGGCTAATTGATTTTATGCCCGCGAAATGATGACCACACCGAGGATGATGACGCCGATACCCAGCACCTTGACCGGATTCAGCTCCTCGCCCAGCAGATACCAGGCCGCCACGGCATTCACCACATAGGCCATGGACAGCATCGGGAAGGCGATGCTGACCGGCACGCGCGACAGCGCGAGTATCCACACCACCACGCTCAAACCGTAGCAGAACAGCGCGGTGACGATATGCCACTCGGTCGCCAGCTTCCAGCCGATGGGCATGACGTTCGCCATGCTGAACTCGAAATGACCCACCGCATTGGTGCCGGCCTTCATCAGAATCTGCGCGGCGGCGTTGAGCATCACGCCGGTGAAGATCAGGCCGAAGCTGACTGCGTTCATGTGCGACCTCCCGAAAGTGTCATGGTTTCTTCACGACGATGTGCTGCCGGTCCTCGAAGATGACCTGCATCGCCAGCCCCAGTTGCTGCAATTGCGGGTAAGCATACACCGGCATGATCGCCAGCGCCGCCGGTTGTGCCGCCCAGACCTGCGCGAACGCCTGCACGGTGGGCACCCAGCGCTGCGGCTCCTGCTTGATGCCAAAGCCCATCTCGTCCTCGAACTGCACCAGCGTGAAGGTGCGCTTCAGGTAGAACGGCAGCGTCTGCTCGTAGGTCAGCACCGAGTAGAACGGGATTTCCGGCTTCACCTCGGCGCGGATCGCCTCGGCGATGTGCTTGGCGGAACGCTCGCGCGCCACGGTCTCGTAGCCGGACAACCCGATCTGCGCGGACAACAGCGCAGTCAATGCCAGCACCGGAACGGCAACAGACTTGCGTTCGCGCAGCAGCAGCCATATTCCCGCCAGCAATCCGCCCAATGACACCAGCGCGGATGTCACCAACCAGGGCGCGTAATGCGGATACAGCTCGATCTGGTTCGGCGTATCGGCCAGTTTGCCCACGTTCAGTCCCAACACCAGCAGCGCCAGCGCGACCGGGATCGCCGGAGCCACTTGCCATGCCAGCGTGCGCCCGCGCATATCGGCGATGCGCTTGCCCATCAGCAAGGCCAGCACAGGGAACATCGGCAGCAGATAGGACGGCAGCTTGGAGCCGGAGAGCGAGAAGAACACGTAGATGAACACCGCCCAGATCAGCAGGAAGCGCCGGGTGTTGAACATCCTGTCCGGCAGGCTGCTGTTGCGCAACGTGCGGAACATGCTGTCGAACATCGTCACCGTCCACGGCAGCGCGCCCGCCAGCAGGATGGGGATGAAGTAGTACCACGGATGGTAGCGCCCATGCTCGGTGGTGGTGAAACGCGTGTAGTGCTCGTAGATGAAGAACTTGTCGAAGAATTCCGGGTTGGCCTGCATCACCAGCACGAACCACGGTACGCTGATCAGCAGGAACACACCGAGCCCCGGCAACCAGTGCATGCGTTTGAGCACGCCGAAGTCGCGCTGCACGACACAATAGATGAACAGCGCGGCGCCGGGCAGGATGATGCCCATCAGCCCCTTGCTCAACACCGCCAGCGCCAGCCCCGCCCACGCGACCAGCATCCAGTTGCGCTGTTTCTTCACATCGGCCTGCGCCTGGGCGAGCAACAAGCCGAGAATGCCGAGGGTGAGGAAGAATGTCACGCCCATGTCCAGCGTGTTGACGTGCCCCATCAGCACATACAGCAGGCTGCTGGACAACAGCAGCGTGGCATGGCCTGCCGCCTCGCGCCCGAACAGGTGCATCCCGGCGAACCACACCAGCAGGATGCCGGCAAAACCGGTCAGCGCGGTCCATAGGCGCGAAGTCCATTGGTGCTCGCCGAATACGGTGTAGGCCGTGGCCGTCGCCCAGTATTGCAGCGGCGGTTTTTCGAAATACTTGAGGTCGTTCAGGCGCGGCGTCACCCAGTCGCCGCTCGCCACCATCTCGCGCGGGATCTCGGCATAGCGTCCTTCATCCGGCTTGATGAGCGTGCGGTATTCGAGATTGGCGAACCAGATCAGCGCAAGGGCAATGACCAGCCACCAAATCTTCCCGGTTGGAATACGCTCCATCGTAGTCTTATTGTCCTGCCCAGCCGCTGCGCAATTTGCGCGCCTCGCTGAAAACTTGTTCCAGTTTGCCGGCATCGGCTGCTGCCAGCGCTTGATGCAAGGTTTCGAGCTCCTGCTGATAACGCCCCAGTTCATCCAGCAGCGCCTCGCGATTGGCCAAGCAGATGTCGCGCCACATCTCCGGCGAGCTGGCGGCGATACGGGTGAAATCGCGGAAGCCGCTGGCGGCAAACGACAGCAGCAGGTCGCGGTTGTCGCGCTGCGACAGGTCATGCACCAGCGCGAACGACAGCAGGTGCGGCAGGTGGCTGACGGCAGCGAACACCGCATCGTGCTGTTCCGGCGTGAGTTCGCTCACCGCGGCACCGCACAGCCCCCATGCCTTGCGCACACGAGCGACGGATTCCGGCGCATTCTCCGGCAACGGCGTCAACACCACTTTCTTGCCCTGGTACAGGTCGGCCATCGCAGCGTCCGGACCGGTTTTCTCGGCACCGGCAATGGGATGCGCGGGAACGAACTGCGATATCCGCTTGCCCAGGTTCGCCCGCGCTGCCGCCACCACATCGCCCTTGGTACTGCCACCATCGGTAACCAGCGTGTGCGTGCCGAGATGCGGTGCGATGCGCGCCATCAACTCCGCCATCTGTCCGACCGGCGTGGCAAGCAGCACGATATCGGCATCGCCGAGTTCGGCAAGGTCGGTCCCGATGCGGTCGAGGATGCCGAGTTGTTTCGCCTGCTCCAGCGTCGCCGCGCGGCGACCGAAACCGACCACTTCGCCGACCGCATTCGCCTTGCGCAACGCCAGCGCGAACGAGCCGCCGATCAGCCCGGCGCCGAAGATGACGATTTTTCCGAAAGCAGGTTGCGACATCATGTTTGTCCCATCAAGAAGCTTGTAGCTTGTAGCCGATAGCAGTTTTGTCGCGCCCAAAGGGCGCGGGTTTTGCTACAAGCCACAAGCAACGAGCTACCAGCTTACAGCGTGCGCCCGATTGCCCCGGCGATCGCACCCAGCGTGCCCATCAGTTTCTTCAGTTCCTGCGGCGTCAGCGCCTGGTCGGCATCGCACCATGCGTCGCACGGGCTGGGGTGCATCTCGACCAGCAGGCCGTCCGCGCCGGCGGCGATGGCCGCCTGCGACAGTGCCGGCACCATCCACGCCTTGCCGCCGGCATGCGAAGGATCGACGATCACCGGGAGGTGGGTCTCTTTCTTCAGCACGGCGATGGCGGTCACATCCAGAACATTACGATATGCGGTTTCGAAAGTACGGATGCCGCGCTCGCAGAAGATGATGTTGTGGTTGCCGCCCGCCGCGATGTATTCCGCCGACATCAGCCATTCGCTGATGGTCGCCGACATACCGCGCTTGAGGATGACCGGTTTGTTGACCTTGCCCACCGCCTTGAGCAGGTCGAAGTTCTGCATATTGCGCGTGCCGATCTGGATCACGTCCACGTCGTATTCGAGGAAGGCATCGATCTGGCGCGCGTCCATCAACTCGGTAACGATGGGCAGCTTGTATTTGCCCGCCGCCTTGCGGAACATATCAAGCCCTTCCACACCGTGGCCCTGGAACGCATACGGGCTGGTGCGCGGCTTGAACGCGCCGCCGCGCATCAGGCGGCAACCGGCTTCGTGCACGTACTGCGCCGACAGGTCCATCTGTTCCTGCGTTTCCACCGAGCACGGGCCGGCGATGATCTGGATCTGGTTGCCGCCCAACGGCACACCGGCGATGTCGATGACGGTGTTTTCCTTATGCGATTCGCGCGACACGATCTTGTATTGCTTGGCGATATGCATCGCCGATTCCACGCCGGGCAGCGAGGTGAACATCTCCTCGGTCAACTGGCGTTCGTCGCCGATCGCGCCGATCACGGTGCGCTCGATGCCGCGCGAGATGTTCGCCTTCAGACCCGCTGTTTCCAACCTTTTTACCACTGCACCGACCTGTTCGTCGGTAACGTCCCTGCCCATCACGATAATCATGCTTGCTCTCCGATTGCCTGCTCTAATACAAATAGAAACTTCTCATTCTCCGATTCCAGGCCGATGCTCACGCGCAGCCAGTCCGGCATGTCATAACCCGCGATCGGGCGCACGATCACGCCCAGTTCGAGCAAGCGTCGGTACATCGCCGTGGCGCCGCCGATGCGGAACGCGAGAAAGTTGCCGAACGAGGGAATGTATTCCAGCCCCAGCCGCTCCAGCCCCGCAACGATCTGCGCCATGCCACGCCGGTTCAGCTCGAACGTGCGCTGCACGAAATCCGCGTCCTGCAATGCCGCCACCGCCGCCGCCTGCGCCACGCTGTTGACGTTGAACGGCTGGCGCACGCGGTTCATCATGTCCGCCACCTGCGCATGCGCCAGCGCATAGCCCACGCGCAGCGAAGCCAGCCCGTAGGCCTTGGAAAAGGTGCGCGAGACGATCAGGTTGGGGAACTCGCCCATCCATGCGACGCTGTCGTAGCAGCAGTCTTCGGGCAGATATTCGTTATAGGCCTCGTCCAGCACCACCAGGATATCCGCTGGCAGCTTGCGCAGGAATTCATGCAGCGCCTCGCCGGACACGAAGGTGCCGGTTGGATTGTTCGGGTTGGCGATGAACACCAGCTTCGCGCCCTGCTCCGTTGCCGCGAGGCACATCGCATCGAGGTCGTGGCCGAAATCCCTGGCCGCGACGCTGATGCCGGTCGCACCGACCGCCTGCGTCGCCAATGGATAGACCGCGAACGCGTGGTCGGAGAAGACCGCCTTGTCGCCTATGGTCAGGAAGGCGCGCGCCACCAACTCCAGTACATCGTTGGAACCGTTGCCCAGCACGATGCGGTCATGCGTCACGCCATAGCGCTGCGCCAGCGCATCTTTCAGCGCAAAACCGTTACCGTCCGGGTAAAGGCCAATCTCGTCCAGTGCCGCATGTGCCGCTGCAATCGCCTTGGGGCTGGCTCCGAGAGGATTCTCATTGGATGCGAGTTTCACGATGCCGCTGATGCCCAGCTCGCGCTCCAGTTCGGAGATCGGCTTGCCCGGCTGGTAGGGGGCGATGGCACGGATGTAGGCTGGAGCCAGCCCGGAATAATTCATGTTCATGCTAAGAATGTGATTGATGGAAATGGGCTAGACGGCCACCGGATACGAGCCCAGCACTTTCACGAAGGCGGCGACCTGCTTCAGCTCGACCAGTGCGGCAGCCACTTTTTCATCCTCCTGATGGCCTTCTATGTCGATATAGAAGACGTATTCCCACAGGCCGGAACGTGCCGGACGCGACTCCAGCCGCGTCATGGAAACGCCGTGCCGCGCCAGCGGGACGAGCAGGTCATGCACCGCGCCGGGGCGGTTCGGCGCGGACAATACCAGCGAGGTCTTGTCGTTTCCTGACGGAGCAACCTGCTGGTTGCCCAGCACCAGAAAGCGCGTGGTGTTGCGCGCATCGTCCTCGATGTTCTGCGCCAGCACCTTGAGATGGAAATGCGCTGCGGCCTGCGCACCGGCAACCGCCGCCGCGAACGATTCCTCCGCAGCAAGGCGCGCCGCATCGGCATTGCTGGAAGCGGTGATGCGATCGGCATGCGGCAGGTGCGCATTCAGCCAGCCCTGGCACTGCCCGAACGATTGCGGATGCGAATAGACCTTGCGGATCAGCGACAGATCATTCTCGTTCGACAGCACGCATTGATGCACTTGCAGCAGCACCTCGCCGCAGATATTGAGCTTGCTGTTCAGCAGCAGATCGAGGGTGCGTCCGATCGCGCCCTCGGTGGAATTCTCCACCGGCACCATGCCGTAGTTCGCCGCGCCGCTTTCCACGGCGGCGAACACGCCGTCGATCGAGTCGGCAGGCAACCCCTCGCATGCCTGGCCGAAGCGCTGCAACACCGCCGCCTCACTGAAGGTGCCATGCGGTCCCAGATAGGCCACGCGCAACGGCGCTTCCAGCGCGCGGCACTGCGACATCACTTCGGTGAACAACTGCGCCACGGCGGCATCGCCCAGCGGCCCCTGATTGTCCGCCTGCAGACGGCGCAATATCTGCGCCTCGCGCTCGGGACGCAGCACCGTGCCGTCCTCCTTGAGCAGGCCGATCTGCTGCGCCAGCGCGGCGCGCCGGTTGACGAGCTTGAGTAACTCGTCATCCAGACTATCGATCTGTGCGCGGAATTGTTTCAGTTGCTCGCTCATGCTGTCCCTGTCAAAAGCCTAGCCATGCTGGCCGGCGAAGTCGGCCATGAATTCTACCAGCGCCTGCACGCCAGCCAATGGCATCGCGTTATAGATCGAGGCGCGCATCCCGCCGACCGAGCGATGCCCCTTGAGTTGCAGCAGCCCGCGCGCATCGGCCTGCTTGAGGAACTCGCCGTCCAGGTCCGCGTCTTTCAGCGTGAACGGCACGTTCATGCGCGAGCGGTCCGCCAACGCCACCGGGCAATTATAGAAACCGTTGCTGGCGTCGATCGCCGCATACAGCAGCTGCGCCTTGGCGATGTTGGTGCGTTCCATCGCCGCGATGCCGCCGTTCCGCTTGAGCCACTGGAACACCAGCCCGGCCATGTAGATACCGTAGGTGGGCGGCGTGTTGTACATCGAGTCGGCATCCGCGTGTATCTTGTAGTCCAGCATGGTCGGCGTGTTCGCCGCCGCCTGCCCGAGCAGGTCGTCGCGCACGATCACCACGGCGAATCCTGCCGGGCCGATGTTCTTCTGCGCGCCGGCATAGATCAGGCCGAATTTCGATACGTCGATCTGGCGCGACAGGATGTTGGACGACATGTCCGCCACCAGCGGTACATCGCCGCTATCGGGGATCCAGTTGAACTCCACGCCGCCGATGGTCTCGTTCGGGCAGTAATGCAGATAAGCCGCATTCGGGTCACGCTTCCATGTATCGAACGCGGGCACGTAGGTGCAATTCTTTTCAGCATTGTCCACCACAACATTCACGCCGCCAAACTTCTTCGCCTCAGCAATGGCCTTCTTGGACCACTCGCCGGTATTCACATAATCGGCGGAAGCCTTGCCGCGCAACAGGTTCAGCGGGATCATCGAAAATTGCAGGTGCGCGCCACCTTGCAGAAACAGCACCTTGTAGTTGGCCGGGATAGCCATCAGTTCGCGCAGATCGGCGATGGCCTGCGCATGGATACTCATGTATTCCTTGCCGCGGTGCGACATCTCCATCACCGACATGCCGCTGCCGTGCCAGTCAGGCAATTCCGCCTGCGCCTGCAACAGCACATCCCTCGGCAATACCGCCGGGCCCGCGCTGAAGTTGTAGATCGTCATGCTGCTATTCCTCTTCCGGCTCGGCGATGCGGCTCAGGCCGGCCAGCTTGTCGCCATCGTCCAGGTTCATCAGCGTCACGCCCTGCGTAGCGCGGCCCATCTCGCGGATCTCCTTGACGCGGGTGCGGATCAGCACGCCGTTGGTGCCGATCAGCATGATCTCGTCGTCGGCGTTCACCAGCGTCGCGGCGACCACTTTGCCGTTGCGCGCCGAGGTCTGGATCGCGATCATGCCCTGCGTGCCGCGTCCGTGGCGGGTGTATTCGGTGATCGGCGAACGCTTGCCGTAGCCGTTCTCGGTCGCGGTCAGCACGCTCTGGTTCTCGTCTTCCGCCACCAGCAGCGAGATCACCTTGCCGCCCTTGGCCAGGTTCATGCCGCGCACGCCGCGCGTGTCGCGCCCCATGGCGCGCACGTCGTTCTCGTCGAAACGCACCGCCTTGCCGCCATCGGAGAACAGCATCACGTCATGCTTGCCGTCGGTCAGCGCCACGCCGATCAGGAAGTCGCCCTCGTCCAGCGCGATGGCGATGATGCCGGCCTTGCGCGGATTGGCGAACTGCGACAGCGTGGTCTTCTTGACTGTGCCGTCGGTGGTAGCGAAGAACACGAACTTGTCGTCCGAGAACTCCTTGACCGGCAGGATGGCGTTGATCATCTCGCCCTCGCCCAGCGGCAGCAGGTTGACGATAGGCTTGCCGCGCGAGATGCGTGTGCCCTGCGGCACTTCATACACCTTGAGCCAATAGACGCGGCCGCGGTTGGAGAAGCACAGGATGTAGTCGTGGGTGTTGGCGATGAACAGGTTGTCGACGAAATCGTCTTCCTTGGTCGCGGTCGCCTGCTTGCCGCGCCCGCCGCGCTTCTGCGCGCGGTATTCGTCCAGCTTCTGCGCCTTCATGTAGCCGCCGTGCGACAGCGTGACCACCACGTCTTCCGGCGCAATCAGGTCTTCCATGCTCATCTCTTGCGTGTGCGTGATGATCTCGCTGCGGCGCTTGTCGCCGAACTGCGCCTTCACCGCCGCCAGCTCCTCGCCGATGATCTGGGTCACGCGTTCCGGCTTGGACAGGATATCGAGCAGGTCGGCGATCTTGTCCATCACTTCGCGGTATTCGCCGACGATCTTGTCCTGCTCCAGCCCGGTGAGGCGTTGCAGGCGCAGTTCCAGAATGGCCTGTGCCTGCGCGTCGGAGAGGTGGTAGCCGCGTGCGTTGCCCTTGCCCACCAGCCCGAACTCGGGCGCCAGCCCGTCGGGGCGCGAGGCATCGCTGACGCGCGAGAGCATGTCCTCGACCAGCGACGAGCGCCAGCTGCGCGCCATCAGCTCGCGCTTGGCGTCAGCCGGGGTCGGCGCAGCCTTGATCAGCGCGATGATCTCGTCCACGTTGGACAGCGCGACCGCCAGCCCTTCCAGGATGTGGCCACGCTCGCGCGCCTTGCGCAACTCGAACAGGGTGCGGCGCGTGACGACTTCGCGGCGGTGGCGCAGGAAGGCGTTGATGATGTCTTTCAGGTTGCACAACTTGGGCTGGCCGTCGACGATGGCGACCATGTTGATGCCGAAGCTGTCCTGCATCGGCGTTTCCTTGTACAGCTTGTTCAGGATCACGTCAGCGTTCTCGCCGCGCTTCAGTTCGATCACCGCGCGCATACCGGACTTGTCCGACTCGTCGCGGATCTCGGAGATGCCCTCCAGCCGCTTCTCGCGCACCATCTCGCCGATCTTCATCAGCAGGTTGGCCTTGTTCACCTGATAGGGCAGCTCGTCGATGATGATGGCCTGACGATCGCCCTTGCCGATATCCTCGAAATGGCAGCGCGCGCGCATCACCACGCGGCCGCGGCCGGTGCGGTAGCCTTCCTTGACGCCGGCCAGCCCGTAGATAAAGCCGGCGGTCGGGAAGTCCGGTGCCGGCACCAGCTCGATCAGGCGCTCGATATCCATGTCCGGCTCACGTAGCAAGGCCAGACAGGCATCCACCACCTCATTCAAATTATGTGGCGGGATGTTGGTCGCCATGCCCACCGCGATACCGGAAGAGCCGTTCACCAGCAGGTTGGGGAAGCGCGCCGGGAACACCAGCGGCTCATGCTCGGAGCCGTCGTAGTTTGGTCCGAAATCGACCGTCTCCTTGTCCAAGTCGGCCAGCAGCTCATGGGCGA
>MGWS01000023.1:71229-71843 GCA_001801105.1 Gallionellales bacterium GWA2_60_18
CGGGCCGACTTCTTGTAAGCGCGGTTCCAGTCGTTGTTGAGCTCGCTCATCGCGTAGAGCACGCGGCGGTGCACCGGCTTGAGGCCGTCGCGCACGTCCGGCAGCGCGCGGCCGACGATGACGCTCATCGCGTAGTCCAGATAGGACTTGCGCATCTCTTCTTCAAGGCTGACCAGCAGGGTTTCTTTAGCGAATTGATCCATGGTATCGGTGATGGTTGAAAATGCCGAAAAACAGCGCGCAAGTCTACCACGCCCCTCATTCCCGGACAAAACGGATTACAGACCGCCTATATATGGTATTTACAAGAACAAGGGTGACCCCTTACCATCCGCACCTGTGCCAGCCAGCCCAGCAGCACTTGTGCCCACCGAACGCTCACCCAACCGCATAGAGGAACGCCATGAAACGCACCTTGAAACTCACCGCCCTGTTTTGCCTGCTATCTGCGGCACAGACCTCCCTCGCTCTCCAGCCCAGCGACGGCTATGTGTATGACCCGCGCGATGTAGTCATACGCGACGGTTTCGACGGCTGCGTGAAAACCACGCGCTGGAGTCCCGCCATCGCCCTGGCAGGATGCGAACCGGGCATGATGCAAACCGCAACGCCGG
>MGWS01000023.1:71986-72201 GCA_001801105.1 Gallionellales bacterium GWA2_60_18
CGGGGGGCGTGAGCAGCCTCACGCCTCTGGAGTCCAGGGTGGCCGAGGCCGTGGACGCCTCCGCGCTGGTGGAGGCGGCCCGGCGGCTGGTGCGGATACCCAGCTGGAACGGGAACGAGACGCCGGCCCAGGAGCTCATGGTCGAGCTCATGGGCGCGGTCGGCCTGGAGGTGGACCGGTGGACCATCCCCATGGACGAGGTGGCGTCCCACCCC
>MGWS01000024.1 GCA_001801105.1 Gallionellales bacterium GWA2_60_18
CGCTAAATCGACTCTTCTTCATTTCCGCCTCTCTTCAAAAGCGGACTTTACTAACTTCTAGCTGGTACGGTCTAGGGGGAGCAGGTCACGCTCCCCAAAGTTCCGTCATGCGAAAAATGCAACAACGAAAAGTCCCAGCTTGAGCATTATTTGCTTTCCGTACTCCCCTTTGGGGCTACGCACAAAAATGCTCATAAAGCGCTTTCGATCGATGCAATGAGACGATTGGAGAGTAACAAAAAACTACACAATAAAATCAAAGAAGGGTTTGGTTATACACAACTCCCCGTCGATGAAAGTCATCTGGAAGAAAGACTAACCGTTGAACTGGATAGTGACATTCTGCACAAATTTATTGGGTTCATAGGAAGAGGGCTTATATATCACCATTCGGGGCGACGCTTGCCACTGAGCTGTTCATTTAAAACGTTCACTCCATCACCTACAGGTATGGAGTTCATTTCTGGTTTGTTTACCCTTACTTCAAAGCTGAGAGTTGATATTGGATTGGGAGATGACACCGTCAGATACAAAGGCATTATGAGCGAGGTAGATGATGGCGTATCTGTATGGGCAATTCAGCTGCTCGGGGGAGTTACTGTCGCTGATGTTCATCAGCAACACATATTTAAAAATAGTTTCGTAGTGGTGATCACTGGCTCACCAGAATCTCTTGATCATTTAAAGATTGAATAACCCGATAGGTTCTGCTTCGTTGTACGCCACCCAACGTGTATGAGTCCGCCGTCTGAAGCTCACCCTCACCCGCCAACAAGAAGTGTCGGCAAGTAAGGTGGGCACGGAGTGCCCGCCCAGTGTTTTTTGATTTTCGTATTTTCCCCCTGAGCGCCGCCTCGATCAGCCGCAAGCAAGCGGAGGTTTAGGCGAGGACTGTCTGAGCGCGTAGCGCGAGTTCCGCAGCCCCGCTTGCTTGTGGTTGATCGAGGGAACCGCGTAGCGGCGGCAAACCGGGGTCGCCTTTTCTTTGGTTACTTTCTTTTTGGCGAAGCAAAAGAAAGTGACTTGCTGCCGGGCAACCCCCGGCGGTTTTGATGTTGGGTTACGCGATGAAACTGCTAACCCAACCTACGACTCATCCCCTCGGATGATGCATCGCATGCAACTGCTTCAACCGCTCCCGCGCCACATGGGTGTAAATCTGCGTCGTAGAAATATCCGAATGCCCCAATAACATCTGCACCACGCGCAAATCCGCGCCGTGATTCAGCAGGTGGGTGGCGAAGGCGTGGCGAAGGGTGTGCGGCGACAGCGATTTATTCAGCCCGGCCGTCCTCGCATGTTTCTTGATCAGGTACCAGAACATCTGCCGTGTCATACCCTCACCGCGCTGTGTGACGAACAGCGCATCGGCCATCTGCTTGCCCAGCAGCACGCCGCGCCCGTCCGCCAGATAGCGGCGCAGCCAGTCCAGCGCCTCTTCGCCCAGCGGCACGAGGCGCTCCTTGCTGCCCTTGCCCATCACGCGCACCACGCCCATGTCCATGCTCACCTGCGTGATGCGCAATGTCACCAGTTCCGATACACGCAGGCCGGTGGCGTACAGCACCTCGAACATGGTGCGGTCGCGCTGGCCGAGCGGGGTCTGCACATCGGGCGCGGCCAGCAGCAGCTCCACATCCTGCTCGGTGAGGCTCTTGGGCAGGTTGCGCGGCAGCTTGGGGGTATCGATCTGCAAGGTAGGATCGGCGCTGATCTTGCCCTGCCGCAACAGGTAGCGGAACAGGCGCTTCAGGCTGGAGATATTGCGCCCGGCACTGCTCGACTTGGCTTTATGTGCAAACAAATTGCCGAGATAACCCTGTATGTCGCCGTGCGTGGCTTGCAGGATGGAGGCGTCGCGCTGCTTCTCCAGCCACGCGGCGAACTTGGTCAGGTCGCGCCGGTAGCTGTCCAGCGTGTTGCGCGACAGGCCGTCCTCCAGCCAGAGGTTGTCGCAGAATTCATCGAGGAGGTCGGCGTTGGTCACCCCCCTCTCCCCTGCCCCTCTCCCGCGAGGGGAGAGGGGATGGCGCCTTCATGCGCCAGTAGCCAGCGTTTGATGTCCAGCGATGCGCCGTCGGCATGTTTCATGAATCCGCCGAGGCCGGACTTGCCCAGCACGCGATGGCAGGGAACGACGATGGGGATGGGGTTCGCGCCGCAAGCCTGACCGATCGCCTGCGCGCCCGAGCCGAGTTCAGCAGCCAGCTCGCCATAGCTGCGCGTCGCGCCGGGCGAGATGCGCTGCATCGCCTGCCAGACCTTTTGCTGGTGCGGCGTGCCGCGCAGGTCGAGCGGCACGCTGAACGGCGCGCGCGGATCATCGAGGTAGCGCAGCAATTGCCCGCACACCTTGGCGGCGAACGCATCTGCCGGCGGCTGTAGCGGCGTGCCTGGCGCAAGGAAGTCGATGCCGGTCAACGCGTCCGCCGTACAGCGGATGCCGAGCACGCCGAACGGCACTTTCAGTTTCGCCTGATAGGTCATCCCCTCTCCCCCACCCCTCTCCCCAATGGGGCGAGGGGAAGTATTCCCGCAATCATCATCGAATGATAGCGCACAAATAAAAACGGGAGCCGAAGCTCCCGTTCTTGGGTACCGCAGAAAACCGGCTCGCTTAACCGCGCACGGCCAGCTTTTCCTTGATACGTGCCGACTTGCCGGAACGGTCGCGCAGGTAGTACAGCTTGGCGCGGCGCACGTCGCCGCGACGCTTCACTTCGATGCTGGCGATGGTCGGCGCATAGGTCTGGAAGGTGCGCTCCACGCCTTCGCCGGCGGATATCTTGCGCACAATGAAAGAAGAGTTCAGGCCGCGGTTGCGCTTGGCGATCACCACGCCTTCGTAGGCCTGCACGCGCTTGCGCTCGCCTTCGACCACGTTGACGCTGACGATGACCGTATCGCCGGGCGCGAAGTCGGGGATGGTCTTGCCCAGACGGGCGATCTCTTCTTGCTCGAGTTGTTGAATCAGGTTCATTTCAGTTTTTCCTCTTGTTGTACGGAAGCTTGTTCCTGCTGGTACTCTGCCAGTAGCCGAGCTTCCTGTTGTGTCAACTGACGTTTCGCCAGCAAATCCGGGCGTCTTTCCCAGGTGCGTCCAAGCGCCTGTTTCAGCCGCCACTTCTCTATTTCGGCGTGGTGCCCGGACATCAACACTTCCGGTACCGCCGCGCCGTCATAAACCTCGGGCCGCGTATAGTGCGGGCAATCCAGCAGGCCCTGCACGAACGAATCCTGCTCCGCCGATTCGGCATCGCCCAGCACACCGGGCAGTTGCCGCACCAGACTGTCCATCAACACCATCGCCGCCAGTTCGCCACCGGACAGCACATAGTCGCCGATGGATATCTCTTCATCCACCTGCTGCCGGATCAGTCGCTCGTCGATGCCTTCGTAGCGCCCCGCCAGCAGGATCAAACCTTCCTCCGGCTGCGCCACCAGCTCCTTGACCAGCGCATGAGTCAGCAACTTGCCTTGCGGCGACAGATACACCACCCGGCTCTTCTTCACGCCGCTGGCCGCCTGCCGCTGTCTGGCCGCGTTGATCGCGCCGGCCAGCGGCTCTCCCAGCATCACCATCCCGGGGCCGCCGCCGTAGGGGCGATCATCGATGGTGCGGTAGTTGTCGCTGGTGAAATCGCGCGGATTCCACGTCTTCAATACATAACTGCCTTGTTCCGCCGCGCGCCGCGTGATGCCGTATTGCGTCAGCGCATCGAACATCTGCGGGAACAATGTGATCACATCAAAGATCATTTGAGGTAATCCGCCGACCAGTCCACACGGATGATCCTGTTCTTCACATCCACCTGCAGGATGACTGCTTCCACGAAGGGAATCAGCACTTCGCCGCTGTCACCCTGCACCACCAGCACATCGTTCGCGCCGGTCTCCAGCAGGTTCGCCACCGTTCCCAGCGACTCGCCCGCTTCATTCGCCACCGCCATCCCGATCAGGTCGGACCAGTAGTATTCATCTTCGCCCTGCTCGGGCAGGCTGCTGCGCGGCACCGCGATCAGCAACCCCTTCAGTCTCTCCGCCGCATTGCGGTCCGGACAATCCTGCAGCTGCGCCGCCAGCGTCTTGGCATGCACCTCGCACTGTTCGACCTCCACCTCGCGCCATGGGCCGTGTTCCTTGCCCAGCCACCAGGTATCGTGGTCCAGCAAGCTGTCGAGGTGTTCGGTGAACGGCTGGATCTTGATCCAGCCGCGTATACCAAAAGCTGCCGCCACGCGCCCCATGATCACCATGGGGACGGTTTCGTCAGGCTTGGGCGGCAGCACCAGAGCGCTTGACCAGCTTGGCGACGGCGTCGCTCAGTTGCGCGCCCTTGCTTTGCCAGTGACTGACGCGCTCCAGTTGCAAACGCAGCGATTCCTGGCCTTCCGGCGCGATCGGGTTGTAGAAGCCGACGCGCTCGATGAAACGGCCATCACGACGGTTGCGCGAATCGGCCACCACCACGTTATAGAACGGACGGTTCTTGGAGCCGCCACGGGAAAGACGAATGATTACCATATAAAACCTATTAGAGTTATCGGACCAGCAAAAGGGCGCGAATTCTACGACATTTCCCCAAGCTATGGCAAGCGCAAGGAAATCAAGGAGTTTCAGCGGTGCAGCAGCACCTCGAGAACGAACTTGCTACCTAGATACGCCAGCAGCAGCAGCGCGAAGCCGCCCACCGTCCAGCGCACGGCGGTGCGCCCGCGCCAGCCATAGGAATAATGCCCCCACAGCAACACGGCGAACACCGCCCAGGAAATGAATCCGAACAGCACCTTGTGGTTGAGCTGCCAGGCCTTGCCGAAGATCTCTTCGGAGAACATCACGCCGGAGATCAGCGTCAGCGTCAGCAGCACGAGGCCGAAGGCGATCATGCGGAACAGCAGCGTCTCCATGGTCAGCAGCGGCGGCAGGCTTTGCAGCACGCGCGGCAGCGCGGCATGGTGCAGGTTCTTTTCCACCTGCGAGATCAGCACCGCATGCAGCACGGCGATGGTGAACAGGCTGTACGCCAGCATGGCGGTCGCCAGATGCGCCTTGAAGGCGAACAAGGCGGTGTTGGTCAACTGGTGCGCCGACGGGAAAAGCCCCGGCAGCAACACGACCACCGCCGCCAGCGGCAGCACCAGCGTCTGCAGGCAGCCGACCGGATAGAAGAAGCGCGCCGCCCAGTACACCAGCAAGGTCAGCCAGATGATCAGCGACACCGCATTGGCCACGCTCAGGTTGAACCCGCCGCCGGCGAACACGTCCTGCACCAGCACCCAGCCATGCAGCGCCAGCGGCAGCAGCACCAGATGCCCGGGCGCGCCGCGGCTCGTCACATCCCCCTCGCCGCGCGCCTGCGCGCGCCAGAAATAGGCCGCCAGTGCGCCATAGGCGGCACAGGCAAGCAGCGCGAGAAGAAGGTTGGACATTTTTTGCCGGGATGTTTTAGACTGCGGCGATTCTACACCAACTGCAACCGGACTACTCATGCTGGACAATCTGACGCAACGCCTTTCCGGCGTCATCAAGAACCTGCGCGGCCAGGCGCGCCTCACCGAGAGCAACATCCAGGACGCGCTGCGCGAAGTGCGCATGGCGCTGCTCGAAGCCGACGTCGCGCTGCCCGTGGTCAAGGATTTCATCGCCCAGGTCAAACAGGCCGCACTCGGCGAGGAAGTCATCGGCAAGCTGAATCCGGGGCAGGCGCTGATCGGCGTGGTGCACCGCGAACTCACCAAACTGATGGGCGAGCACAACGACGCGCTCAACCTTGCCGCCGTGCCGCCCGCCGTGATCCTGATGGCCGGCTTGCAGGGCGCGGGCAAGACCACCACCAGCGGCAAGCTGGCCAAGCTGCTGCGCGACCAGCACAAGAAGAAGGTGCTGCTGGTCAGCTGCGACGTGTACCGTCCCGCCGCCATCGAACAGCTGCGCACGCTGGCGCAACAGCTCGAGATCGACTTCTTCCCCTCCGACCAAGACCAGAAACCGCAGGACATCGCGCTGGCCGCGCTGGACTACGCGAAGAGGCACTACCACGACGTGCTGATCGTCGATACCGCCGGTCGCCTCGCCATCGACGCGGCAATGATGGACGAAATCAAGCAACTGAACGCCGCGCTCAAGCCGATCGAGACGCTGTTCGTGGTGGACGCCATGACCGGCCAGGACGCGGTGAATACCGCCAAGGCGTTCGGCGACGCGCTGCCGCTGACCGGCGTGATCCTCACCAAACTCGACGGCGATGCGCGCGGCGGCGCGGCGCTGTCGGTGCGCCAGATCACCGGCAAGCCGATCAAATTCGTCGGCGTGAGCGAGAAGCCCAACGGCCTCGAAGCCTTCCACCCCGAGCGCATGGCCTCGCGCGTGCTCGGCATGGGCGACGTGCTGTCGCTGATCGAGGAAGCGCAGCGCGAAGTGAACGTCGCCGAAGCCGAGAAGCTCGCCGAGAAAGTGAAGAGCGGCAAAGGCTTCGACCTCAACGATTTCAAGACGCAGATGGCGCAGATGCGCAAGATGGGCGGCGTCTCCGCGCTGATGGACAAACTGCCCGCGCAGCTTTCGCAGGCCGCCGCCAAGACCAACGTGGACGACAAGCAGATCGCCCGCCTCGAAGGCATCATCAACTCGATGACGCCGCTCGAACGCAGCAAGCCGGAACTCATCAAGGCCTCGCGCAAGCGCCGCATCGCTGCCGGCGCCGGGGTGAAGGTGATGCATGTGAACCAGTTGCTCAACCAGTTCGAGCAGATGCAGAAGATGATGAAGATGTTCAAGGGCGGCGGCATGGCCAAGATGATGCGCGGCATGGCCGGCAAGCTGCCCGGCATGCGCTGACCCTGCCCATAGTCACACATGACCATACGCGCCATCATCTTCGACGTCGACGGTACGCTTGCCGACACCGAAGACGCGCACCGCATCGCCTTCAACAAGGCATTCGCCGAGAACGGGCTGGACTGGAACTGGGACGTCGCGCTGTATGACAGGCTGCTGAAAGTGACCGGCGGCAAGGAACGCATCAGATACTTCGTCGAAGACTTCCTGCCCGGCTTCGAAAAACCGGCCGACTACGACGGCTTCGTCAAACACCTGCATCAGGTGAAGACCGCGTACTACACCGCCATGCTGCGCGACGGACAGATCCCGTTGCGCCCCGGCATCAGGCAACTGATCGGCGATGCACATGCCGCAGGCATCCTGCTCGCCATCGCCACCACCACCTCGCCGGAGAACGTCTCGGGCTTGCTTGAGGTCGGATTGGGCAAGGATTGGGAGAGGCACTTCGCCGCCAACGGCTGCGGCGACATCGTGCCGCACAAAAAACCCGCGCCGGACATCTACTTCTGGGTGCTGGACAAACTGGGGCTGCCCGCGACGGATTGCATCGCGTTGGAGGATTCCGAGAACGGCCTGCGCGCCAGTCTTGCGGCGGGGATCAAGACCTATATCACCACCAACCATTACACGCGCCACCACGATTTCACCGGCGCGGCGGACGTGTTCGACGATCTGGGCGACCTCGCCGGTTTCTACCGCAAGACCGGCCTGCCGCTTCCCAAACCGCCGATTTCTGTTTAGCATTCGACCGCCGTGGGGGTGTAGCTCAGTTGGGAGAGCGTCTGGTTCGCAATCAGAAGGTCGTCAGTTCGATCCTGATCACCTCCACCACATTCCTGAAGCCAGCCGTGCGCTGGCTTTTTCGCGCCTGCCATCGCACCACTCGCCAGAATCTCGAACCGCAGGATATAGTGCGCGCATCGGGCGGCGCGCTGCCGCCTCATCCGGAAGGGTAATCGATTGACCCGCCGCATTTTAATTCCGCTGTGCCTTGCGCTGCTGTTGTCGCCGCTGTACGCGTGGGCGCAGACACCGCTGAAGATAGGCGTGCTTGCCTACCGCCCCAAGCCGCAAGTGCTCGCGGCATGGCAGCCGCTGGGGCGCTATCTCGAGGAACAACTGGCACTGCCCGTCGAACTCGGAGTCTATACCTACCCGGAATTGGAAAGCGCCATTGCGCAGAACAGTCTGGATGTCATCGCGACCAACTCCGGACACCATATCCTGCTCAGGGAGCGCAACCATCTTTCCGGCCCGCTCGTCACGCTGATCCAGCGGGAAGGCGATCAGGGGCTGAGCACTTTCGGCGGGGTCATCTTCACTCGCGCCGATGCACCGGCGACCACCGCATTTGAATCGCTGGCCGGCGGAACCATCGCAACAACTACAACCAGTTCCTTGGGCGGCTTTCAGATGCAGGCCTATGAGATGGTCGTATCCGGACTGCCCATGCCCGCGCAAAAGAAACTGCTGCTCACCGGCATGCCGCACGATGCCGTGGTCGAGGCCGTGCTGGCCGGCCGAACCGAATTCGGTTTCGTGCGCACCGGCGTGCTGGAAGCGATGGCACGCGAAGGCAAGCTCGACATGAGCGCCATCCGGATCATCAATCCGCAGCACCAGCCCGGATTCCCGCTCGCCCTGTCGACGCGGCTCTATCCCGAATGGCCGGTGGTCACCATGCCGCAGGTGGACGAGCAGCTGGCCCGGCGCATCACCGTCGCCCTGCTGTCGCTGCCCGCCGGCCACCCGGCCAGTCTCGCCGCCGGCATCCGGGGTTTCACCATCCCGGCCGATTATGCAGGCGTGGAAAACCTGCTGCGGACGCTGCGCCTGCCGCCCTACAATGTCGCACCCGAATTCACGCTGGCCGATGTGTTGCGCCACTATTGGCCGTGGATCATGGCACTGGCCGGACTGGTGGCGCTGCTTGCCTTCAACCAATGGCGCTTCCGACTGCAGGGGAAGCGCCTCAACCAGATCATCTGGGGCACCGGCGCCGGAGCCTGGGAATGGAACGTGCAGACCGGCGCCGCGATCCTCAATGAACGCTGGGCAGAAATCATAGGTTATACGCTGGACGAACTCGCGCCGGTCAGCATCGAGACCTGGACGAAATTCACCCACCCGGACGACCTCAAACGCTCCGATGCGCTGCTGGAAAAGCATTTCCGGCGCGAGACGGAGGCGTATGAATGCGAGGTCAGGATGCGCCACAAGGACGGCAGCTGGGTCTGGGTGCTGACTCGCGGCCGCGTGGTCGAATGGACTCGCGGCGGCCAACCGCTGTGGATGGCGGGAACCCATCTGGACATCACCGAACGCAAGCTGGCGGAAGAGAAGTTGCAGCTTGCCGCCAGCGTCTTCACGCATTCCAACGAGGGCATCATGATCACCGATGCCGCGGGCAGCATCATCGATGTCAACGACGCCTTCACCCGCATCACCGGCTACCCGCGCGAAGAAGTGCTGGGGCGCAACCCGCGCATGCTCAGATCGGGGCGCCAGCCGCCCGAATATTACCAGGCGATGTGGAAAGCGCTGCTCGACAAGGGGCACTGGTACGGCGAGATATGGAACCGGCGCAAGAGCGGCGAGGCCTATGCGGAGATGCTCACCATCAGCGCCGTGCATGATGCCGCAGGCAATATCGGCCACTATGTCGCACTGCTGGCCGACATCACCCTGGCGAAGGAACACCAGCACCAGCTCGAGCACATCGCCCATTACGACGCGTTGACCGGGCTGCCCAATCGCGTGTTGCTGGCCGACCGCATGCATCAGGCGATCGCCCAGAGCGAACGGCGCAGCCAGGCGCTGGCGACGGTCTATCTCGACCTGGACGGTTTCAAGGCGGTGAACGACAGGTATGGCCACGACGCGGGCGACGAACTGCTGATCGCCGTCGCGGGGCGCATGAAGGATGCGCTGCGCGACGGCGACACCCTGGCGCGCATCGGCGGCGACGAATTCGTCGCCATCCTGACCGACCTGAACGACGCCCGGGATTGCGAGCAGGCGCTCAGCCGCCTGTTGCAGGCCGCCGCCGACCCAGTCACGATACACGGCGATATCCTGCGCGTTTCCGCCAGCATCGGCGTGACCCTGTATCCGGACGATGCCGCAGAGGCCGACCAGCTCCTGCGCCATGCCGACCAGGCGATGTATCAGGCCAAGCAGTCCGGCAAGAACCGCTATCATTTCTTCGACATCGCGCACGACGCCTCGGTCAAGGCTCACGGCGAGACCCTGCAGCGCCTTCAGGTTGCCCTTGCCAACAATGAGCTCATGCTTCATTACCAGCCCAAGGTCAACATGCGGACCGGCGAGGTGATCGGCGTCGAAGCGCTGGTTCGCTGGCAGCACCCGGAACGCGGCCTGTTGCTGCCGGCAGAGTTTCTGCCCGCCATTGAGAACCATGCGCTCGCCGCCGAACTGGACAACTGGGTGCTCGATGCGGCATTGGCGCAACTGGCGCAGTGGCATCGTGACGGCCTGGGGTTGCACGTCAGCGTGAACGTCGGTGCCCGCCTGCTGCAACAGAGGGATTTCGTGGCGTTGCTGCGCACCAAGCTCGCCCGCCACCCGGACCTGCCCCCCAACCTGCTGGAACTGGAGGTGCTGGAGACCAGCGCACTGGAGGACATGGCGGGCGTGGCCGAGATCATGCGCGCCTGCGCCGGCTTCGGCGTGCAGTTCGCGCTCGACGACTTCGGCACCGGCTACTCCTCGCTCACCTATCTGCGCCGGCTGCCGGCGCAGACGCTCAAGATCGACCAGAGCTTCGTGTGCGACCTGCTGCATGACCCGGACGACCTCGCCATCGTCGAAGGCGTGGTCGGCATGGCGACCTCGTTCCGCCGCCAGGTGATCGCCGAAGGGGTCGAGACCGTGGCACACGGCGAGATGCTGCTGCCGCTCGGCTGCGAGCTCGGCCAGGGCTACGGCATCGCCCGGCCGATGCCGCCCGGGGAGCTGCCGCAATGGCTGGCGGACTGGCATCCCGATCCGCGCTGGACGGCATGGCGCGACCGCAATTTCAGGCGCGACGACCTGCCGCTGCTGTTCGCCGAGGTGGATCACCGCGCCTGGATCCATGCACTGGAGGCCTGTCTTGCCGACGGGGGCGAGGCGCCGCCGCTCATGGACGCCCACCAATGCCGCTTCGGCGTCTGGCTCGAACGTGAAGGGATGCTGCGCCACTGCGCGGAACCCGTGTTCCAGTCCATCCCTCCGCTGCACCATCGGGTGCATGAGCTGGGCGTCGAACTGCTGGACCTGCACCGGCGATCCCGCAAGGACGAGGCGCTGGCGCGCCTGCCGGAATTGCACGCGTTGCGCGATGCGCTGGTCGAAAAACTGCGGCGGCTGCTTGCCTCGAACTGTTGCTATTGACCGGGACACCGGCGCGGCAGTCCTGCGGCAACCGGCGCAAACCCGCCCACGCCCCATTGCAGACCCGAAACGGCGCATTTCGGTTTAGAATGCGGCTCGCGCAGCATGAACTTTTGTCAATTTCGTTCAAGGACTCACCATGTACCAGATCGCCCCGAGCATTCTTTCCGCCAATTTCGCCAGACTGGGCGAAGAGGTCGATGATGTGCTCGCCTCCGGCGCCGATATCGTGCACTTCGACGTGATGGACAACCATTACGTGCCGAATCTGACCATCGGCCCGCTGGTATGCGAGGCGTTGCGCAAGCATGGCGTGACCGCACCGATCGACTGCCACCTGATGGTCAAGCCGGTGGACCGCATCATCCCCGACTTCGCCAAGGCCGGCGCGACCTACATCACCTTCCACCCGGAAGCATCCGAGCACATCGACCGCACCATCGGCCTGATCAAGGAGAGCGGCTGCAAGGCCGGTCTGGTGTTCAATCCCGCCACGCCGCTGGACGTGCTGGAATACACCCTGCCCAAGCTGGACATGATATTGCTGATGTCGGTGAACCCCGGCTTCGGCGGGCAGAAGTTCATCCCCTTCGTGCTGGACAAGGCGCGCAAGGTGCGCAAGATGATAGACGCGGGCGGCTACGACTGCCGCCTAGAGATCGACGGTGGCGTGAGCCCGGCCAACATCCGCGAGGTCGCCGAGGCGGGCGTGGACACCTTCGTCGCCGGTTCCGCCGTGTTCGGCAAGCGCAATGCGAACGACAAGAACCGTTACGACACCGTCATCGGCGAGTTGCGCGCCGAGCTGGCCAAGGCCAACAAGGGCTGAACCTCATGCGCGCCGACCGTCTCGCATTACTGATCGCCGCCCTTGGGCTGGCCGGTTGCGACCGGATCACCGGTGCGGATCAGCAGAAGATATTCGATGCCGAAGCGATCGGCTACGCCTGCCGCATCTCGCTCAAGACACCGGAAGACTGCATGAAGGAAAACGAATCGATGAGTCCGACTTCGATATTGTCCGGCTGGAAGGCCGCCAACAAGGACGTCGAGAACGAGATCATCGACCCCAGCATGGGCAAGAATCCGCCCGCCCCGCCGGCACCCGTGACACCTGAAGCCGCACCGCCGGCTGTTCCCGCAGCAGCAGGCAAAGGTACCGAGAAGCCTGCCGAAAAAACCGCAGAGAAACCTGCCGAAAAGCCCGCCGGAAAAGCTCCCGCCCATTAGGATGCCCCATGCAAGTGCCAGCCATGCCCTCCGGCAGGTTCACCACGCCCGTCAAAATACGGGCCATCGTCCTCGACCTCGACGGTACCTTGCTGCATACCTCGCCGGAACTGGCAGAAGCGGCCAACCGCATGTTGCGCGAGATGGGGCGCGCGCCGGTATCGCAAGAGTTGCTGCAAAGCTACATCGGCAACGGCATCGCCTGGCTGGTGAAGCGCGCGCTGACCGGCGACATGCATGCCGAGCCGGATGCCGCGCTGTACGAGCGGGCGCTGCCGATCTTCGAACGGCGCTACAGTGAACTGCTGCTCGACAGCAAGCCGTACGACGGCGTGATCGAGGGGCTGGACGCGATGAAGGCGGCGGGCTTTCCGCTGGGCTGCATCACCAACAAGCGGGCGCGCTTCACCGATCCGCTGCTGGAAGGCGCCGGCCTGGCCAAATATTTCGACATCGTGCTGTCCGGCGACACGCTGCCGGAAAAGAAACCGCACCCGCTGCCGCTGCTGCATGCCGCGCGGTTCTTCGGCATCCCCATCGAAAAACTGCTGCTGATCGGCGATTCGCTCAACGACACCGTCGCGGCGCGCGCTGCCGGCTGCCCGGTGTTCTGCGTGCCTTACGGTTATAATCACGGCGAACCGGTGGACGGGCTCGATCTCGATGCGGTGATCGCCGACCTGCCCGCCGCCTTGCCACTTATCAGACGCGCTTGAACATGAACTTCAACAACCTCCACAACTGGCGATGGTGCTGATGCATCTGTAGGGTGGGCAAACATGCCCACCGTTTCATTGCAAAGCATCCGCGTGGGCACACTGTGCCCACCCTACACAATCAGGAGGTTTTCATGTTGCACCCCATCACCGAACAGGAATTCAACGCGCTGGCCGCGCAAGGTTACAACCGCATCCCGCTGGTCGCGGAGACCTTCGCCGACCTCGACACGCCACTGTCGCTGTATCTCAAACTCGCCAACAAGCCGTTCTCCTACCTGCTGGAATCGGTGCAGGGTGGCGAGCGCTTCGGGCGCTATTCCTTCATCGGCCTGCCCGCCGACACGCGCATCACGGTGCGCGGCAAACAGGTCTCCCTGCATGAGCGCGGTCACGAGACGACACAGGAAGCGGCCAACCCGTTGGATTTCGTCAGCGAATTCCAGTCGCGTTTCAAGGTCGCGCCGCTGCCCGGCCTGCCGCGTTTCACCGGCGGGCTGGCGGGCTACTTCGGTTACGACACGGTGCGCTATATCGAGCCGCGTCTCGCCAAAACAGAAAAGAAGGACACGCTCGGCACGCCCGACATCCTGCTGATGCTCACCGAGCAGCTGGCGGTGATCGACAACCTGTCCGGCAAGCTGACTTTCATCGTCTATGCCGATCCGGCGCATGACGACGCCTATGCGCTGGCGCGCGAACGTCTGCGCGAGCTGATCGGCATGCTGCGCCTGCCGGTGGACATTCCGTTTACACCGCCCGCGCAATGCGTCGAAGCCAAGTCCGAGTTCGGCGAGGCCGCATTCAAAGCGGCGGTGGAGAAAGCCAAACGCTACATCTTCGACGGCGACATCATGCAGGTGGTGCTGGCGCAGCGCATGTCCCAGCCTTTCTCCGCGCCGCCGTTGTCGCTGTACCGCGCGCTGCGCAGCATCAATCCCTCGCCCTACATGTTCTATTACGACATGGGCGACCATCACGTGGTCGGCGCCTCGCCGGAGATTCTGGTACGACTGGAAGGCGACACCGTCACCGTGCGCCCCATCGCCGGCACCCGTCCGCGCGGCAAGACGCCGCAACAGGATGCCGCGCTCGCGGAAGAACTGCTGGCTGACCCCAAGGAGCTGGCCGAACACCTGATGCTGATCGACCTCGGCCGCAACGACATCGGGCGCGTGGCGCAGAACGGCACGGTGAAGCTCACCGAGAAAATGGTGATCGAGCGCTACTCGCACGTGATGCACATCGTCTCCAACGTCGAGGCGCGGCTCAAACCCGGCTACTCCGCGATGGACGTGCTCAAGGCCACCTTCCCCGCCGGCACGGTGAGCGGCGCCCCCAAGGTGCGCGCGATGGAGATCATCGACGAGCTGGAGCCTTCCAAGCGCGGCATCTACGCGGGCGCGGTCGGCTACCTCGGCTTCAACGGCGACATGGATGTCGCCATCGCGCTGCGCACCGCCGTGGTGAAGGACAACACGCTGTATGTGCAGGCGGGCGCGGGCATCGTCGCCGACTCGGTGCCGGACAACGAGTGGATCGAGACGCAGAACAAGGCCCGCGCCGTGCTGCGCGCGGCGGAGATGGTGCTGGACGGACTGGATGCGCAGGCACACCGCTGATGCTGCGGCTCACCGAAATCAGGCTGCCCCTCGACCACGTCGAGGGTGAAATCAAGACTGCGATCCTCAAGCGCCTGTCCATCGCAGAAGACGAGTTGCTCCGCTACGAGGTGTTCAAGCGCGGCGTGGATGCGCGCAAGAAGAACGCCATCCTGTTCGCCTACACGCTGGATGTGGAGCTGCGCGACGAGGCGGCGATTTTGCAACGCTTCAAAAACGATCCGCACGTCCGCGTTACTCCCGACACCCGCTACCATTTTGTCGCACAGGCTCCGCATGACCTGTCTTCAAGACCTGTCGTCATCGGCATGGGGCCGGCGGGATTGTTCGCCGGGCTGATCCTGGCGCAGTCTGGCTTCCGCCCCATCATCCTGGAGCGCGGCAAGGCTGTTCGGGAAAGGACGAAAGACACCTGGGGGTTGTGGCGGCAGGGCGTGCTCGATCCGGAATCCAACGTGCAGTTCGGCGAGGGCGGCGCGGGCACCTTCTCCGACGGCAAGCTGTACAGCCAGATCAAGGACCCGCGCCATCTGGGACGCAAGGTGCTGACCGAGTTCGTCAAGGCGGGCGCGCCGGAAGAGATCATGTATGCCAGTCATCCGCACATCGGCACCTTCCGCCTGGTCGGCATGGTGGAGAAGATGCGCGAGCAGATCATCGCGCTGGGCGGCGAGATCCGTTTCCAGAGCCGCGCGGACGACATCGAGATCGTCGATGGACAAGTCCGTGCCGTAGTGTTGAGTAACGGCGAGCGCATCGCGACGGACCATCTGGTGCTGGCGCTCGGCCACAGCGCGCGCGATACCTTCGAGATGCTGCACCGGCGCGGTGTATATCTGGAGGCCAAGCCGTTCTCCGTCGGCTTCCGCATCGAGCATCCGCAATCGGTGATCGACCGCGCGCGTTACGGCAGCAACGCGGGCAACCCGCTGCTTGGTGCTGCGGATTACAAGCTGGTGCATCACGCCGGCAACGGACGCTCGGTATACAGCTTCTGCATGTGTCCCGGCGGCACGGTGGTGGCGGCGACCTCGGAAGCGGGGCGAGTGGTCACCAACGGCATGAGCCAATATTCGCGCAACGAACGCAACGCCAACAGCGGCATCGTGGTCGGCGTTACACCCGATGACTATCCGGGTGACCCGCTGGCCGGCATCGAATTCCAGCGCCGCTGGGAATCACGCGCGTTCGAGCTAGGCGGCGGCGACTATCGCGCGCCCGCGCAACTGGTCGGCGACTTCCTCGCGGGGCGTCCCTCGACGACATTCGGCTCGGTGCAACCTTCCTACACGCCAGGAGTCCATCTCACCGACCTGTCCAGCGCGCTGCCGGACTACGCCATCGCGGCGATCCGCGAAGCGCTGCCGGCGTTCGCCAAACAGATATATGGCTTCGACATGGCGGATGCGGTGCTGACCGGCGTAGAGACGCGCACCTCGTCGCCGCTGCGCATCAAGCGCAACGACGGCGATATGCAGAGCATCAACACGTGCGGCCTGTACCCGGCCGGCGAGGGTGCGGGCTACGCGGGCGGCATCCTGTCGGCGGCGATAGACGGCATCCGGATTGCCGAAGCGGTGGTGTTGAGTATGGTCGGCGCTTGCGGTAATCCGCATTGACGCATAGACTAACCACTAGCTAACCCACTTGGAGCAACCATGCAGATCGTCAACATTCACGATGCCAAAACGCAATTATCCAAATTGCTCGAACTGGTGCAGGCTGGCGGCGACGTGGTGATCGCCAAATCGGGGACGCCCATCGCACGCCTGATTCCCTTTGCCGCTGCCAGGAAAAAGATCGCGGCGCCAGGCGCAATGGCTGACCAGATATGGATCGCCGAGGATTTTGACGCGCCTTTGGACGATGTATTTGATTGCATCAAGGCGGATGCGGCGTGAAGCTCCTCCTCGATACGCATCTGGTTCTGTGGTGGGAATCCAATCATCCGCGTTTGCCAAAACAAACGGTGCAGTTGATCCGCAAAGAAGCGGATGGTGTATTCGTCAGCCGTGCATCGTTATGGGAAATGGCCATCAAACTGTCGATGGGGCGGCTGCGGGTCGATTTGGACAAACTGAGCAAAAATATTGAACAGGGGGGCTTCGAATGGCTGGACATCAAGCACGAACACCTGCTTGCGGTTGCCGCGCTGCCGACCTTCGATGACCACCGCGACCCGTTCGACCGGCTGCTGGTGGCACAAAGCCTGACCGAGCCGCTGGTGCTGCTGACCGCGGACGCCACGCTTGCGCGCTATGGTGCGACAGTGCGGGTCGTGTAACCCGAAACTTTGCCGGACAAAGACTCTTATCAAACTGGAAAAATCATGCTGTTGATGATCGACAACTACGACTCCTTCACCTACAACCTGGTGCAGTATTTCGCCGAACTGGGCGCGGACGTTGAGGTGCGCCGCAACGACGAGATCAGCGTCGAAGGTATCGAGAAACTGAACCCGCAGCACATCGTGGTCTCGCCCGGCCCGTGCACGCCGAACGAGGCGGGCATCTCGGTCGCCGCGATCAAGCACTTCGCCGGCAAGGTGCCCATCCTCGGCGTCTGCCTCGGTCACCAGAGCATCGGTCAGGCCTTCGGCGGCAACATCGTTCACGCCAAGACGCTGATGCACGGCAAGACCTCGCTGATCCATCACCACAACACCAGTGTGTTCACCGGCCTGCCTAACCCGTTCACCGCGACGCGCTACCATTCGCTGGTGATCGAACGCGAGACGCTGCCGGACTGCCTCGAGATCACCGCCTGGACCGACGACGGCGAGATCATGGGCGTGCGCCACAAGACGCTGGCGGTACACGGGGTGCAATTCCATCCCGAATCCATCCTCACCGAGCACGGGCATGCGCTGCTGAAGAATTTCCTGGAGGGAGCGAAATGATGAACTACCCGCAGCTACTGAACCGCCTGCTCGACCAGCGCGACCTGCCGCTCGCCGAGATGCGCGAACTGATGCAGCACATCATGGGCGGCCAGCTCACCCCCGCGCAGATCGCGGCGGTGCTGGTTGCGCTGCGCATGAAGGGCGAGACGGTGGACGAGATCACGGCGGCGGCGCAGGTGATGCGCGAGCTGTCGACCAAGGTCGCGGTGAACAGCATCGGCCATCTGGTCGACACCTGCGGCACCGGCGGCGACGGCGCGCAGACCTTCAACATCTCCACCACCAGCGCGTTCGTCGCGGCGGCGGCCGGCGCGCGCATCGCCAAGCACGGCGGGCGCTCGGTCTCCAGCACCTGCGGCAGCGCGGACGTGCTGGAAAAGCTCGGCGTGAACGTGAACCTGACGCCGGAGCAGGTCGCGCATTGCGTGGACAGCATCGGCATCGGCTTCATGTTCGCGCCCAACCACCACAGCGCGATGAAGCACGCCGCGCCGGTGCGCCGCGAGCTCGGCGTGCGCACGCTGTTCAACCTGCTCGGCCCCCTGACCAACCCGGCGGGCGCGCAGAACCAGGTGCTCGGCGTGTTCCACCAGTCGCTCACCGCCAAACTCGCGCAAGTGCTCGGCGCGCTCGGCAGCCGCCATGTGCTGGTGGTACACGGCGCGGACGGCATGGACGAGATATCCATCAGCGAAGGCACCTACGTCGCCGAACTGAAGGACGGCAAGGTGCACGAGTTCGTCGTGCGCCCGAGCGACTTCGGCCTGCCCAGCGCACCGCCCGGCATCCTGCGCGTCGCCGGCGCCGAGGAAGCCTGCGGCAAACTGCTGGGCGTGCTGGACAACGAGACCGGCGCGCCGCGCGACATCGTGCAGCTCAACGCGGGCGCGGCGATCTATGTGGCGGGAATAACCGCCTCGCTCAAGGAAGGCGTAGCGAAAGCGGAGGAGGTCATCGCCAGCGGCGCGGCGAAGAAGAAACTGGAACAACTCATCGCGCTGAGCAACAGCTTCAAGGCTTGACCCGGGCACTGGCGCATCCGTCAAGGGGAAGTGTCCGTCGCTTGATGACGGCTTTGTGGCTTGGCCTGTTGTGACCGTCTGCTATGGGGCAGTGTAATTCCTCACCATGAATTTCAATCACTACGAAACCACGCTGCCTGTACTATTATGCATATGCGGGCAGGTAAAACTGAGTGACTATCATTGATATCAATACTTTAACAATAATACGAGCCAGTGGATCCGTCTAATAACTGTTAGCGCTTAACTTTATTCATAGGACATCTTGTGAAACAACGAGAAGCTGCATTTGACCCTGATAAGGTTTCTGATAACGAAATCTACAAATTTATAACCGCGCACTGGCAACATCAAAACCAGTTGAGTTGGAGCCGCTTATACGTAATGGTTGCCTTGGAATTAGCTACTCTCGGAGGTGCCGCTTCCATAAAAGGCATTCTAGGTGTTGGGGCAATTGTCGTTGGTACTTTTGTTGGTCTTCTCCTTTACCGGCTAATACAGAGGGACTGGCATGTCAGAGACCAACATCAAGAGTTAATGGACAAAGTCCACAAATCATCTGGAATTCGAATGGCTCCTGAGCCAGGTAGCAAATGGAATCATGGTAGATTCTTGTTGCGCAACCTATTCATCACCTTATTGCTCACAAACATAGCAACGTCACTAATTCTGTTATGTCCCACCAAGTTCCAACTTGCTCCAGCATCAGCCGCTACCCCCTCAAACTGCGCTAACAACACGCTCCAGGGGGACGCTTCGCCGCAAAGCAGCTCGCGTCCCTGAGCTTGCACGTTAGAACTCATATCCCTATGGCTTTGGTTGGCTTTTTTGACATCCTCGGAACAAGAGATGCGGTAATGAACGACCGCTTCTCCGATTTTGTCTCCCTCGACTTCGTCGGTCCAGTTGCAGTCGCAGCAAGGTACTATCCGAAACTACGCTTTGCTGTTTTCTCCGATTCGGTGATCGTTTCCGCAGAAGATGGCGACGAGCGCATCTTTCTACGGGCTGTCACTTATATTAGTGGGCAGTGGCTTGCGGACTATATTTTAGTCCGTGGCGGCATTGCCGTAGGCGACATTCGGTGGGTCGACAGTAAAATGAACGATGAAATGTTTAGAACATTTCAAAATCTTATGTACGCCCGCGTATATGGCAAGGCTCTCATTCTTGCTCACGACATTGAGCAAAAATCGGGGCCAGGAGCCATAACATTTCTTACAGATATTGCGGCTCAACGTCTTTCTGAATTTGACTCAAATCACGTCCTTCATGGCACCACCCCGATGCTATGCTGGGCTAGTGAGCGTGAAGCAACCGCACTACTCGGCTATTCAAATTCGAAACTAAAAAACCATCCGAATGAAAGCGACGGACGTCGACAAGCACTAGCTACCACCTTCTACTGGGAGCAAGTTGTGGCACAAAAGCTATACCTTCCCGACCTATATGAAGGCCCGTTTCCACCATAAGTTCTCATGGAAAGAATAAGGAGCCGTGCTCAAATTAAATCCGCCTATCAAGCCGCCTTCTTTAACCGCATCTCCAGCCGAATCTCCGCCGTCGCCAGCATGTTGACCAGTGTGTCGAGCGAGAACACGTCGATCTTGCCGCGCATCAGATCGGAAATGCGGGGCTGGGTGACGCCGAGGGTCTTGGCGGCTTCGGACTGAGTCATGCCGCTACTGCGGATGTGTTCGGTGATGGCGCGCATCAGCTCGGCGCGCGCCTTCATGTTGGCAGCATCGCCGGGGGTATCTTCGATGGCGTCCCATACACTCTTGTATCGTTGTTTGCTCATTTCGCACCTCGCATGAGTTCGTTGTAACGTTTACCTGCCAGCGCGATGTCCTGCGCGGATGTCCGTTGCGTCTTTTTCTGGAAGCAGTGCAGCACATAGACTGCGTCCTTGAGTTTGGCGATGTAGACCACGCGGAACGCGCCAGCCTCATCTTGAATCCTGATCTCCTGCACGCCCACACCGACGGTTTTCATCGGCTTCCAGTCGTCCGGTTCTTCGCCGTGTTGCACTTTGTCGATCTGATAACCCGCTTCGCGGCGAACCGGAAGCGGGAAGTCGCGCAGGTCGTTCAGCGCACCACCAAGGAATTCAACCGGTTTTGGTTGTTTATGCACGGAGGAATTATACACAATCTTGTATATCCAGGAAGGGGTCTCCGTCACAGAGATAACGTTCGAATTGCTTCCCAAGCCGAATATCCGTAACGGATCGGCAACAGCCACTCGTCCTAATCACTCGGCCGACTGGCTAACTGTCTGCACCAGCTGAGACAGATCACCCGAAGCCTGCGATGCGGGTTGCGAGCCCTGGATCCAGTCCACCGCCTCGCCCACGCCCCACGACACCAGCAAGGCGAGCAGGAACACCAGGATTCCGCGTGTCATGCCCTTGGCTATCCCCTGCTCGTCCAGATAGCGGTTGAAATACCAGGCGGCGACGAAGAACGCGATGGTGGAGATAATCAGGTTCCACATGGATGGCAATGCAAACATTGTGTGTTCAACCCGGAAAATTCATTAGAACCAAACCCCTCCCGACCTCCCCTTGTCAGGGGAGGAGCGAGCTTTGCTCTCCCCCTTGTGCGAGCATCCGCTGCGCGGATTGCCCGCTTGACCCGCTTCAGGGGAGAACTGAACCGGCTCCGCTGCGCTGGAACGGCGAGTCGCCCGGACCGGGCAGCGCGGTCGCCATGGCCTGCTCCATGTTCTCGCCGACCAAGCCGACGATGGCTGCATCCAGCCGTCCCTTTTCTGCCTGCTCGTTCAGGAATGCAAGCACCTCATGCGCGGGCAGCCCGGCGCGATAGGGCCGGTCCTGCGCCAGCGCCTGGAAGATATCGGCGACACGCAGGATGCGCGCCTCGGTCGGCATGTCCTTGCCGTGGATGTGGAACGGGTATCCCGTGCCATCCGGCTCCTCGTGGTGGTAGGCGGCCCACAGCGCGAGTTCCTCGAAGCCGCCGATGTTGCGCAAGATCCGGTAGGTCTCGAAGCTGTGCGTATTGATGATCCGGCGCTCGTGGGTGTCCAGTCTTCCCGGCTTGTCGAGTATCTCGTCCGGCACGCGCAGCTTGCCGAGGTCGTGCAACAGTCCGGCCAGCTCGAGCTTGTCGCAATTCTCCTTGCCGATCCCGGCGCATTCGGCGAGGAAACGCGCCAGGCGTGCCACACCGAGGGAATGGTGCGCAGTGAACTCGCTCTTAGCGTCGACGATGTGCGAGAAGATCACGGCCAGTTGCCGCAGCTCTCCGAACGAGGGCTGGTAGCTCGCGTCATGCGCCAGCATCTCGTACAGGTAAGACTGGATCGAATATGGTTCGAGCAACAGCCAGAACGCTTCGGTTTCCGATGCCGCCATGAAGGCGTCCACCAGCTCGGGCGCGAAATAGCTGCCGGCGTTGCGCGCGATCTGGGCGCGTATCTCGCCGACGTGGTCGAACAGCCGGTTGCCGCCGTGATACGGCCCCGCCAGCGCATCCACGCGGTCTACCATGAAGATCAGGTTGGCTTCCTGCGCCTGTTGGGCGGTAAGTTGCGCAGGGGATAGCGCGCGCAACTGCTCCCAGTGCGTATGGTGATAGCGCACCGGAAGCGCCATGCGCGACAGCGGCGCGAATTCCCGGAGGATGGCGAATCCCTTTTCGGCATGCACCTGCGAGCCGTCCCAGTCGAACTCGCTAATCAGATGGTAATGCGTCTCCGTCGTGGACACGCCGATATCGTGCAACAGCCCCAGGTCGAACAAAAAGGTCGTCTCCGCCTGTGCCAGCCCCAGCACCTTGCCGCATTCGGCCGCCATGATGCCGACCCGCTTGCCGTGGGCGACATCGTCGATGCCCACGAGATCGAGCGCGTTGGACAGCGCGTAGATCACCTGACGCAGGTCGGATCGGAGAGAGGTATGGTTCATGAAGTCTTTCCGCTTTTCGGGCTATGGAAAGTTAATTTTATACATGGCGCCGGGAACCGTGGCGAGCGAACCGGGACTGGGGTCGCGCGGTGAAGAAAAATTGCGCCAACCGGCCTCAGCGGTAGGAGCGGATTTCCTCCAGCTCGGCCAAAGCGTCTTCTGTAATGCCCTCCATATCTTCGGAACTGAGACCGAGATAGTCTTGCGCCATCTGGCCGCTGACGAGCCACTCTGCGTCATCGGGCTTGCGCAGGAAGGCGGCGACAATATGCTCGGCCACCTGTGTAATGGCCACCAGGGTGCAGACCTCCGGCGTGGAACGATCATCGGGCCGGGTGAAAATAGTATGGTCGTGGTGCACCAGGATGGCCTGGCTGATATGTTCGGGCAGATACCAGTTACGGGCCAGCATGTTGCCGACTACGGCATGGTTGGTAGCGTAATGCTGGTCTTCGATGGCGATGACCAGTTTGGCGGACTGGTTCGAAGCGGCGAGTTTCTCTTTGTAATCGGAGAATTTCTGCATCAGGATGGGAATGCCGCAGTCGTGGAACAGGCCGAGGGTATAGGCATCATCATGGGAAACGCCGTGCAGCTGGGCGGCCATGTGGGAGGCCACCACTGCCGTAAAGTTGGAGCGGTCCCAGAAACGCTCCATGGTTATCTTGTCGCCGCCCAATTTGCCTTGCAGGGCTGAGCCCCGCACGATCTGCGTCAGGTTCTTGAGTCCCAGCACCGATACCGCCTGCTGCACCGAGCTGGCCTTGTAGCGCAGCGCGAAGAAGGGAGAGTTGGCCGTCTTCAGCATCGATGCCGCCAAGCCCACGTCCCCGCTGATGAGCTTGACCAGTTTCGCGAAATCCACATCCGGCTGGCGCGCTTCCTCAAGGAGCGCCACCACTACCTCGGGGCACGGCGGGATATGAATGCTTTTCAGGATGTTTTCAGTTGTCTGGCTGTCGATTTGTGTTTGTTTTACCTGGTCGTCCATGATCCCGTATCCCTAAGAAAAATCCCCCGGTACTCTACCCACATCACATGCCATTGGCAATTACATGCAAGCGGCCGCCGGGGCATCGAGCCGATGCCGGACAAAGTTCAGGGATGTTCGATTGTGGTCAGCATGTCCGCCACTGCCGGATAACACAAGCGCACTTTCAACTCCTGCTTCATGCGCCGGTTGGTCAGCCGCCGCGATTCATTGATGAACGACAGCAGAGATTCCGGCAGCGTGCGTTGCGCTTCGGCGCGGCTGATGCGCGGCGGCCGCGCCAGGCCGGACGCGTCCGCCACCGCATCGAGATAGTCGCCCAGCTTCATCGTGCCATCGTCGCTGGCGTGATAGATGCGGTTCGGTCTGGCGCGGCGCAGCGCGGCCACGACGATGCGCGCCAGGTCGTCGGCATGGATGTGGTTGGTGTAGCTGTCCTGCTCTGCCACGATGGACGGCGTGCCTGCGCGCAGCCGCTCCAGCGGCAGGCGCTCGGCGGCGTAGATGCCGGGCACGCGCAGGATGGCGGCTTTCACGCCATTGCGCTCGGCCCAGTCGCGTATCCGGCCTTCGGCATCGGCGCGGCGTTGCGCCCGTGCCGTTTGCGGATGCGGCGAGCGCGTCTCGTCCACCCATGCGCCGCCGCAATCGCCGTACACACCGCTGGTGCTGAGGTAGACCAGTTGTTTCGGCAATGCGCCTTGCGACAGGGCGGCGAGCAGGTGGCGGGTGCGGGTATCGCGCGCGCCTGTTGCGGGTGGTGGCGCAAAGTGCAGCACGATGTCGGCCAGTCCGGCGAGGCGTGCCAGGCTGCGGCGATTGTCCAGGTCGCCGACAACGGGGACGACGCCGAGCGCACGCAGTTCCGCGCCGCGCGCCGGGTCGCGCACCAGCGCAAGGATGCGGTAATGTTTCTGCAACAGGGGGATGGCGCGTCCGGCCACGTCGCCGCAGCCGACGATCAGCAGTCGTCTCATGGCGGGATTATAATCCGCGCTTTCATGGAATCAGGGTCAGCGCATGTCGTTCAAGGTCACCATCCAGCCCAGCGGCCACAGCTTTCCCATCGAGGCGGACGAGACTGTCCTTGAAGCCGCGCTCAAGCACGGCTACACCCTGCCCTACAGTTGCCGCAACGGCGTGTGCGGCGTATGCAAGGGCAAGGTGGCAGAAGGCGCCGTGAGCCACGGCGAGCATCCGGACAGCATACTGACGGAAGCCGAGAAGTCCGCCGGCATGGCGCTGTTCTGCTGTGCCAAACCGTTGTCAGACCTGATCGTCGAGAGCCGCGAAGTGACCGGCGCCGGCGACATCCCGGTCAAGACGCTGCCGTGCCGCGTGCAGAAGATGGAACGCCCGGCGCAGGACGTGATGGTGCTGCACCTCATGCTGCCCGCGAACGAGCGCCTGCAATTCCTCGCCGGCCAGTACATCGACATCCTGCTGAAAGACGGAAGCACGCGCAGCTTCTCGCTGGCCAATGCGCCGCACCAGGACGAGTTCCTCGAGTTGCACATCCGCAACATCGCGGGCGGCGGTTTCACGCATCATGTCTTCAACGAGATGAAGGTGCGCGACATCCTGCGCTTCCGCGGGCCGTTCGGCACGTTCTTCCTGCGCGAGGACACGGACAAGCCCATCATCTTCGTCGCCAGCGGCACCGGCTTCGCGCCGGTCAAGGCGATCATCGAGCATGCGCTGCACAGCGGCATCAGCCGCCCGATGCATATCTACTGGGGCGGACGCACGCTGGCAGACCTGTATATGCCGGACAAGGTGAAGCAATGGGAAGCGAGCGGCATCTGCTTCACGCCGGTATTGTCGGAGGCTTTGCCGGAAGACCATTGGCATGGACGTACCGGCTTCGTGCACCAGGCGGTGCTGGACGATCACGCCGACCTGTCCGGCTACGAGGTGTATGCCTGCGGCGCGCCGGTGATGGTCGAAGCGGCGCAGCGCGATTTCATCGCCCTGCGCGGACTGCCGCAAGCATCGTTCTTCTCGGATGCCTTCTGCTTTGCGCCGAAGGCTGCCAACTGATATCAGCGCTTCAGCGAGATCCGCATCTCGCCGTTCTCCTGCTCTATCCTGAAGTGCCGCAGGACGCTCATCCCCAGCAGCGGCTGGGTCAAGCCGGGCGCGATGGTCGCCGGGACGTTGGCGATGCGGAACGGGCCGAATTCCAGCTTCGGGATGACGGTGAGGCAGGCGCTGGCCGTCCCGTTCGCGGTCTGCATCAGGACCTGTTCGCGGCAATATACCTGCGCGGACATGGCCGCCTCCTGCGGCAGCGAAATAGCCGTCGCGCCGGTATCGACCACGAACGTCAGGCTCTTGCCGTTGATCGTGCCGTCGAGGAAATAATGGCCGTTGGCGCGCTGCCTGAGCACCAGCACGCTGTCGGTGCCGGCCTTCGCCTCCTCGTCCAGTTGCGGTGCCTCCATTGCGGCGTTCCATGAAGAGACCGGCTGCGCATCTTTGGCGCAGGGCCGCTCCTGATAGACCAGCGCGCCCTGCGCGTCCCTGCATTTGTAGATCGAGTCCGCCCGCGCGTCCGCGGCGGCAGCCGCGAGAACAACGCCCAGCAGCGCGGCGAAGAGGCTCAATCCGGATTCATTTTTCATTCGTCAGGTCCATCGCCTGGCGGTAATACCCGAACGCCTCGTCCGGCTTGCCCTGCCGTTCCGCCAGTTGCCCCAGCGCGGTGTAGGCGGCGCGGCTGGGCGCGACGCTGGCGCTGGCATCGAGGTAGCTCTGCGCCTTGCCCCACAACCGCTGGTGCAGGCACAGCTTGCCGAGCGCCAGCAGCAGGCCGGCATCGTCGCTGTGCTGTCCGAGCCATTTTTCGGCCTGCTCGATCTGCCCCACCAGGTCGCAGGATTGTTCATCGCCGGGCTGGCAATCGCCGTACAGCGCGACCAGTTCGCCGTCCCATTGCGCATTCAGGCTCTCGGCCAGCAGTTTCTGCGCGGACGCGCAGGCGCCGAGGCGGATCAATGCGCGGGATGCGGCGGCAACGATCCTGCCTTGCCGTTTCAGGTCGGACGGCATGGCTTTCAGGCAGGCTTTCAGGCCGTCCGGGTCTTCCTCGCGGCGCAGCTTTTCCAGCCAGGCCTGCTGGCGGAATTGCGCCGCCACCGTGATGTCGATGGCCTTGCGTTTCTCCAGTTGCTCCAGCAGGTCCAGCACCGCATCCCAGTTGCCCGCCTGCTGCTGCGCCCTGAGTTCCAGCATCAGCGCGCCGGTGTGTCCTTTCACGCCGCTGGCACGCAGTTCGCGCAGGGCGTTCAGCGCCCCCTGCGCATCGTGCTGGTCGAGCATGAACTTGCCGGTCGCCATCAGGCGCATGGTGGTGTCGCCCGCCGTCCTGCCCTCGGCTGCCGCCAGATAGGCATCGCGTTTTTCATATTCGCGCAGCTCGTGCGCCGAGCGCGCCGCGATGATGGGATGCAGCGCGGAGCTCTCGCCCAGTTCCATCGCGCGCGCAGCCGCCTTCTCCGCCGCCGCATAACGTCCCTCGAAGAATGCGCCGAGCGCATCGGACAGCAGCGCGCGCGATTTGGCCTGCACGCGCTCCAGGCGGAACTTGCGCACATAGTCCGGCAATTGCGTCGCCGCCACGGCCAGCCGTACCAGGCCATAAGCGAACAGGAATCCGAGCAGCAGCAGGACGGCGAACAGCATCAGCGACAGCTCGATGCGCCAGGGCGGCCAGACCAGCAGCACATAGCCCGGATTGTGCGACGCCATGGTCAGCGCGACGGCGGCGGCGAACAGCAGCAATATCCAGAACAGATATTTCACTGCTGCGCTTTCTTGCCGGTGCCGCGCGGCGCGGGACCCGGCGCCGCCGTGAGTTCATGCGTCAGGCGGTAGTTGCGCACGGCCTGCAGGCTGCGGCTGATGTCCGGCAATTCGATGCTGACGTTGGACGCGGCCAGTTTCTTCAGCCCGGCCTGCATCTTCACGCCCTCGTTCGCCTTGCCGTCGAAATAGCGCGTGACCCACTGCTGGGCGGTCTTCAGCTCATGCCGGAAACCATCGCCGTCGCGCGACAGCAGGGCAATGCGCGCCATCAGCAGGCGCAGTTTGAGATTCTCGCGCAGGAAGAATTCCTGGCTGGGCGGCAGCAGCGGTATCTCGGTCTTGCCGGTGTCTTCGATGCGCACCAGTTGCTTCGCCTCCTGCCACATCTCGCGCTGCAACTTCTGCCAGGTCGTCTCGTCCTTCGGCGGGACGGCCGGGGTGGCCGCCGCGGCCGGTTGCTCACCTGCCGCACGCTGCTGGTAGACCAGCGGCAACCCGTCCACCGCGGCCAGCAGGTTCTCTAGCTGGAAACTGAGGCCGTCGATATCCACGCCCGGCAAACCGCGCAGCTTGTCCATGTCATGGCCGATGGCCTTGCGCAATCCGTCGAAGGCCGGCCGGTCCATGCGCTGCAAACGCGCATCGGCGTTCTGCATGGCGATCAGCGCCGCCTTGACGTTGGCCGACAACTGCAATTGCTGCCCGGCGATCAGCAGCATCTGTTCGACCTCCGCCAGCACCGTTTCGTCGCGGTAGGCCGACAGGTCGTTGTACAAGGCCTCCAGCGCGGCGCGCTGGTTCTGCGCCTCGACATAGCGCGCCTCCAGCGCCGCCAGCTTGACGGCCAGTTCGCGTATCTCGTTCTGGCTCTGCGCCAGCAGCACCTGGCCGGCCTTGCTGGTGCCGTCCAGCTCGGCGATCTTCTGCGCCAGCTGTTGCTGCATGTCGCCGATGGCGCGGCGTCCGTCCAGCCACTGCCACAGGAAGATCACCACCAGCACGGCCAGCGTGAGCTGCGTGAGGCCGAGGTGCGCGAACACTCCCGCCGGTGTCTTGCGCGCAGCCGGTACGGCTGCGGCGGCAGTGTCTGGTTCGGAAGATGGTATCTGTTCGGTCATATCAATTCCTGAGTCCTGAATCCTGAATCCCGCATCCTGAATCCTGCTTCCCCGCCCATGCTATCAAACCGTCCAGCAGGCCGTCATCTCCGGCATCGGTCAGGATCACCCGGCGCCAGCCCTGACGCTGCGCCAGTCCGGCGATGCGCGCATGCGGCACGAACAGCGGCGAATCGCGCAGTGCATCACGCTGCGATTCGACCGCGCTTTGCCACAGGTGTTCCAGTGCCTCGCCGCTGGTGGCGGTGAGCGCATCCGGCGCTTCGCGCAGCAACGCAGCCATATCCAGTTGCGGCTTGCTGCGCCGGTAGCAGGCGACGTATTCCACCTGCGCGCCGCGCGCCTTGAGCGTATCTCCCAGCAGCTCGCGCCCGCCGTCGCCGCGCAGGATCATCACGCGTTTGCCTGCGACGTCCTGCAACGCCGGCAGCGCCAGCAGCCCCTCGCTGTCGAAACGATCGACCGGCACCACCACATCGGCGATGCCCAGTTCGCGCAATGCCCTTGCGCTGCCCTGCCCGACCGCGGCGATCCTCAGCGAGGCTGGCAGCGCGACGCCTGCCGCGCGGATCGCCGCCATGCCGTATTGCACCGCATTCGGGCTGATGAAAATGGCGAGGTCGGAGCGGGCGATGCGGGAGACTTGTTCGTGCAGCGTTTGCGTATCCGGCGCCGCCGCGATCTCCAGCAGGGGGAACAACAACGGGATGCCGCCTGCCTGTTCGATCTTCTGCACCAACGGCACGGCCTGGTCACGCGGGCGCGTGACGGCGATCTTCAATCCTTTGAGGGCATGATCAGCCATTCAGGGCGGCGAGAATCTCGCCTGCGCCCTGCGCCAGCAGGGCCTCGCCGACCCGGTTGCCCAGCGCTTCCGGATCGGCGATGTCACCCGTAGCTTCGGCGCGCACCATGCGCTTGCCGTCCGGGCTGGCGACGAAGCCGCGCATGCGCAGCCTGCCGTCGCGCACTTCGGCAAAACCGCCCAGCGGCACCTGGCAACTGCCTGCCAGCATGCGGCTCATGGCGCGCTCCGCCAGCACGCAGGCGGCGGTATCGGGATGGTGCAGCGGTTGCAGGCAGGCGATCACGTCGGCGCGGTCGGCGCGGCATTCGATGCCGAGCGCGCCCTGGCCTACGGCAGGCAGGCTGTCTTCGCTGGAGATGATGTTGCGGATGCGTGCGCCCAGGCCGAGACGCTTCAGCCCGGCGGCGGCGAGGATGATGGCGGCATACTTGCCTTCGTCCAGTTTGCGCAGGCGCGTCTGCACATTGCCGCGCAACGGCTCGATGACGAGGTGCGGGAAACGCGCACGCAGCTGGCTCTCGCGGCGCAGGCTGGAAGTGCCGACCACGCTGCCGGCGGGCAACGCGGCGAGGTTCTCGTAGTCGTTGGAAACAAATGCGTCGTGCGGATCCTCGCGCTCGCCGATGGCGGCCAGCACGAAGCCCTCCGGCATGTTCATCGGCACATCCTTGAGCGAATGCACCGCGAGGTCGGCGCGCCCGTCTTCCAGCGCAGTCTCCAGTTCCTTGACGAACAGCCCCTTGCCGCCGATCTTGGACAGCGTGACATCGAGGATCTGGTCGCCCTGCGTGGTCATGCCGAGAATGCTGACCTCGGTTTGCGGATAAAATGCGCGCAACCTGTCGCGGATATGTTCGGCCTGCCACATGGCCAGCGCGCTTTCGCGCGAAGCGATCACCAGGCGGGAAGGGGCGGCTGAAGACGGCTGACTCATCTGATTTTGCCTTTGAAATTCCGTGATTGGAGTATGGCGCATTTTAACACAGGGCGCGTCGCGCCCCTGCCACGGCGTTAGTGAAGATGAACGTGACGAACCTGATCTCCGCCCCTGCCAACATTTCCAGCAAGGACTTGCCGTTGCGCGAGGATGTGCGCCTGCTCGGCCGCATCCTGGGCGACACGTTGCGCGAGCAGGACGGCGAGGAGTCTTTCCAACTGGTCGAGAGCGTGCGCCGCGCCGCGGTGCGCTTTCGCAAGACCCGGGACGAGCGCGACGGCGCCGCGCTCGAACAGATGCTCGACGCGCTGTCGCCCGCCGAGACGCTCGCTGTGGTGCGCGCCTTCAGCTATTTCTCGCAACTGTCCAACATCGCCGAAGACCTGCACCACAACCGCCGCCATCGCGCCCATCTCAAGGCGGGCAGCGCGGCCAAGGACGGCAGCCTGCTGCTGGCGCTGGAGCGCCTCGAACAGAAACCCGTCGCCAAAGCGGCGCTGCAAGCCTTCCTCGACAACGCGCTGATCTCGCCGGTGCTGACCGCGCACCCCACCGAGGTGCAGCGCAAGAGCATCCTCGATTGCCAGCTCGTCATCTCCGGCCTGCTGTCCGAGCGCAACCGCGTGGACATGACGCCGGACGAACTGGCCGACAACGAAGAGACCTTGCGCCGTTTCGTGCTGCTGTTGTGGCAGACGCGCATGCTGCGCACCGCCAGGCTGACCGTGCGCGACGAGATCAAGAACGGCCTGGAGTTCTACCGCTACACCTTCCTCGCCGAGATCCCGAAGATCTACGCCGCGCTGGAGAAGCAACTGGGGGCGCGCTTCGGCGCGGATGTCCGCGTGCCGCCGCTGTTGCGCGTGGGCAGCTGGATCGGCGGCGACCGCGACGGCAACCCCTTCGTCACCCATGACGTGATGCTGGACGCGGTGCGGCAACATTCGGCGCTGGCGCTCGAACATTACCTGAACGAGACCCATATCCTCGGCACGCGCCTGAGCCTGACCGACCGTCTGGTGGAAGTCACCCCGGAACTGCGGCGGCTGTCGGACGCATCCCCCGACAAGGCATCCGCCCGCACCGACGAACCCTACCGCCGCGCGCTGATCCTGATCTATTCGCGCCTGTCGGCCACAGCGAAACATCTCGGCCACGAGATCTCGCACCTGCCGCCGGTGGACCGCCATGCGCAGCCCTATGCCTCGCCGCAGGAGTTCATCGCCGACCTCGACGTGCTGATCGATTCGCTGCTCAGGCACGGTGCGCTGCTGCTGGCGCGCGGGCGAATTGCCGACCTGCGCCGCGCGGCGCAGGTGTTCGGTTTCCATCTCGCGCCGCTGGACATGCGCCAGCACAGCGCGATCCACGAACAGACCGTGAGCGAACTGTTCTCGCGCAGCACGGGAAGCGCCGACTACAGAGACTTTGATGAGGCAGCGCGCCGCGAGGTGCTGCTCGCCGCGTTGCAAGACGGCAGCCCATTGTTCGGCGACATTGAGCAATACACCCCCGTGGCGCAAACCGAACTGCGCATCATGCAGGCTGCCGCCGAGATACACCGGCGCTTCGGCCGTTCGGCGTTGCCCAACCACATCATCTCCAAGACCGACGCGGTGAGCGACCTGCTCGAAGTCGCGCTGATGCTGCAACAGGTCGGCCTGCTGGAAGGCAGCGATACCCTGCACGTCAATATCATCCCGCTGTTCGAGACCATCGAAGACCTGCGCGGCTGCGGCGCCATCATGGACGAGCTGTTCTCGCTGCCCTGGTACCGCAAGCTGCTGAAGAGCCGCAAGGATACGCAGGAGGTGATGCTGGGCTATTCCGACAGCAACAAGGACGGCGGTTACCTCACCGCCAACTGGGAACTGTACAAGGCCGAAATGGCGCTGGTGGAGGTGTTCGAAAGACACGGTGTCGAGCTGCGCCTGTTCCACGGGCGCGGCGGCACCGTGGGGCGCGGCGGCGGCCCAAGTTACGACGCTATCCTGGCACAGCCGCCGGGCAGCGTGAACGGGCAGATCCGCATCACCGAACAGGGCGAGGTGATCTCCAGCAAATACTCGAACCCGGAGATCGGCCGGCGCAACCTCGAGACGCTGATCGCCGCGACCATGGAAGCCACGCTGCTGCACCACCACGGCGCGGACAGCGCCATGCCGGAATACCACCGCGTGATGGAAGCGTTGAGCCTGGATGCGTTCGCCGCGTATCGCAAACTGGTGTACGAGACGCCGGGCTTCACCGATTATTTCTTCGCCGCCACGCCGATCCGCGAGATCGCCGAACTCAACATCGGCAGCCGCCCCTCGGCGCGCAAGGCTACGGACCGCATCGAAGACCTGCGCGCCATTCCCTGGGTATTCAGCTGGGGGCTGAACCGCACGCTGCTGCCAGGCTGGTTCGGCTTCGGCAGCGCCGTTAAGCGTTTCATCGAACGCGAAGGCGACGCCGGCCTGGCGCAGTTGCGGGAGATGCACCGGAACTGGGCGTTCTTCCGCGGCCTGATGTCCAACATGGACATGGTGCTTTCCAAGACCGATATGGGCATCGCCTCGCGCTATGCCGATCTGGTCGGGGATGCCGGGTTGCGCGGGCGCGTGTTCGGCGCGATCAACGGGGAATGGGAAGATACGGTCGAAATGCTGTTCGCCGTCACCGGCAACGACACGCTGTTGCAGGACAACCCGGCGTTCGCGCGCAGCCTGCTGACGCGCACCCCGTACATCGACCCGCTCAACCACCTGCAGGTGGCGCTGTTGCACCGCCACCGTGCCGGGGACGACGATGAACTGGTGAAACGCGCGATCCACCTGACCATCAACGGCATCGCGACCGGCCTGAGGAACAGCGGCTGACCCCCGCAAACGACAGGGGCGGCTCACTGAGCCGCCCCTGCGCCGTGTCCCGCCCAAGTTCCGCGTGACGCTTACTTCAGTTTTTCGATACCCAGCATCTTCATCACGCTGCCTTCATAGAACGGCTCGGAAGTGCCCTTCTTCATCTTGCGGATGAAGTACTTCTCGAACGCGATCTTGGCCAGGTGCACCCACTTGCCTTCGGAAAACCAGTTCACGTTGCGCGGCGGGATCTGCGGGATCGCCACGAAGGCGACGCCGCTCTCGCCGAAGTCGGCCAGGCACACCGCATTCCAGGTCGCTTCCTTGTCCGCCGTCTGGCCGGTCAGGTCGGCATGGATGTTGTGCACGGTGGCGGTCACCATGGACTCGATCATGTAGCCGGTCTTGGGCGTGCCGACCGGGATCGGGGTGGCCTCGACCGGCGGGATGGCGACGCACACGCCGACCGCGAAGATGTTCTTGTACTTCTGGTTGCGCTGGTGCTTGTCCACCGTGACGAAGCCGCGCGCCTGCACCAGGCCTTCGAGGCCGAACACCGCATCCACGCCCTTGAAGGCGGGCAGCATCATGCTGTAGGCGAACGGCAGTTCGTGCTTCTTCTTCTCCTGCCCCATGTCGTCATGCTCGGTGACGTACATCTTGCCGTCCTCGATCTTGGTGACCTTGGCGTTGCAGATCCACTTGATGTGCTTGTCGCGCATGTTCGATTCGAGAATGCCGTTGGAATCGCCCACGCCGCCCAGTCCGAGGTGGCCGATATAGGGCTCGGAGGTGACGAAGGTCATCGGCACCTTGTCGCGGATTTTGCGCCTGCGCAGATCGGTCTCCATGATGAAGGCATATTCGTAGGCGGGGCCGAAACAGGATGCCCCCTGCACCGCGCCGACCACGATGGGGCCGGGCTTCTTGCAGAATTCGTCCCATTCGTCATGCGACTTCATCGCGTGGTCGACGTGGCACACCGAGTAGGTATGGCCATGCGGGCCTAGCCCTTCGACTTCCTCGAAAGCCAGCTTGGGGCCGGTGGCGATGACCAGATAGTCGTACGGCATCATGGTGCCGTCATTGAGTTCCAACCTGTTCTCGTCCGGATGCACGCGCTTGACGCCGGCGGAGTTGAATTCGATGCCCTTGCGCTCCAGATAGCTGCGCACCGGGAATTCGATCTGCTTGCGTTCGCGCCACTTCACGCCCACCCACGGGTTGGACGGAACGAAGTGGAAGTTCTCGCCGTTGTTGACGACAGTGACCTTGTGCTGCTTGTCCAGCTTGTCGCGCATTTCGTACGCTGCCGGCATGCCGCCGACCCCGGCGCCCATGATGACGATATGTGCCATGCTTCCTCCCCTCCAGAATTTGATTGATGAATACCGCCTTTGCAAGCTGCGCTATTAGGCGCAATCCCATACCCCGGTGTCTATAACCATATCGGGGGGTGGCCGATATAACCCCAAAGGAGCAAGCCCCGGCCGCCGGCCTCTCAGCGGCTGGAGGAATCTTCGCTGTTCGAGGTTTCCTGTTCCTTGGCGAACAGCACGGCGGCCTTGACCCGGGAAGAAAGATTGAGCTTGTTCAGGATATGGCGCACATGCTGTTTCACCGTGTCGTAGCTGATCGACAACGTCAGTGCGATGGATTTGTTGCTTTCGCCACGCGACAGCAGTTGCAGGATCTCGCGCTCCCGTTCGGTCAGCAGCTTGAGCGAGCTCTTCGGCTCTTGTCCGGACTGGTCGCCGCGCAGCATGTCGATCATTTTCACGGTCATGGTGGGCGCCACCACCAGTTCGCCGGCGGCGACGCGACGGATCGCATCCACCACCTCTTCCGGAGCCATGTCCTTGAGCAGGTAGCCGCGCACCCCGGCGCGGATCGCATTGCCCAGGTCCGTCTCCGAATCGCTCATGGTCAGCATCACGGCGGGGGTGGTGCAACCTTCCTTGCGCAACTGTTCGAGCATGGATATCCCGTCCATCGGTTTCATGCGCAGGTCCATCACCAGCAGGTCGGGTTGCTCCTTGAGCAAGGCGCGCAAGCCTTCGATGTTATCGACCGCGCCCAGCACGTTGAACCCGTAGCAGTGCGAGAGCAGTTCGCACAGCCCGCGCCTGCACAGGTTCTGGTCGTCCACCAGCGCAAGTTTCAGTATTTCAGCCATTCCCGTTCCTCCAATTCGCCACCGGCTCGGGGAAGAAGAGCTGCACGCTGGTCCCCAATCCTTTAGTGCTTTCCACCCTGATCTCGCCACCGATACGCTGGGCGCGTTCACGCATGATAATGATCCCGTAATGCCCCTCTACCGGGGAGAACGTCCCGATGCCGTTGTCTTCGACGGTAAAGACGCAATAACCGCAGAGGCGCTCGACGATCAGGCGCGCATGGCTCGCATTGGAATGCTTGGCGATGTTGGAGAGCGCCTCGCGCACAATGTAATAAGCCTGTATCTCATGCTCCAGCGGCAGATCGAGATCGGCGACGCGTATGGAACAATCGAGCACGATGCCATGCTGCCGGCGGAACTGCTCCGCCAGCGCCTGCAGGGCATGCAGCAGGCCGGCCGGATCCATCTCGCTGCGGAAATCGGTGATCAGCGCTCGCACCGTCTTCTGGCTGATCTCCAGCGCCTCGTCGATGTCCCGCGCATATTTGTCCGCCATCGCTTCGTTGCCATTATGCACCGCATCGCCCAGCAGCGTATTGCTCATGCGCGCATAGTTCAATGTCTGCGCCAGCGAATCGTGGATCTCGTTGGCGATGGACTGGCGCTCCGTCAACAGCTCCGCGCGCTTGGCCTCACGGCTGGACTTGATGTGCTCGATCAGCGCCCCCAGCAGATCGGCGAAACCGATCGCCATATTTGCCACGCTGCCGGAGGAGGGTTGCGGCGCATCGAAGAAGAGGGTGAAAACGCCAAGCATGACTCCGGGAGAGTTGCGGCTTTCCAGCGGAATGGAGATCACCGAGCGGAAGTGCCGGCGCGGCTGGCCGCCCTGCCGCGCCTCGCAAGCCGCGACATCGGTGGAGCAGAAGCCGTGTTTGAAGGCGGCCTTGCCGCAATCTTCGCAGGCCAGCTCCACGATCCGCTCGGCTTCCAGGTCTTCACCGCTCAACCCGACCGCGCTGATGACCTGCAGGGTCTGTTCGTCGGGCAACACGACGCGCACCACACCGGCCTTGGCCTTGGTGAAGCCGGTTGCGGTCTCCAGAAAGACGTTCAACAGCGTCTTGAGGTCGCTTGAGCTGGATGCGGCGAACTCCTGCTCGACGCAGGCATCCAGCCCACCGCTCTTTCCGGGGAGCACGAATTCCGGATCGCGCGTCCAGAAGAACGCCGTTTCGTCCGCTGACCTTAATCTTTTGCCCATGGCATCCAGCAATAATGTCCGAAAGTTCAAGACAGGCACTCCGGAATGATCCGTTAGCCCGTCCTGCCTTGCAATAACCCGGTATCAACCGGAAACCGGCCATTCACTTCCGGCAAACCGGCGCGAAATCGGCACCCTCCACTCACGTTCGTTGAAATCGCCATCGCGCAATGCACTGCGCTCCCGGCAACAGCGTTCTATCCCTGATGGATCATACGGATTGAAAAAAACATGCATCCGGCAAATCTGTGCTACGCACTAGGGTATGCCGCTTTCCCTTAAAAAACAACAAAACAATCCCGGATTTTATCCTCCTACCCCATCAGGGCTATAACCTCACCTACCCGATATGGTTATAGACACTCCCTGCCCGGATTCTGCCTAATGCGACGCAAATTCCGCGACATGAAAAAGGCATGAAAATCTGCATCGTTTCCGACAGCCATGACCGCTCCGCCCCGCTCGAGGCGGCGATTACCGAGGCGCAAGCTGCCGGCGCGCAGGCGATCATCCACTGCGGCGACCTGATCGGGGTCAACACCCTGCGCTCTTCGCTCAAACTGGGCATCCCCATCCATGCGGTGCACGGCAACAACATCGGCGACGTCGCGGCGCTGTACCGCGCGATGGCAAAGAACGCGGGGCTGTTCACCTACCACGGACAGGAGGCCGTGCTGGAACTCGGCGGTCGCAGAATCTTTGTGACCCACATGCCGCACCACGGCCAGGCCTTCGCCTGCACCGGCGACTACGACCTGGTCTGCCACGGCCACAGCCATACCGCCCATGTCGGCAAGCAGAGACATGTCAACGGCGGTGAATGCTGGCTGGTCAACCCCGGCTCGGTCGCGGGCATCGATGCACCCAGCGTGGACGCCATACCGACCTGGATACTGGGCGACCTGGAAAAGATGGATTTCGAGATACGCACTTTGCGGCAATCAACACCGGGGGCTTGAGAAACCGCTTCAATCGCAACGAACCAAACCATACTCGTCGGCGGCGGCATCGGCATCGGCGGCAGCACCAGAGAAGCCGGACTGGACGGCCATATCATCCAGCCGAAAAAGTTGCAGGATATTGCGCGCCAGAAACAAAACGGGCGCCGCGGCGCCCGTTCCTCATTTCATCTTTCCGCAAGCATCACGCAGCCAGCAACCTTTCCTCCGCCACGGCCTGGCCCAAAGCCGACAACCTGCGAAGCTCGGCCTGACTGCCGCCGGGAAATTCGATGGCGCGCAACTCGCCCCCGTAGCCGTAACGTTCGCGCAACAGACGCGGCACCAGATGGCTGCTGTCATCGCCATGCCCGTCGAACTCGATGGCGACCACGCTGAAGTCGTCGATATCGCTCTCGATCGCCTGCGGGCTCTCACCGGCAGCCAGCCAGACACCGAGCGCCCAGCCGTGCTCATATTCGCGATGGATCAGCTCGCGGCGGCGCGCCTTCCATACCTGCAACGGCACCAGCACCGGCCCCACCGGCAACTTCACGCTCTGCGCGGCATCGCCCTCGGCGAGGCGCAACACCTTCCACTCATCGGCCACGACTTGCCCGTTCTCGATCAACCTGGACATACACCACCATCCTTTCCGGAAACCGTTCGTTGAAAACGAAATCTGCTACTTGATGGAGCGCACTCTAGCGGGGTTTCTTCTAACCATGAAATACTTATTTGTTAGATTTATATAACTTATTGCCATATGGAAAACCGGTCGCACCACCCGCGCCTGATGCCCGCCCGGAAGAAAACGCCTATAATCTCCGCCGGTCATTCACCCGGAGTTCCGCCATGCAACACCTGACGCCCAAGCAAGCGCAGCAATTCCTGAAGTCCAATCCCGAGGCGGTCTTCATAGACGTGCGCAGCGAGATCGAGCACATGTTCGTCGGGCATCCGCAAGGCTCGATGCTGATCCCGTGGGTGGACGGACCGGACTGGGAGATCAACCCGGACTTCATCGCCCACGTGAAAAAGGCCGCCAGCGCGAACCGCCCGGTCGTGCTGATCTGCCGCTCGGGGCGGCGCTCGATGGATGCGGGCCTGGTGCTGGAAAAAGCCGGACTGACGGAGGTGTATAACGTGCAGCACGGTTTTGAAGGCGACCTGAACGAACACCACCACCGCAACTCCGTCAACGGCTGGCGCTTCGACGGCCTGCCGTGGGCGCAGACCTGATCCATTTCCCGCACTTCTCCATCAGCTTTCCCGCAAACGGAGAGGGCAAGAGAGAGTGCAAAGGTACCCTGCCATGACCACCATCCCGGACTTCACCGAAACCGAATACAAACGTGTCTCGGCCTGGCTGTCCGAACGCTACGGCAAACCCGTTTCCATCCAGCTCGCCAACATCTCCTCCGGCGCTACCGCTGCCACCTCCAAGGACGACGACTACCACGGGCCGCTGATGGTGTAACCGATCGGCCCGGCCCACTTGATAGATAGTTCATTAGAAATAAAACCGTCATCCCGGCGCAGGCTGGAATCCAGTAATTAAGACATGTTAAGGCAAGGTCGTGCCGCTGCAACTGGCCGATAGTGAACTACAGCTTGGCGGTAATCCCGAGTACCACAAAATAACTCTAAAACTTAATAGCCGCGCGACCATCAGGCTCGCGCGGCAGAGTTATTCTTTGCTGAATACTTTAGGGCTTCTTGGGCGTGGTGTAGGGCACTTCTTTCTGTTGCGGTTCCCAAGTGGTTTCATAGCCCACAAAGAACTGCCCCGGTACGATTTCCTTCTGACGGGTCGTTACGCGGAATGTGCGGCCATCCGGTACCTTGGGGCGGCAAAACTGTTTCTTGTCATCACTCATGATCCTATCTCCTTGGGTTAAAAAAGTGGTGGTTGAAAACGGGAAGTATGTGAACAGGCATATCGATCCCTCCCATTTTGCTGCTGAAATCTACTATTCAGCGTGTGTAATATGCCTTCTTTGGTATCACATGCCGCACGCCCCCTTGGGGATTTTCAACGTCCCCTTTGTAGCGGGGGATGATGTGAATATGGACATGGAAAATGCTTTGGCCGGCCGCTGGTCCGACATTGACGCCGATGTTGTAGCCATCCGGATGAAACTCCTCGTCAATGCGTTTTCTTTCCTCTTTGATGAGGTCCATGCAGGCAGCCACCTCTTCCGGCGTCAGGTCGAAAAAGCTGGCGACATGCCGACGTGGGATGACCACGGTGTGACCCGGGCTCGCCGGGTAGGAGTCACGGGCACTGTAAGCAAGTTCATGCTGTATCGATACCCCACGCGGATCCTTGCAAAACAGGCATGGATCATTGGGGTCTCTTTTCTTGTGTGGCTTCAGACGACAACAGAACGTCTCCTATACTTTATACTTCGACAAACAATTCTGTTAACGAGGACACCATCTTGGCATCGAATAAAGGACGGACTTACTTTGCATTGCTGGGTTATCACTTCAACCCCGACGACATTACCCGCCTGCTCGGGATAGAACCCACCACTGTCAATGCTGCCAGCGCATACAGCAGCTTGGACAAGCCCGTCATCAGTTCCTGGGAGTTATCCACGGAGACCCTGTCCGGAGAGATAGACATGTTTGCCCTGACGGATACGCTCGTGAAGCAGCTGGAGCCCATCAAAGAAAAAATCGTTGAAGTCTGCAAAAGTCATAATCTGTCTCCAAGGTTGGGCGTGGTGCTGACTTTATCCATCGATAAATCAGAATCAAGTCCGGAAGTCGGTTTTGGCGTCAGAACGATCCGTTTCCTGGCGGATACTGGTTCATTCATCAACGTGGAATACAAACTTTCCGAGCGGGTCTGAGTCCAGTCCTCTCTCAATAATCCGGCTAGCTACTGGCCACTTGCTGCTGTAACCGCGCCTGTTTCATCTGTTCTTCACAATGCTTTAAGCAGAGAGGCTGCAGCGCGTGAGGAAAACATTCCATAATCACTTCAAACTCATCTGCAACTTCTTCTGCAAGCACCGCGTCATTGGTTAATTGAGCCAGTACATTCTGTGCCGTCGCCTTGTTCACCCGGCAGATGACTGCCACATGGATAGGCAACTGCTGCTCCATGCTGACCGTCAATGCCTTTTCGTAGGAATTGATCGCTTCTTTTAAACGGTCGGGGTTTTCTTCCGACTCGCCGAGGTGGTGCAAAGCGGCAGCCCGATTGTTATGCGTGGCAGTCAGTTCCAATGCGTAATTGTCTGCGTCGAGTGCGGCAAGGGCATTTTTATAGGCAACAACGGACTTTTGAAATTGACGGTTGCCGTTAAGCAGTTTGCCGAACGTATGCAAGGTGGCTCCCAGTTGATGCATGGTGTACATCCAATCTTCCGGCGACTTTTCTCGTGTCCAAACCAGCAAAGCATTGGTGTAAGCATCTACGGCGATCTTTAACGGCTGTGTGGCTTCAAGTAACCGACCTAGCGCCTGATTCGCTGTGCCCAGGTTGTATTGCGTAGCTGCCCATTCCAGAGGAGAGCTTTCCTGACTGAACTCCTCCAATGCCTCGCCAAAACACAGGATGGCCCGTTCAAACAATGCTGCATCTCTGCGTTGCTGTCCCAGTGCGGCAAGAATGTTTCCGAGATTGTTCTGCGTCTCTGCCCAGGCCAATGGCTCCCGGGCGCGACTGATTTTTGCAGCGGGTTCACCTGCTGTATCGGCAGTGTCTGTCAGTGCTGCCTCAAGCGCCTCGCGCAAACTTTCATAGATCCTGGCGCTGAAACGGTGCTGCTCATAATTTCCCCGTGCGTAACGAAAATTATCCGCTACAGCAACTTTGGTATCCGGAGCAGCCGCTGCGGCCACCTCCGAACTCAGCATGCCGATGGAATTCGCTATGGCGCGTTCCAGCGCCTTGTTCGCCGGGTAAATGATGTAATTGGTCGAGAACTTCATTTTGCCCGGTCGAGTATTTCATTCAGGTCAGGATCGGCACCGACCGCTCCGCCAAGCTCGATCTCTTCCTCGGTGGCATCACGTATAGTCAGCACTTCCAGCATGAAAGTGACTTCTCTGCCGCAAAGGGGGTTGTTGCCATCGACTGTCAATGTCTTGTCGTCGAATCGGGTAACGATAAAGTCTCTGGGCTCACCCTGTTCATTTTCCATGGTGATCGTCATGCCGATCTCGCGATATTCTTCCGGGACATTTTCTATGCGATCGGTAAATACCAGTGATTCATCTCTCTCGCCGTACAACTTTGCAGTGTCTATCGACACATCGATGATGTCGCCAACCTTTTTGCCATACAGCTCCTTGGTCACTTCTTCGGACATCACATCATTCACGCCGTGAACATAGCCCAGCGGATAATCCACAGTGACCAATACGTCACCGGTTTTGTTATCGATGACCTTGTAATTCAGTTCAACGAACTTTTCGTCTTCAATCGTATCTGACATGGCTGGAACGCCCTGATAATGATAAAGTTTTCTTAGAACAGCGTAGCGCCGAAGATTCTCACCTTGTCCTTTTCATAACCCAGCACCAGTCTTCCCAGCCATTCACTTTGATTTTTTTTGTTTATCACTTTGTACAGAACAGTGACATATTCTCCACGGCGTATCATGCCAAGATAGGAATAATCTTCTGACAGGTTTTTCGCAAGGTCGCTTCTCGCAAACTGCTTGCCCATTTCAACCTCATTCGCGCCCGCAATAAAAGAGCTTGAAAAATTACGCGTGAAGGCACCGTAGTTTCCTTCATTAGAGTACTTGATAAGATCAGCCCACATCGGGTGGGCCAACTCTAAAATCTCTTCATCTGTTTTTTCAATGATGTTCATAAAATATCTCGCCTGCACAGTGTTTCATGATTTTATCTATAGCGATGTCACACTACTCGCCGGTTAGATAAAAAAGGACCAACAAAAATATGCCGGTCCTTTCTAACATACGAACAAGTTAAGGCAAATATATATTCGCAGGCCTGATTTACAAAACCAGTAAATCAGGCCTGCATTTGCTTAGTGGTGGTCTACTGGCGCCGCTTTCTCTACATCACCTACCAGGTGGTAGAGCGGTGCTTTTTCCATCGTGTACTCACCCGTCTTGGGATCGCGACGGGAAACTGTCAGCACGTGCCAGTTCTTGTCATCCAGCTTCATTACATCACCACGGTAATAGTAACCCGGCCAACGTGTCTCCTTACGGAACAGCGTATGGTGGAACACGCTTTCAGAAGTCAGGAAACGATGCTTCAGCTCCCATGCACGCAGCAGTTCATGGATGTCAGATGCGGCAACTTTTTCCAGATCTTCGCCCAGAATCGACATCTTCTTCAGACCGATGTTCAGCAGTTTGTCGTTGGTCATGTAGTTGACACCAAAACCGCCGCAGTACTCATCCATCATCTTCTGCAAACGATCAAGGCCCTGTCTCGGGTTGATGAAGTTGGGATTGACGGTACCGGCAACCACTTCATTGCTGTAAACACTGTGAGTTTCCAATGGCTTGTAGATCTGTTCCCTGCGACGATTGATCTGAGCATCAGAAATACGGATGCCCTCTGCTTTGCCATCATCAATATATTTACAGGCAGCCTTGGCAGCCAGACGACCTTCGGTGAAAGAACCCGATGAGAAGGCGTGAGGTGTTCCGCCTACCGCATCACCGGCACCGAACAGACCTTCAACAGTCGTCATGCGGTTATAGCCCCAGAAGTATTCCGGCGGAGACAGATCTTCCGGACCTGAACACCAGGCACCGCAACCGGTAGCATGCGAACCCATGACATAAGGCTCGGAGGTGGTCAGCTCGGGATTCTCGTACTTGGGATCCACGTCGGTGGCGGCCCACAGAACGGCCTGACCGACGGTCATGCCCAGGAAGTTGTGCCAGCCGATCTCTTCAAGATGCGGATCCTGAAAGGCTTCCATGGTGACCATGTGGATCGGGCCGCGACCGGCATTAACCTCGTTGATGATCGCGTGGTTACGCAGGCAGGTCGGAATGGGCCGGTGGGTTCTGTGCGAAACTTCCGGGTCCAGGTATTCCTTGCCCACCATCTGCTGAAGTGCCGGGAACCACTTGGACTCATACTCTTCACCGTAGCCATTCTGGGTATAGGTCTTGAGATGCAGGAAGTAGGCACCGACAGGACCGTAACCATCCTTGAATCGAGCCAGCACGATACGGTTTTCCATTTGTGTCATCTTTGCACCGGCTTCAATCATCAGGCCATATGCAGAACCCGAAGACCACGGCGCGTACCAGACACGACCCGCACCTTCGCCAACAGAACGCGGCTTGAAGATGTTGGAAGCGCCACCGGCACCACAGATGACGGTCTTGGACTTGAACACGTGGTAGTTACCGGTGCGGACATTGAAGCCCACGGCACCGGCAACACGGTTTTCTTTGGATTCATCCATCAGGAGGTGAGTCACACAGATGCGGTTGAAAACCTTGTCCGCTGACTTCTTGGCTGCGTCAGCAACGATAGGCTTGTAGGATTCACCATGAATCATGATCTGCCAACGCCCTTCACGCAGATACGAACCCTTCTTCTCGTTGCGCATGATGGGAAGGCCCCACTCTTCAAAGTTATGCACTGCGGAGTCTACGTGGCGAGCCATGTCAAACAGCAAATCTTCACGCACCATACCCATCAGGTCGATACGTGCATAGCGCACATGATCTTCGGGATTGTTCTCGCCAAAGCGTGTACCCATGTAGCAGTTGATCGCATACAGGCCCTGGGCTACCGCACCGGAACGCATGATGTTTGCCTTTTCGGCGATGACGATCTTCTTGTTCTGCCCCCAATATCTTGCCTCGAATGCCGCACCCGTACCGCCCAAGCCCGCACCGACAACCAGGATGTCGATATTGTCTTCGATAATTGTCGAGTAGCTCATCAGTATTGCACTCCCTCTTTGATTTCCAGACCATTGGATTGCAGTGTGTGCAATCCACCGTCATCCATACGAATGTATTTAGGCTCATTGAACAGCAGTTGGCTATTGCGCATCTCCTTGCTGGGGGCAGGCACCTTTGCGAGATCCGGTGTCGCCGAGCCCCAGGGCTTGGTCGTGATCGGCGCCAGCAACTCCATGTCTTTCTTGCCGTTGCGGAACTTGATGCGCCACGCAATGGTGCCTTTCTCCTCATCACGGATCACGCGAACACTGTGTCCTAATGGTGCAAAGTCGGCATAACCGCGCACATCGATCGCCTGGTGTGGGCATGCCTTTACACAGGAATAGCATTCCCAGCACATACTGGGTTCGATGTTGTAAGCACGACGCAGCTTCTTATCGATGTGCATGATGTCAGATGGGCAGATGTCAACGCACTCTCCGCAACCATCACAACGCGTCATATATACAAAGGTTGGCATAAGTTACTCCTCTATTTCTTATCGAAAATTAGTCAAGACAGCATTAGTAGTGGTTGGCTCTTTCAGCCTTGATGCAAAGCCCCATGTTCGGCGGGTTCTTGCCCATATACGTAGGCACATCCGGGAACTTGCGCTGTACTTCAGGATCCGTTAGGTCATAGTCAGGAGGCAGATTCTCGCGCCCACCATCGGCCATGATGATTCTCTTCTGGTAGGCCGCAGCGGGCTTGAAGAACATGTGGGCAAACTTGGACCAATACACGCCGCCAAAGAGCACTGTGCTGGACAGGATGAACAAGGCAAAGTACACGGTCACTCCACCGCCAGTAAATGACCAGACCAATGCGAAGGTCGAGGTGGCCAGCAGCGAGAGGATAAACAGATCCGCACGCTCGAGTCGAAACCATGAAAGGCCTTCCGCAGCCACATCAACGCGGATAGCGAACCAGAACCAGTATCCGCCAACAGCCAGCATCAGCGCGCCGACGTGCCATAGCTGTGGCAGCAGGGTAGATGTCGTTTCCGGCGAGAAGATCATGATCGCGGTAGTCACGATAAAGATAATGGTTCCCCACATGGTCAACAGATGGGAAAGCCTGCGCCTGGGATTGTCGAATTCGCCGGAAGTCAGTACTTCCTTTACCAGCACGGAAGTGGCGATGGCCACCTTTTCACCACCGCTCACCGAGCGTTTTGCGTTCTTCTGCGCTTTTTTCGCATTCTCGAAAAAGTACTGCGCGCTTTTCTTGTGCAGCATGTCGAGTATCGTCCCGCCCATGACCAGCAGGAACATCACGACGATATATCCCTGCATGTAAGCGGTTGGAATCGATGCCGAAAGATCGGCAAAGGGGTTGCTCGTGAACATTAGTTTCTCCTCAAAAATTGCAGACGAATGACCATCCTAAATGACCGGAATATCCGCTGGCCTTACTTCGCGGAATGCCCCGTCAGTTTTACTTCTACCTTCTCATGCTCTTGCAGTCCCGCGTAGTACTTGCGCAAAATCTCCAGCACTTCGGGACGGCTGAATTCCGCCGGAACGTCGGCACCTTCGGAAAGCATCTTGCGCAACTTGGTGCCGGAGAGCAGCAGGCGGTCTTCGTCGCCATGCGGGCAGGTACGGGCAGAGGCCATGCCGCCGCACTGGTAGCACCAGAAGGTCCAGTCGATCTTGAGCGGCTGGGTCTCCAGCGCGCCCCGGGGTATCTTGTCGAAGATGTGGTGCGCATCGAACGGGCCGTAGTAGCTGCCGACGCCGGCATGGTCGCGCCCGACGATCAGGTGCGAGCAGCCGTAGTTCTGGCGGAACAGCGCATGCAGCAAGGCCTCGCGCGGCCCGGCGTAGCGCATGTCCAGCGGGTAACCGGCCTGGGCGATGGTTTTGGCAACGAAATAATTCCCGGTCAACGCGCTGATGGCACGGGTGCGCACCTCGGCCGGGATGTCGCCGGGCTTGAGGTTGCCGAGCAGGGAGTGGATCAGCACGCCGTCGCAAACCTCGATGGCGACCTTGGCGAGATACTCGTGCGAGCGGTGCATCGGGTTGCGCGTCTGGAACGCGGCGACCTTGCTCCAGCCCATGCTCTCGAACAAGGCGCGCGTTTCGTGCGGGGTCATGAACAGCGAACCGTACTTTTGCGGGAAACCGCCTTGCGACAACACCTTGACGGGACCGGCAAGGTTCACCTCGCCCTGTTCCATCACCATCTTCACGCCGGGGTGCTCAAGGTCGGTGGTGCCGAACACGGTGGCGCATTCATGCGCCTTGTCGATGGCGTATTTCTCGGTGACCCGCATGGTGGCGATGATGTCGCCATCGTCCGGGTCGACCAGCGCAATGTCGCTGCCGGTGGGAATGGCGTCTGCGGTGGACTTGCCGGTGGAGAGGGTGATGGGTATGGGCCAGAACAGACCACTGGCCATGGCCATGCCGTCGCAGACGCCTTGCCAGTCGGCATGGGTCATGAAACCCTCCAGCGGCGTGAACCCGCCGATACCGAGCATGATGAGATCGCCTTTTTCGCGCGAACTCACGGTCACTTTCGGATACGTGCGGGCGCGCTTCAGTTCGGCGACCAGGTCTTCGCCCGTCTGCAACAAGGGGTTGAGGTCGCCTCCGCCGTGCGGGTTTACCAATGCCATGCCTGTCTCCCAAATCCGGTTCAATTGCATACAAAATCTCAGTCGCGCACACTAGAGGAACATCAATTGCTCTGCGATACCCCTCATGGGTTGAAGCTCTCCCCCCCTTACGGGTTATGCGTTAGCCCCTCATCACGGCTATGGATATCCCGCAAAGTGCCGATGCGTTTGCAGGTCTTGTTGAATGCGGGGGTGAGGATCACTGGCGGGCTGGTGGCCGTGCGAAGGACAAGCGCAAAACCGGTGGCCACGGTCAGGCCGTCGCCGTCAGATTGATCCCCTTTGATACCTTGCTCTCGACCTTGTCGATGCATCTCACCACCAGCTTGTTCAGCGCATCCTGGCTGAACGTTGCGATGTTGGACTTTTTCGAATGATGCATCAGCGCGGACAGGGCGGCACCCAACTCCGATGCGGCAAGCGCGGCCAGCAGACCGTCTTTCATCGTGTCGATGAAGTAAGGGTAGAACAGGTGTCCGGTGATGCGCGCATCCCCGCGCCCGACCCCGTATTGGCCGCTATGCGCGGGATCGACCTGCGGATCATCAAACTCGTCCGCCACCCGCGTTGACTCCTGCACGTCCAGCGGCAGGTGGATCAGATACTGTTTGTTCTGGTACTGATAGCAGGTCAACGAGCCGCCGCTCGAAAATCCCAGCGCGAAGGTCATGCTGGGATCCATGTGCGGGTTGTGGTTCTTCGTGAATCGCTGGGTGATGTTCAACAACACGTCATTCGACATTTCATCGGGGAAAATCTGCGTGCCGAATTTTTCGATCAGCTCGTCGTCGTTCAGGCAGACAATCACGTCGTTATTTCCCACGCGCGGCTTGATCGAATCGAAACCGATGCCGGTCGGCACGATGATCTGCGGACCCAGATAACTGTTCAGGTATCCCGGTGTGATGATCGGCACATCGTCCGCGCGCCGGAATCGCGACTTGATTTCATCATCGAGCGTCTCGATCGGCGGGTGGGGCGAGACCAGCAGATAGGTCCGCCCGTGCGCATTGCCGTTGAAGCATTCGCGCGGCCCCCAGATCGGCGTATGCACCTGGACCACGTTGACGTCGTTATAGATGAAATTGTTGATTTCCTGCTGGGCGATGGACGACTGGTCATCGGGCAGTATGACCTTGAACTGGACATCGATCTGCATGGAGGAGTAAAGCGCGACCAGGCCCAGAAAGACGTTGGTTGTGTTGCCTCCCGAATTGGGCGCCGAAACGTCCTTTCGGGCGATGAAATACTCCGGCTGGTCCTTGACGTCGAGCCGCAAATGAAAACCTTCCTTGGTCTTGGCGACTTCCTGCAGCGGAATCTTGTTGTAGCGAAATTTTGGAATATCGGCAAAGTGCTCGACGAAATAGTCATTCACCGGCACACCGATGGCGCGCATCTTGGGCATCAACATATTGCTCACGACCTCATTCTCCTCAATGCGAAAAACCCGGGAATCAGCTATCAGTATCGAATCGGCACTTGTCGCGAACGGTTCGAACAACACCTCGAACCTGACTGCGGCCTGATGCGCACATCGACCGTGGCGGCCACGCTAACCAGCTTTTGCGGTCGCCTTGCCCGCCGTTTTTGGCTGCCGCGAAGGGACTGCTTTCACCGCCTTCTTGTTGGCGCTTCCGTCGCCCTTTCCAGCCACCTTCTTCGCCGTTTTCTTGGTCGCCGGACGGGCATGCAAAATGCCTGCGGCGATCTTGAAGATGTCGGTCTCCGTGATGATGCCGACCAGAACCTTGCCGGCGTTCAGGACGGGGAGGCTGCCGATATGGTTGAGCACCAACAGCTGGGCAGCGTGCTTCAGCTGGACGTCCTCCGATACGCAGATCGGCGGGTGTTTCATGATTTCGGCCACAGGCACCTCGGCGGACCCGAAGTTCGCAGCGGCAAGCAGCAGGTCACGCTCGGCAACGATGCCAACCACCTGGTCACCGTCGACGATCGGCAAATGATGGATGCGGTGGTTGTGCATCAAATCGAATGCCCGGTGAAACTCGGTTTCCGGCCCGATCGTAATCACGCGTCGAGTCATGTATTGGCTAATTTTCATTGTTCAGGTCTCCTGTCGTAGTCTATGGGTCTCTGCCTGGTGAATCCGCCCACGTGTCAGAGCAACTTGATCTTGCTTCTCGCTACAGACGCAAATACTTTTACCGACCATAAGCCGCCGATACCGAACGTGATGAGGCCGCCCTCTTCGCGCGAGCTCACGGTCATCTTCGGATACGTGCGGGCGTGCTTCACTTCACGGCGATCAGCTCTTCGCCTGCCGGCAACAGCGGCTTCAAATCGCCTCCGCCGTGCAGACTTGCCAATGCCATGCTCGCCCCCCGAATCCGGACCAATCGCATACAAAATATCAGTCGCGCACACTAGAGGAACATCAATCGCTCTGCGATACCCCTCATGGGTTGAAGCCATCCCCCCCCTTACGGGTTATGCGTCAACCCCTCATCACGGCTATGGCAACGCCAGAGCGTGATGCGCATACTTGCGTCCCTGAAAAACCGACCCTGTCGGCGACGCCGCTACGCCACGAAAACCACACGAACCAGCAAGCCGCCCATGCCATCTGCCCCGCTGCATGATCCATTCGCCCCTCCGGTGGCGGATGCAAAAATCGAAGTCCGCAACACCACTTGCTACATGTGCGCCTGCCGCTGCGGCATCCGCGTGCACCTGCGCAACGGCGAGGTGCGCTACATCGATGGCAACCCCGACCACCCGCTGAACAACGGCGTGATCTGCGCCAAGGGATCAAGCGGCATCATGAAACAGTATTCGCCCGCGCGGCTGACCAAGCCATTGCGCCGCAAGCCGGGGGCGGAGCGCGGGACGGGCGAATTCGAAGCGATCAGTTGGGAAGAGACCTTCACCATCCTCGCCGAGCGCTTGGGCAAGCTGCGCGCGACCGATCCGAAGAAGTTCGCGCTGTTCACCGGGCGCGACCAGATGCAGGCGCTGACCGGATTGTTCGCGCGCCAGTACGGCACGCCCAACTACGCGGCGCACGGCGGCTTCTGTTCGGTCAACATGGCGGCGGGCATGATCTACACCATCGGCGGCTCGTTCTGGGAATTCGGCGGCCCCGACCTGGAGCGCTCCAAACTGTTCATCATGATCGGCACGGCGGAAGACCACCATTCCAACCCGATGAAGATCGCCCTCTCCAAATTCAAGCGCGAGGGCGGCCGTTTCATCTCGATCAACCCGGTGCGCAGCGGCTATTCCGCCATCGCCGACGAGTGGGTGCCAATCCGCCCCGGCACCGACGGCGCGCTGATGCTGGCGCTGATCCACGAGATCATCGCGCTCGGGTTGTACGACCGCGATTTCCTGGTGCGCTACACCAACTCCGGGCAACTGGTGAACCTCGATGCCGCGCACGACGAATTCGGCATGTTCGTGCGCACCGAGGTTCCGAAGGAAGAAGGTTGCTACGACCCGCAGAACAAGCTGTGGTGGGATCGCAACACCGACAAGCTGGTGGTCACTCACACCGAAGGGGCCGACCCGTACCTGCTGGGCGAATTCAAATTGGCCGACGGCACGCCGGTCAAGCCCGCGTTCCAGCTGCTGCAGGACCGCGTCAAGGACTACACGCCCGAGTGGGCGGAGCAGATCACCGGCATCCCGGCCGCGACCATCCGCCGCCTCGCGCACGAGATGGGTATCACCGCGCGCGACCAGAAGATCGAGTTGCCGATCGCCTGGACCGATTCATGGGGCAAGGAACACGACACCGTCACCGGCAATCCGGTGTCGTTCCACGCGATGCGCGGACTGGCCGCGCACTCCAACGGCTTCCACACGATACGCGCGCTGTCTATTTTGATGACGCTGCTGGGCACGATTGATAGGCCCGGCGGCTTCCGTCACAAGACGCCGTTCCCGCGCCCCATTCCGCCCTGCGCGCGCACGCCGAACGACCCGCGCGCGGTGCAGCCGAACACGCCGCTGGACGGCATGGCGCTGGGCTGGCCGTCCGACCCGGACGACCTGTTCGTCAATGCCGACGGCAGTCCGGTGCGCATCGACAAGGCGTTCTCCTGGGAATATCCGCTGTCGGTGCATGGCATGATGCACAACGTCATCACCAACGCCTGGCGCGGCGACCCCTACAAGATCGACACGCTGCTGCTATTCATGGCCAACATGGCGTGGAACTCTTCCATGAACACCAGCGAAGTGCGCAACATGCTCACCGACAAGGACGAGGACGGCGAGTACAAGATCCCGTTCATCGTGGTGTGCGATGCGTTCCATTCCGAGACTACCGCGTTCGCCGACCTGATACTGCCGGACACGACCTATCTGGAACGCCATGACGTGATGTCGATGCTCGATCGTCCGATCTCGGAATTCGACGGCCCGGTGGATTCGGTGCGCATCCCGGTGCTGCCGCCGACCGGCGAATGCAAGCCGTTCCAGGAAGTGCTGATCGAACTCGGCACGCGCCTCAAGCTGCCCGCCTTCGCCGACAAGGACGGCAAGCGCAAGTACCGCGACTATCCCGACTTCATCGTCAACTGGGAGACTGCGCCGGGTTCCGGCATCGGTTTTCTGTCCGGCTGGCGCGGCAAGGGCGGCGAGAAATCCATCAAGGGCGAGCCGAACCCGAACCAGTGGGAGATGTACGCCAAAAATGATTGCGTGCATCACCATAAATTGCCGCGCTCCTACCAATACATGCGCAACTGGAACAAGGGCTACCTCGAATGGTCGCGGCACAGCGGCATCACGCGTTATGCCGAACCGATCCTGATCCACCTGTATTCAGAAGTGTTGCAGAAGTTTCGCCTTGCCGCTCAGGGCAGGAGCATCACGCGCCAGCCGCCCGCGCATCTGGCTAAACGCATCGAGACCTTCTTCGATCCGCTGCCGTTCTACTACGAGCCGCTGGAAGTGCAGACCAGCGACAAACTCAAATATCCACTCACCGCGCTGACCCAGCGCCCGATGGCGATGTACCACTCGTGGGATTCGCAGAACGCCTGGCTGCGCCAGATCCACGCGCACAACTATCTGCATGTCAACTCGCGCACCGCACGGGATGCGGGCATCGCCGACGGCGACTGGATCTGGTGCGAATCGCAATGGGGCAAGGTGCGCTGCATGGCGCGCTACAGCGAAGCGGTCGAGCCGGGCACGGTGTGGACCTGGAATGCGATCGGCAAAGCTGCCGGCGCGTGGAACCTGGCGCCGGATGCGAACGAATCGCAGCAGGGCTTCCTGCTCAATCACGTGATCTCGGAAGAGTTGCCGGCGCAAGCGGACGGCAAGCGCTACTCCAACTCCGACCCCATCACCGGACAAGCGGCCTGGTACGACGTGCGCGTGCGCATCTACAAGGCCGAAGCGGGCGAGCCGGAACAGACCTCGCCGCAATTCAGACCCATGAAGCCCTATCCCGGCATGAAAGAATCTCCGCGCTGGCTGGCTTATTTCGGCGGCAAGAAGAAGGGCGGTGCGAAATGACCCAACTCGGGATTATTCAATTGAAAGGCTCGCTATGACCCAGCTCGCCTTGGTCATCGATTTGAATGTCTGCGTCGGCTGCCACGCCTGCGTGACCAGCTGCAAGGAATGGAACACCTCCGGCTCCGCCGGCCCGCTGTGCGACGAGAACCCCTACGGTCTCAACCCGACTGGCACCTTCTTCAACCGCGTGCAGACCTTCGAGATCGGCCAGTATCCGCACAGCGAGACGCTGCATTTCCCGAAATCCTGTTTGCATTGCGAAGACCCGCCCTGCGTGCCGGTATGTCCGACCGGCGCATCCTATAAGCGCAAGGAAGACGGCATCGTGCTGGTGGACTACGACAAGTGCATCGGCTGCAAGTATTGCAGCTGGGCCTGCCCGTACGGCGCGCGCGAATTCGATGAGAAGCAGAAGGTGATGAAGAAATGCACGCTGTGCGTGGATCGCATCTACGACATGTCGCTGGCGGAGATCGACCGCAAACCTTCCTGCGTAAAAGCCTGTCCGACCAGCGCACGCCTGTTTGGCGACATCCACGACCCGGCATCAGCGGTGTCGCAGGCGATCCGCGAGGACGGCGGCTATGCGTTGATGCCAGAGTGGGGCACGCATCCCGCCAACCATTACCTGCCGCGCCGCAAGACCCGGCTCCAGATCCATCAGGACGAACTGGAGCGCGCCGACAATCCGCTCAAGGTGGACGGCCAGCTGCCCAAGCCGGGCAAAGGCGCGCCGTCGATGGACGATGTCTCTGCCTGGTGATGAAGCAACCTGTTAAAAACGGCATATTATGAAACCAGCTTTTTCAGTCATTTTTCTGACTACCCTGATCGGCGCCGGGCAAGGGTTGTTCCTCGCGCTGTTCACGCATCAATCGTATGCGCTGTTCGGTTTGCTACCGATGCTGCCGGATGATTTCTACGGTTACGGCAGCCTGCTGGCCTTGCTGTTCCTGGCGGGCGGTCTGGTCGCGTCGTTCTTCCACCTCGGACGCCCCGAACGCGCCTGGCGTTCGGCGGCACAGTGGCGCACTTCCTGGCTGTCGCGCGAGGTCATCGCGCTGCCCGCGTTCATGGGCGCAGTGTTGTTCTATGGCGCGGCGCATCTGCTCGGCTGGAAGCCGGTGCTGATGACCTTGTCCGACGGCTCGGCAGTCGATCTCAGCATCGCGCTGGGTGTCGCCGGCATGCTGCTGGCCTTCGTGCTATTCATTTGCACCGCGATGATCTACGCCTGCCTGCGCTTCCTGCGCGAGTGGCACAGCCCGCTGACCGTCATCAACTACATCCTGCTCGGCGGTGCCTCCGGCTTCACGCTGGCGGCGGCATTCGCCGCGCTGGCGGCACCGTCGCAAGCCAACTTCTTCGGCGGCTGGGCGATCATCATCACCTTGCTGGCGTTCGCCGGACGCGCTGCATCGCTGGCGCGCAACGCGCGCCTGAAACCGAAATCCACGATGCAGACCGCCATCGGCATCAAGCATCCATACATCGTGCAGCGCTCGATGGGTTCGATGGGTGGCTCGTTCAATACGCGCGAATTTTTCCACAGCAAGAGCGCCACATACTTGCGCGCGATCAAACCGGCTTTCCTGCTGCTGGCTTTCGCGGCACCGCTGGCCTTGCTGGCGCTCGGCATGTTCACGCCGGCGTTGCTTGGTGTCGCGTTCATACTCCAGTACATCGGCCTGCTGGCCGAACGCTGGTTGTTCTTCGCGCAGGCCAACCACCCGCAAAACCTTTACTACCAGACCATAGGTTGAATTCCGATGACCGAGGAATATTCTGATGTTGAATGAAGCTGTTTCCAGACTGCGCAATGCCGGCAGCTTGCTCAATGCCAACGCATTGCTGCTGTTGCTTGGATTGACGCTGTTCACGGCAGGCGCATATGCCGCCGAAGCCTTGCCCGCAGGTGATGGTATGCCGTGGTGGGGCTGGGCATTGGCGCTGTTCGTCACCTGCTTCTTTCTGGGCATCGTCGCCGTCCCTTCCGGCGTGGGCGGGGGGGTGCTGTTCGTGCCCATCGTCGGCGGCTTCTTCCCGTTCCATCTCGATTTCGTGCGCGGCGCCGGCTTGCTGGTCGCCCTGGCGAGCGCGCTGGCGGCCGGCCCCTCGCTGTTGCGCGGCGGGCTGGCCAACTTGCGTCTGGCGTTGCCGCTGGCAGTGCTGGCCTCCGCCAGCTCCATCGCCGGCGCGATGATCGGCCTCGCCATTCCGGCCAATCTGGTGCAGATCGCGCTGGGTGTCACCATCCTCGGTATCGTGGTATTGATGGCGACCGCCAAGAAATCCGAATTTCCCGAAGTGCCTGCGCCGGATAAATTATCCAGCGCTTTGGCCATGCACGGCATCTTCCATGACGCGTCGCGCGGGCAGAATATCTCCTGGCAAGTCCACCGCACCGCGCAGGGTCTGCTGCTGTTCATCGGCATCGGTTTTCTCGCCGGATTGTTCGGCATGGGCGCGGGCTGGGCCAATGTGCCGGTGCTGAACCTGCTGATGGGCGCGCCGCTCAAGGTCTCCGCCGGGACATCGAGTTTCATCCTGACATTGGTGGATTCCTCGGCGGCATGGATCTATCTCAACAAGGGCGCGGTGCTGGCGATGATCGCTGTGCCGTCGGTGATCGGCATGATGCTGGGTGCGATGATCGGCGCGCGCCTGCTGCATGTATTGAAGGCCTCCGTGGTGCGCAGGCTGGTCATCTCGCTACTGCTGTTCGCCGGGTTGCGCGCGCTGCTCAAAGGACTGGGGATCTGGCTATGAACACCAACGACAACTCGCATATTTCCGTCGAACAACAACGTTACGCCACCTTGCTGAACTGGGGCGCGCGTTCCGGCCTGGCGATACTGGCGGCCAGTTTCCTTGCCTATGTGTTCGGCTGGCTGCCCGCGCATGTGCCGGTGGAGCAGCTGCCCAATGTATGGAATCTGCCAGTGGGCGAGTATCTCAAACAGACGGACAGCCCGACCGGATGGGCCTGGCTGGGCAGATTGGGCGAAGGCGATTATGCCGGACTGTTCGGTATCGCATGGCTGTCCGGTTGCTCGTTGGTCTGCCTGCTGGCGGTGATGCCGATCTATGCACGGCGCGGCGACCGGATGTTCGTGGCGATCTGCGTGATCGCTCTGCTGGTGCAGCTGGCAGCGGCTTCGGGTATGCTGCATTCGGGACATTGATGAGATGAGTACCTATCCTTTTGAACGCATCCTGCTGGCGACCGAACTCACCGAGTTCGATGTCGGTGCCGAGCGCATCGCGTTCGCGATGGCAAAACATTGCGCAGTACCGTTGCGCGCCGTCGTACCGATAGCCAGCAACCCCGAATACGAGGCAGCGGCGCCGCAACTATCCTTGCGCGAAGACCAGCTGGCGGCTGAGGAGATCGTCTTGTTGCGCGAGCGCGCCAAAGCGGCCGGGGTGGAGCTTGAGGTGCTAGTGCGGCACGGCACGGAGGCGCATCGCGAGATCGTGGAAGAAGCCAAGTCAACGCGTACCGACCTGATCGTCATCCGTCGTCGCGGCAAGCAAGGTTTTCTCGCCCAGCTGCTGGTCGGCGAAATGGTCAGCAAGGTGATCCGCGATGCCCACTGTTGCGTGTTGACCGTGCCGCGTAACGCGGAGTTCTGGCAGCACGAGATACTGGCTTCGGTCGGCGATACGCCGCTCGCACAGGAGATCGCCAAGCTGGCCGGCGGCATCGCCGCCGCATGCGACCTGCCGCTGACCATCGTCGGCATCGCCGAGCGGCAAGATGCGCGGAGCCGAGCCGAGAGCCTCAACACCCTGTATGTCGCGCTCGCCTCGGCCTTGGCCAAACGCGTGCAAGGGCGAGTCTGCGATGGCGATCCGGCAGCGCAAACCAATGCCGTTGCCAGGGAGATATCTGCCGACCTGGTCATCATCGGGCGGCAACGCTACCACCTGCTCCCCTTCATGCACGGCAAGACCAGCATCATGCAGAAGATCATCGGCGCCAATGAGGTGCCGACGCTGGTGGTGCCTTCATAAGCATTTGCTGAAAGATAACCCCAACGGGCTATCTTTTTCACCCGTCGTGGGTATGGACGCTGACAAGGCGGCTATTCCTATAATGCGCGGCGCATCGCAACCATTGATACAATTATTTTTAGCGGCAATTTATTAACTCGCAGGAGATGAAAAAATGAATTTTGATAAAGAGTTTGACGCCAGCGGCATGTCTTGTCCTTTGCCTATCGTGAAGACCAAGAAAGCGCTCACCGACATGGCTTCCGGGCAAGTGCTGCGCGTGATCGCCACCGACTGCGGCGCAGTGAAGGATATGCAGGCGTTCGCCGACCAGACCGGCAATACCCTGGTTTCCTCCACAGAAGAAGGCGGCAAGTACATCTTCTTCATGAAGAAGAAATAAAACTTCCCAACCCACTCGCATAGGGGCAAAAGCATGACAACCAAAAAAATGGCGATCATCGCCACCAAGGGCACGCTGGATATGGCGTATCCGCCGTTCATCCTGGCCTCCACCGCCGCCGCGCTCGGCTACGACGTGCAGATATTCTTCACCTTCTACGGCCTGCAACTGCTGCGCAAGGATCTGTCCGACGTGAAGATCAGCCCGCTCGCCAACCCGGCGATGCCGATGCCGGTGCCGATGCCGGTGATGGTGCAGATGCTGCCCGGCATGGAAACGATGGCCACCGCGATGATGAAACAGAAGCTCAAGAAGCACGGCGTTGCCTCGCTGGAAGAGCTGCGCGACCTGTGCCTGGAAGCGGATGTGAAATTCATCGCCTGCCAGATGACCGTCGATCTGTTCGAGTTCGACAAGAGCGAATTCATCGACAACGTCGAATACGGCGGCGCATCGATGTTCTTCGGCTTCGCGGGAGAGACCGACATCTGCCTGTTCGTTTAAGAACATGTAGTTCCAGGCATCACGACGGCACAACAAAAAGCCCGCTCATTTCCAAGCGGGCTTTTTTATGACCTGGGAAAGCTCAGCCGGTGCTCCAGCCTCTCGGGCGTTTCATGCCGGCGATCTTGCAGGCCTGTGCGACATAGCCGTAGGGAAATAGCTCGAACAGCCGGTTGCGCGCCTCGCTGCCGTAGCGTTGCGCGAGGTGCTTGATGACATGGCGCGCGTCGACGGCGATCTGGCGGTCATCGTAATAGGCGCGCATGAAGCGGATGACATCCCAGTGATCTTCTTCCAGACTGAGCCCCATGCGTTTTGCCAGCTCCAGCGCGACCGATTCGTTCCATTCGCCCGGCTCGACCAGATAGCCTTCGGCATCCTGCGTTGGCAATGTGTCGCCAGTTTGTTCCATGAAAGTCTCCTTGATCTCGCGGGGCACCGCATTGCTTTGGGGGAACGCAATTGATTGCGCTTCCCCGACAGCTTCATTATCAGCTGCCGCGCCCGACAAGATAAATCGCCCGCATGGGTTAGTTCATCAGGCCATTCCTGCGATCCGCTCCAGGTAGCGCGCGCGGTACAGCAGGCGCGGACTGGCCGGCTCGTCGCTGAATGCTGCACGGTCATGCAGCACGTTGTTGCATAACAGCCCCATGCCGGGTTCGAGCCGGGCATGGAAGATGTGCGGCAGATCGGACGCCAGCAGATATTCCAGCGCGGCGACCGCTGCCTGCGTCGCGGCATCCGGTTTCCATTCGATGCTGCGGGTGCGCGCGGTGTAGCGCATGTGCAGCTTGCCGCTGCCGTCGAGCGAGAACACCGGGCCGCCTTGTGCCGGCCGCACGCCATCGGTCTCGTCCACGCGCTCCGGAATGACCATCGCATCCGGCTGCATCAGGGCGCGCACATGTTCCGGGTTCGCGTCGCGCAACAGCAACCAAGCCATTTCGTGGTCCATCAGGCGGTTTTCGCCGCCGTGTGCCGCGCTGCGCACGCAATGCAGCACCATCGCGCGGATGGTGCGTTCCGGCGGGTTGTAGTAGCCGTCGGTGTGCCACTTGATCGCACGGTCGGTATAGGGGATGTAATGCTTGTGTGTGCCACCGGTCGACACGCGGATCTCGGAGATGCCGTCCTCGTCCGCCAACCAGTTGGCATCGAGGCGTTCCAGCCCGAACCGCCCGCCCAGCAGGCGCGGGATGCCGGTATCTTCCGCATGCGCCGGACCGGCATAGATCGCCATGTTGCAGCGGCGGATGCGCTGCATCAGCGCCTCATGTTCCGCCGCGCTCAAGGCGCTCGGGTCGCGCACCTCGACGATTAGTTCGTCCGCCGAGCGCGGCGCGGCGGCGAGCTTTGCTTCACGCCAGTGCAAGTAGGCTGCGTCGCCGTCCGGACCGAACGGATTCGCCATATCAATCGCCGCTGACCGAAGCGCGGCGGCGCGGTTGGCGCGGCTCGCTTTCGAGCAGGTTGCGGAAGGTCTTTTCCACCATCTCCACCGCTTCTGGCGCTTCGATGCTCATTATCCGGTCGATGATCCAACCGCTGTCCTTCTCGTCCATCACCCCGCCCATGCACCAGGCGAGGTAGCGAGTGAAGGCGAAGTCAGGGCCGTTTTCGCCATAGCCGAATTCGGCATATTCCCCGGCGCGCCGATTGACCAGGTCGATGAAGCGCCGTTTGCATTCGACCATGTCACCGCCCAGCAGGCGGCTCTCGTTCTCGGCGTGCGTCGCCGCCACGCGGTTCGCCAGCGTCGAAGTGAAGGCATAACGCCCCTGTTCCGGCAAGCGGCGATAGGCAATACGATCCGCGACCTGGATCAGGAACAGCAGGAATTCGGTGAGGAAGGCGAAATACTGCGGGCCAACCACGATCTCGAAATCGGCCTTGCGCGTCTTCTTCAGCGCGTTGTCGGCGATACGATAGATGACGAACGACAGCGCCCCGGCCAGCTCCTCCGGGGTGTGCTCGCGTCCGGCCTTGAACCAGTTGCTTTTGATGCGCAACGGTTCAGCCCTTGCGGATATAGAACTCATGCACGCCGGCGTCCGCCTCGACGGTCTCCAGCAGCGTCATGCCCGTGGCGGAAGCCCAGCCGCCGATGTCGGACTGCACACCGGGACAATCGCTGACCAGTCGCAATACTTCGCCCGGCTGCATGCCATTCAGCAGCTTCTTCGCCTCGACGATGGGACCGGGGCAGACCGCACCGCGAATATCCAGCGTGACGTTGGCGTGGTGCGCATGGCCTTGCCCCTTCTGGATGTGATACCCGGTTCCGCCGTCAGGCAGCTTTTCAGCCTTCAATATCTGGTTGCCGGTCTGCTTCGCCCAGGCAAACAGATCATCCGGCGTGCCTGGGCAATCCGACACCAGCAGCAATACCTGTCCCGGCGACAGCTCGTCCACCATGCGCTTCGCGCCGATAAGCGGCCTTGGGCAGGATAGCCCCTTCATGTCGAGCACTACGTTGACCATGTCCATCATTTCAAATCTCCCTGTAACCAGCCAAGTCGATGGCCAGCAGTGTCATTAATAGCCGCCCTTACCCAGCGGTTGAGGCAAACCGGCGACCTTCGCAGCCTGCTTGGCCGGGCCGATCGGGAACAGATCGTACAGAGCCTTGCTGTCCGCTTCCGGCCAGAATTCGTTGACACCCTTCAGCATGTTGCGGAAATTGGGCGTGTGTCCGTGTTCGCGATACTCCCCGCGCATGTAATTGACGACTTCCCAGTGCTTGGGAGTCAGCTCGATCCCCTCGGCAGCGGCGATGACATTCACTGCCTCATCGCTGTAATCCGGTTCCAGCAGATAGCCTTCCGCATCGGTTTCGAGTTCGTTGCCTGCCACTGTGTATCCCATATCTCTCCCTCCGTTCAATGAAAAAATCCCTACGCCGTCACCAGTCCAGACCGGAGATAACTTTGTAGGGTATGAAAATGCCGCAACCGAGATGCCGGTCGGCACCCAAACCCGTGCATTGCAACCGCAACGATTCTTCCGGCCTGAGGTCATGTATCACCAGCCCATAGCCGTGGATCGTTCTCTGCCCGTCGCTCAGGCTGCGGCGCATGCCACAGATCAGATTGCCCTCGATGCCCATCGCGGCCAGCTCCGCAGCTACGACTTTCATGAATTCGATCTCGTCGTCCGCGCCGGCCACCAGCTGCGCTTGCAGCGTGACATGCGGCTGTATCTCGCGCAGCTTGCCCGTGCCCAACCTGAGCACGCCGTCGCCGACATCGAGCTGCCGCCCGGACAACGCTACCGCATGTCCGGCAAGCGCCTGCGGCAGACGCAATACCAGCTTGGCACGCTTGGGCAGCAGCATCGCATCGCCGCTTTCTGCGGTGCGCAGCGGTAATACGCCGGCGGCAGTGTCATCGGCGAGCTGCGGCACATGACGCACCAGTTCCGCCCACAGCGCGAAGGGATAGCCAGCGGAAAGCGCCTCGCCGCCGAGATCAAACACGAGGTCGATCATGCGGGCATCCGCCTCAACCATTGGACGGTGTCTCTTGCATATCGGCCCATTGCTGCATCACGGCCGCCCACTGGCGCGCCGTGCCGGGGTCGATATCGAACACGGTGAAGCGCTTGCCTTCGCGGATGCGGATGCGCAGCAAGCTCATACCGCCCTCGGCATGGTCGATCTGCTGCAGCGCGATCTCCTGGCTGCCCAGCGGAACCTTGATTCTTGCCAACTCGCTGATCTGCGCCATTTCCGTTCGCTCCCGGGCAGTTATCTGAATGGCGCGAGTCTATCGCCAACGGGCAGTGCTTTGGAATACTACTTGTGGTCGGTTTTGCCCCACCCGTTAGGGTTATCAAAACTACCCGCTACGGGTGATGGTTTGCCCGGGATTTGCCCCGTAGTATCGCCCCATCGAAAAATTGGGCGCGCCAACATCAGACCCAAGCGACACCAGACAACGAGTCCCGCCTCTGCCGGGTTATTGAACGTTTGCCCGCAGTCAGGCTTGGGCAACGCGACAGAAAGGAAGAATGATGGCCAAGAAAATGCATGATACCCCGAACCTCGACCAGCTCGAGTCCGGCCCATGGCCCAGTTTCGTCACCGGCCTGAAAGCGCTGGCGAAGGATAAGGACTATGTAGTTGACCTGCTGGGACAGCTGGAGACTTCATACGAGACCCGCAAGGGCTACTGGAAGGGCGGCACGGTCGGCGTGTTCGGTTATGGCGGCGGCGTGATCCCGCGCTTCACCGAGCTCAAGGATGAAAATGGCCAGCCGAAATTCAAGGATGCTGCCGAGTTCCATACCCTGCGCATCATGCCCCCGCCCGGCATGCACTACGATACCGACACGCTGCGCAAATTCTGCGACATCTGGGAAAAGCATGGCTCCGGCCTGATCGCACTGCATGGCCAGTCCGGCGACATCATGATGCAGGGCTGCACCACCGAGAACGTGCAAACGGCCTGGGAAGAAATCAATGAAATGGGTTTCGACATGGGCGGCGCCGGTCCGGCGGTGCGCACCTCGATGTCCTGCGTGGGCGCCGCGCGCTGCGAGCAGTCCTGCTATGACGAAGCCAAGGCGCACCGCGCGGTGATCAATACGTTCCTCGACGATATCCACCGCCCTTCGTTGCCGTACAAGTTCAAGTTCAAGTTCTCCGGCTGCCCGAACGACTGCATGAATGCGATCCAGCGTTCAGACATGGCCGTGATCGGCACCTGGCGCGACAACATCCGCACCGACGAAGCACTGGCGAAGAAATGGTTCGCCAAGCACGGCATGGACGAACTGGTGAACGACATCGTGGCGCGCTGCCCGACCAAGACCTTCCAGGTCAAGGAGATCAAGAAGATCAAGAGCGGCGAGCACACCTCCAGCGTGGCGGTCAGCGACACGCACGCCATCGAGATCGACAACCAGGATTGCGTGCGCTGCATGCATTGCATCAATGTGATGACCGGCGCGCTGGCGCCCGGCAAAGACAAGGGCGCGACCATCCTGGTGGGCGGCAAAAGCCACCTGAAGATCGGCGGACTGATGGGCACGGTTGTCATCCCGTTCATCAAGCTGGATACCGATGAGGGCATGGAAAATCTGGTCGATTTCGGCCAGCGCACCATCGAATTCTTCGCCGAGAACGCACTGGAACACGAGCGCACCGGCGAGATGATCGAACGCATCGGCCTGGCTAACTTCCTTGAAGCGATGGAGATCGATGTCGATCCGGCGATGATCAACTCGCCACGCATGAACCCCTACGTCCGCACCGACGGCTGGGACGACGAAGTTGCCAAGATCAACGCCAAAAAGCAAGCCGCCTGAGGAGACCGAACATGAATCAAGCCGTTCAAGCCGCAGCACCCGCTGCAAAACGCAAACCAAAAGAAACCGGCGTTCCGGACAACAAGAAATATCTGCATCCGTTGCTGGCGAAGAATTATGGCGACTGGAAATATCACGATCGTCCGCGTCCCGGCGTATTGCATCACGTCTCGCACAGCGGCGATGAAATATGGTCGGTGCGTGCCGGCACGCAGCGCCAGATGGACGTGCACACCATCCGCAAGCTGTGCGACATCGCCGACAAATTCGCCGACAGCCGGGTGCGCTTCACCATCCGCTCCAACATCGAATACATGGTGTCTGACGAAAAGAAGGTCGCGCCGCTGATCGCCGAACTGGAGAAGAACGGTTTCCCCGTCGGCGGCACCGGGAACTCGATCTCGATGATCTCCCACACCCAGGGCTGGCTGCACTGCGACATCCCCGGCACCGATGCTTCCGGCGTCGTGAAAGCGCTGATGGACGAGCTGTACGACGAATTCCGGCGCGAAGAGATGCCGAACCGCGTGCACCTGACGACCTCCTGCTGCGAGATCAACTGCGGCGGTCAGGCCGACCTTGCCATCATCGTGCAACACACCAAACCGCCGGTCATCAACCACGACCTGGTCGCCAACGTGTGCGAACGCCCGACGGTAGTGGCGCGTTGCCCGGTCGCGGCGATCCGTCCCGCGATGGTGAACGGCAAGCCGTCGCTGGAGATCGACGAAGCCAAGTGCATGTGCTGCGGCGCCTGCTACCCGCCTTGCCCACCGATGCAGATCAACGATCCGGAAAATTCCAAGCTGGCGATCTGGGTAGGCGGCAAGAATTCCAACGCGCGCGGCAAACCCACTTTCATGAAGATGGTAGCGTCCGGCCTGCCGAACAATGCACCGCGCTGGCCCGAAGTCGCCGAAGTGGTGAAGAACATCCTGCATGTCTACAAGGAAGATGCGCGTCCCTGGGAACGCATGGCCGACTGGATCGACCGTATCGGCTGGCCGCGTTTCTTCGAGAAGACCGGGCTGCCGTTCACCAAGTATCTGATCGATGACTGGCGCGGTTCGCGTACCAACCTGAACGCGTCTACGCATATCCGTTTCTAAGCGCGGGTCGGGCTGAAGCCCGACCCACAACTGGATTTTTAGAGGTGTCCATATGAAATTTGGGATCGTAGTCAACGAAGGGCCCTACCAGCACCAGGCCAGCGACTCGGCCTACCTGTTCGCCAAGGCGGCCATCGCCAAGGGACACGAGGTATGGCGCGTGTTCTTCTACCACGACGGAGTGCACAACTCGTCGAGGCTGACCGAGCCGCCGCAGGACGACCGCCACATCGTGAACCGCTGGACCAAGCTGGCCGAAGAACACAAGGTGGACCTGGTGGTCTGCGTCGCGGCCGCGCTGCGTCGCGGCATCAGGGAAGAGAATCTGGCGCAGGGTTTCCGCATCTCCGGCCTGGGGCAGGTGGTGGAAGCCGGCATCAAGTGCGACCGTCTGGTCACCTTTGGCGATTGAGGAGAACGGGATGAGCGAAGGAACTGTAAAGAAATTCATGTTCGTCAACCGCAAGGCGCCCCACGGCACGATCTACGCGCTGGAGTCGCTGGAGGTGGTGCTGATCACCGCCGCGTTCGATCAGGATGTCTCGCTGGTCTTCCTCGACGACGGCGTGTACCAGTTGAAGAAGGGGCAGCAGACCAAGGGCATCGAGACCAAGAACTTCTCGCCCGCCTATCGCGCGCTGGAAGATTACGACGTCGAGAAGTTGTATGTCGAAAAGGAAGCCATGGAGGCGCGCGGCCTGAGCGAAGACGACATGCTGGTGGACGTGACTGTGCTGAGCCGCGCCGAGATGGGCGCGCTGATGGATCAGCAAGACGTCGTGTTGAGTTTTTAAGGGGGTAGCCATGTTACACATCATCAACAAATCACCCCTGACCAATAGCGCGCTGGAGAACTGCCTGCGCGTCGCCGCCGGTGGCGACCTGCTACTGATTGAAGACGCGGTCTACGCGGCGACCACGGGCAATGCATTCGAAGGCAAGTTGCGCGAGGCGATGGGCCGTTTCAAGGTCTACGTACTGCAACCCGACCTGGACGCGCGCGGCATGAGCGACCGCCTTGTCGCCGGTGCGACCGCCGTGGATCACGGCGGCTTTGTCGAACTCACCATCAGCAACAATACCTGCCAATCCTGGCTGTAACACTTTAAAAGGAGAACTAGCATGGCCAATATCGAAGTCGAGGGCAAAAGTTACGAAACGGACGAAGAGGGTTATCTGACCAATCTTGCGGACTGGAACACCGACGTGGCGAATTACATCGCCAAGACTGAAAGCATCGACATGAGCGATCAGCACTGGGAAGTGGTCAATTTCCTGCGCGAATATTTCGAGGAATACCAGATCGCCCCGGCAGTGCGCGTGCTGACCAAGGCTATCGGCAAGAAGCTGGGCGCGGAAAAGGGCAACAGCGAATACCTGTACGGCCTGTTCCCTTATGGCCCCGGCAAGCAGGCGTGCAAGATCGCCGGTCTGCCCAAGCCTACCGGTTGCGTATAAAGGCAGGATTCAGGATGCGGGATTCAGGATTCAGCAAGTGCTGTTCCTGAATCGCGGATCCTGGTACCTGAATCCCGAATCCCGAATCCCAACACCTGAATCCTGATGATGAGCATCCTGTTCGCGATCCTGTTCTACCTTGCGACACTGGCATTCGCCGTGGGGCTGCTCTATCGCATCAACACCTATGCGCGCACTCCTGCGCCGCTGAAGATACCCACCACTCCGGCCCCGACCACCAAGGGTGGGGTGGTGTTGCGCATGGCGCGTGAAGTGGTGCTGTTCGAAAGCCTGTTCAAGGCCAACCTGTGGACCTGGGCCTTGGGCTGGCTGTTTCATGCCAGCCTGGCATTGGTCCTTCTGCGCCACTTGCGCTACTTCACCGAGCCGGTGTGGAGCTGGGTCGCATTCATTCAGCCGTTCGGCATCTACGCCGGCATCACCATGCTGCTGGGACTGTGCGGACTATGGGCGCGCCGCCTGCTGGTCGAGCGCATCCGCTACATCTCCACACCGTCCGACCACCTGATGCTGGTGCTGCTGATCGCCATCGCCGCCTCCGGGCTGCTGATGAAGTTCGCCGCGCATACCGACGTGATCGCCGTCAAGAATTTCTTTCTCGGGCTGATGCATTTCAGCATCCAGCCCCTGCCCGCAGACGCATTGCTGTATCTGCATCTGCTACTGGTTCCCCTCCTCCTGGCCATCTTCCCCATCAGCAAACTGCTGCATGCGCCAGGAGTCTTTTTTTCACCCACACGCAACCAGACGGACGACCCGCGCGAGAAGCGCCACATCGCCGGCTGGGCGAAACAACTGGAATCGGAGAGCTGAGATGGCTGACATCACGGCACCGGCCTACCGCGTCTTTCCCATCATCCCCGCGCTGAAGCCGGGCGCGATGGAAGGCAAGGGGCCGTACGTCGCCAGCGACAAGATCAACGAAGCCATCGGCTTCCCCGGCCAACTGGTGGAGGACTGGCACGACCGCGCCATCGCCAAGATGGGCGAGTTGCTGTCCAAGTACCGTTCGCTCAAAGTCTATATGGACGCCTGCGTGCATTGCGGCGCCTGCTCGGACAAATGCCATTACTTCATCGGCACGCAAGACCCGAAGAACATGCCGGTGGCGCGCCAGGATCTGATGCGCAGCGTGTACCGGCGCTATTTCACCTTGCCCGGCAAACTGTTCCCCAAACTGGTCGGCGCGCGCGACCTGACGCGCGAAGTGCTGGACGAGTGGCACAACTATTATTACCAATGTTCCGAATGCCGCCGCTGCTCGGTGTTCTGCCCCTACGGCATCGACACCGCCGAAGTGACGATGGCGGCGCGCGAGATACTCGATTCCATCGGCTACGGCCAGAAGTATTCCAACGAGATCATCGGCAAGGTACACAAGATCGGCAACAACCTCGGACTGCCCGGCCCGGCGCTGATCGACACGCTGGAAGGTCTGGAAGAAGACGTCAAGGAAGACACCGGCATCGACGTGCGCTTCCCGATCGACGTGAAGGGCGCGGAAGTGCTGTTGATCACGCCATCCGCCGACTTCTTCGCCGAGCCGCACATCGACAGCCTGATCGGCTACGCCAAGGTGTTCCATGCGACCGGTACGAGCTGGACGCTGTCCTCCATGGCGTCCGAGGCGGGCAACTTCGGCATGTTCATCGGCAACTACGAGCAGCTGCGCAAGATCGCGCTGCGCATCCGCGAGGCCGCGCTGGAGCTCGGCGTGAAGCGCATCGTGGTCGGCGAATGCGGCCATGCCTGGCGCGTCGCCTACAGTTTCTGGAACACGCTGAGCGGCGTCGGCGATGGCGCGGACGAGACTGACCGTTTCGCGCAGATGCTGCAAAAACAGCTCGACCATCGCTACAAGCAGCCGGCGCATATCTGCGAATTCACCTGGGACATGATCGAGCGCAATGCGCTGACGTTCGACAAATCGAAAAACGACAAGCACATCATCACCTTCCACGATTCCTGCAACGTGGCGCGCGGCTCACGCATGGGCGATTTCGCCGGCGGCCAGTTCGAGATACCGCGCAACATCATCAAGGCGGTCGCCAACAATTTCGTCGAGATGTCGCCGGAGACCACGCGCGAACGCACCTTCTGCTGCGGCGGCGGCGGCGGCCTGCTGACCGACGACCTGATGGATGTCCGCGTCAAGGGCGCGCTGCCGCGCATGGAAGTGCTGCAACAGGTAGCGGACGAACATGGCGTCAACTTCATGGCGACCATCTGCGCGATCTGCAAGGCGCAATTCACCAAGATCATGCCCATCTACGGATTCGACCGCAGGATGGTGGGCGGAGTGCACCAGCTGGTCAGCAACGCGATCATCCTGGGCGACAAGCAATAACTTACATAGAAGCAGGAGACAACATGTCCACAACAACCGAAACCACGCAGAAGCTCACGTTCCGCCGTTACAAGGATGGCGACCACAAGGCGCCTCGCCTGAACCAGAAGATCTTCCAAGCCAGCTATTCCTACAAGTGCCCGACCTATATCCAGTCCACGCCGCCCTGCCAGGGCAGCTGTCCGGCCGGCGAGGACATTCGCGGCTATCTGGGCATCGTGCGCGGCACCGAAAAAGTGCCGAACGGCGCCGACGGCAAGCCGGTGATGCCGTGGCAGGAATATGCCTGGCGCCGCCTGACCGAAGCCAACCCGTTCCCGTCGGTGATGGGGCGCGTCTGTCCGGCTCCGTGCGAGACCGGCTGCAACCGTAACGAAGTCGAAGACCATGTCGGCATCAACTCGGTCGAGCATTTTCTCGGCGACTACGCGATCAAGAACAACCTGAAATTCAACAAGCCGGCAGTCGAGCCTTCCGGCAAGAAAGTTGCGATCCTCGGCGGCGGCCCGGCCGGCCTGTCCTGCGCCTATCAGCTGGTGCTGAAGGGCCACGACGTGACGATTTTCGATGAGCATGAATTCCTCGGCGGCATGATGCGCTACGGCATCCCCGGCTTCCGTACCCCGCGCGATGTGCTGGATGCTGAAATCCAGCGCATCATCGACCTCGGCGTGAAGACGCGCATGAACTGCCATGTCGGCAAGGACATCACGCTGGAACAGATCCGCAAGGAGTTCGATTCGGTGTTTCTCGGCATGGGTGCGCAGGCTGGCCGCGCGCTGCCTATCGCCGATGCGGAAGCCCCTAACGTGGTCACCGCGACCGCGTTCCTGAAGGCGTTCAACGACGGGCGTTTGCAGCACGTCGGCAAACGCGTCGTGGTGGTCGGCGGCGGCGATACTTCCATCGACGTGGCGACCATCGCGCGCCGTCTGGGCCATATCGCGCACGCCAAGCCGACCGATGCCGAACATGCTATCGCCGGGCGCATGGCGCACGACGTCGCCGAGATTTCCGCCAAGGAAGGCGCAATCGTGACGCTGACCTCGCTGTTCCCGGTCGACAAGATGCAGGCCAACAAGCATGAGATCGAACAGGCGCTGGCCGAAGGCATCCACATCAAGGGCGGTCTGGTGCCAATCGGCATCGTGCGCGATGCGAACGGTCGCGCCACCGCGTTGCGCGTGATGCAGTGCGAAGCCAAGATTGCCGGCGGCAAGCTGGAGGTCAAAAATGTCGAAGGCAGCGAACAGGACATCGAAGCCGACCTGATCGTTTCCGCGATCGGTCAGGCGGTGGACTTCACCGGGCTGGAAGAATTCAACAATGGCAAGGGCGCAGTCTCGACCGACCGCAACTATGTGGTGAACGGCAAGCCCGGCGTGTTCGCCGGCGGTGACGTGATCCGCCCGCACCTGCTGACCACCGCAGTCGGTCACGGTTCCATCGCCGCCGATGGCATCCACAACTTCCTGCTGGGCAAGGATCTGGAGAAACGCCCGAAGATCGACGTGCACCAGTTCGACATCATGCGCAAGCTGACCGAAAAGGGCATCAAGCTTGGCGAGGCGCACGAACCGATGCGCGGCACTTGCAACTCCAATGCCGCAATGCACAACTTCGACAACCGTTCCGACCGCTACGTCATCCCGCACGACAAGCTATTCCTCGGCCATTTCGGTTATACCTCGCGCAAGCTGCGCCATGTCATCACGCTGGATGAACAGACGGCACTGGGCAACTTCGACGAGCGCCTCGGCGTACTCACCGAAGCGGAGGCACAGGCCGAAGCCAAGCGCTGCATGAGTTGCGGCATGTGCTTCGAATGCGACAACTGCGTGGTGTATTGCCCGCAGACCGCCGTTTCCCGCGTCAAGAAGACAGAGGCGACGCTCGGGCGTTATGTCACCACCAACTACGACAAGTGCATCGGCTGCCACATCTGCGCCGACGTGTGTCCGACCGGGTATATTCAAATGGGTCTTGGTGAGTAATGAGACTGCTCGTATCCCTGTTGCTTTGCCTGTGCATTCCTGCGGTCCTGGCCGCAGGAATGCCATCGCCCAAGCTGGACATTGGCAAGGGTGGGCAGTGCGTGAAGGGCACGCAATGGATGCGCGAGAACCATATGAACCTGCTCCGGCACCAGCGCGACGAGACCATGCGCAAGGGCGTGCGCGAGGAGCAGCTCAGCCTGAAGAACTGCATCGAGTGCCATGCCAGCGTCAAAGACAACAGCGTGATCGCGCGCGATGACAGCTTCTGCGTCGGTTGCCACCGTTATGAGGCGGTAAAGATCGACTGCTTCGAGTGCCATTCCGGCACGCGCAAGAGCGCATGGCTGCAAAGGAACACCAAATGAGCGACTTCGACTTTCAGCGCAGGAGCTTCCTGAAGACCTCGCTGGGCGCGACGGCCATCGCCATCGCGCCGGGCATGCTGCTGTTCGAGGTGGCGCATGGCAAAGCGGAAGGCGCTGACGCCAAGGTGCGCTGGGGCATGCTGATCGACACCGCGCAGTGCAGCGAAGGTTGCAACGCTTGCGTGGGTGCCTGCAATCGCGAGAACGGCTTATCCGGCGGCACGGCGGCAACCGATTCGCAGTGGATCCGCAAGATCAACCTCAAAGGCGCAAACAGCGGACGCGAGCTGTCGCTGCCGATGATGTGCCAGCACTGCGAGCATCCGCCCTGCGTGGACGTGTGTCCGACCGCAGCCTCGTTCAAGCGCGCCGACGGCATCGTGCTGGTGGACAAGCACCGCTGCATCGGCTGCCGCTACTGCATGATGGCCTGTCCGTACAAGGCGCGTTCCTTCGTGCATGAGAACCTGCACGACCAGAATCCGGACGTGCCGCGCGGCAAGGGGACGGTCGAGGCCTGCACCTTGTGCGTGCATCGCGTCGATCAGGGCATGCAGCCAGCCTGCGCCGAAGCCTGCCCGAACCAGGCGATCCTGTTCGGCGATTTGAACGATCCGGACAGCGCGATCGCGCAGAAGCTGCGCAGCGTCGCGACCATGCAGGTGCGCGCCGACCTGCGCCTCAATCCCGGCGTCCGTTATCAAGGATTATGACCATGTCCAGCCAGGCAACGCTGCAATTCAAGAACCATCTTTATTACTCGCTGGTCGTTGCGGGCGGACTGGTCGCGCTGGTGGGCCTGTACGCCGTGCACCTGATGGAACACCACGGCCACATCATCACCGGCATGAACAACCAGATCGTGTGGGGCATCCCGCATGTGTTCGCGATCTTCCTGATCGTCGCCGCCTCGGGCGTGCTGAACATCGCCTCGATCGGCTCGGTGTTCGGCAAGGCCATTTACAAGGCGCGCGCGCCGCTGGCCGGGCTGTTGTCCATCGCGATGCTGGCGGGCGGCCTCACAGTGTTGATGCTCGATCTGGGTAGACCGGATCGCATCATCGTCGCCGCGACCAACTACAACATCACCTCGGTGTTCGCCTGGAACATCGTGCTGTATTCCGGCATGTTCGCGCTGGTGCTGGTCTACCTGTGGACCATGATGGAGCGGCGCATGAGCCCGTGGAGCAAGCCCGCCGGGCTGGCCGTATTCGTCTGGCGCTTCGTCCTCACTACCGGCACCGGGCTGATCTTCGCCTTCCTGACCGCGCGCCAAGCTTACGGCTCGGCACTGCTGCCGCCGATGTTCATCGTGCTGTCGTTCGCCTGGGGACTGGCGGTGTTCCATCTGGCACAAGTTGCGATCTATGCATGGCACGGTAAGGAGCTGGATGCGGCGATCCTACAACGCAAGACGAACCTGCTCGGCGTGTTCGTCATCGGTGCGCTGTACATGGTTGCCACTTACCACTTCACCAATCTGTATTTCGCACAGCAGACCGACTTCGAGCACTTCATCCTGCGTGACGGCGGCATCTATCCGAACCTGTTCTGGTGGGGCTATGTCGTGCTCGGCAACCTGCTGCCGTTGCTGCTGATCTATTTGCCCGGGCAGTGCGGAACCCGGCGCATCGTGGCTGCCTCGCTCGCGGTCATCCTTGGCGGCTTCGCGCTGCTGTACGTGTTCATCATCGGCGGGCAAGCATGGCCGCTCAGCATCTTCCCCGGCTATGAGGTCAGCAGCAGTTTCGGCGACGGCCAGATCGCCAATTATCGTCCTTCGCTGTACGAGTTCATGCTCGGCTTCGGCGGGCTGGCGATCGCCTTCGTCATCGCCATCGCCGGCATACGCGTGCTGGATTTCATGCCGCAGGATAAGCCGTATATTTCCGATTAATGAGTAGGATGGGTGGAGCGCAGCGATACCCATCAATTGGCCCATCGATCATACGAATGATGGGTATCGCAAGCTCAACCCATCCTACATGTTTGAGGGTCGAATGAATCGCTTCCTTATCTCGGCTGCACACAAATCATCCGGCAAAACCATGGTCAGCATCGGCCTGTGCGCCGCGCTCACGGCGCGCGGCCATGCCGTGCAGCCGTTCAAGAAGGGCCCGGACTACATCGACCCGATGTGGCTGTCGCAAGCCGCCGGACATGCCTGCCGCAATCTCGACCTGTACCTGATGGAGAACGACGATGTGCTCGCCACCTTCGCGCGCCATGCCTCCGAGGTGAACCTGGTCGAGGGCAACAAGGGACTGTACGACGGCCTCGCGCTGGACGGCAGCAACAGCAACGCCGCACTGGCCAAGCTGCTCGACCTGCCGGTGTTCCTCGTGATCGACGCGCGCGGTATGACGCGCGGCATCGCCCCGCTGATCCTCGGCTACCAGGCATTCGACAAGGACATCCATATCGCCGGGGTGATCCTCAACAATCTCGGCGGCCGCCGCCATGAATCCAAGCTGCGCCAGGTCATCGAGCACTACACCGACGTGCCGGTGATCGGCGCGATCCAGCATGACGAGCGCCTGTCCATCGTCGAGCGCCACCTCGGGCTGATGCCGAGCAACGAATCCGTCGCCGCCGCCGCAAAGATCCGGCAGATCGGCGAGGCCATCGCGGAACAAGTCGATCTCGACAAACTGCTCGCGCTGTCACGGAAGGAGCCATTGCCTGCACCGCACATCGCCGAAGTGAGCCCGCTGCCCTGCGGCAGAAAGGTGAAGATAGCCATCGCGCGCGACCGCGCCTTCGGCTTCTACTACGCCGACGACCTCGACGCGCTGGAGGCGGCGGGCGCGGAGCTGGTGCCGTTCGATGCGATCAATGACACGCACCTGCCCGAGGTCGACGGCCTGTATATCGGCGGCGGCTTTCCAGAAGCCTGTGCGGTCGAGCTGGAGGCGAACGCGGCCATGCGCGGCGAGATCAGGCGCGCCATCGAAGACGGCCTGCCGGCCTACGCCGAGTGCGGTGGTTTGATGTACCTGTCGCGTAGCATCGAGTACGAGGGGCGCACTTTCGAAATGGTCGGGGCGATTCCAGGCGACGTAAAGATGCACGCCAAACCGGTCGGGCGCGGCTATGTGCATCTGCGCGAAGACGCAGGCCATCCATGGCCGCGCCCGGATATTCCCGCCAGACAGATCAAGGCGCACGAATTCCACTATTCCAGTCTGGAAAACCTTCCGCCGGATACGCGCTTCGCTTACCATGTCGAGCGCGGCCACGGCATCGACGGCGCGCATGACGGGCTAATGCTGCACAACCTGCTGGCGTCCTATACCCACTTGCGCACCATCGGCAGCTGCTACTGGGCCACCCGTTTCGTCGCCTTCATCCGGCGCTGCAAGGAACAACGGGTCGAGCCGATTTCAATCAACGAGAAAGCGATATGACACAAGCAAACTATCTGGCCGCCATCGCGGCCTTCGACAAGGCAAACTCCGAAGACCCGAACAAGGAAGTCTTCGACGGCAAGGAGTACCCCAAGGAACTGCTCTACGCGCAGCGCATGACCGAAATGCAGGAGCGTTTCGCGCCCGAAGCTTCCGAGGCGGTGAAGCTGGCCTGCCGCGCGCAGCACATCCAGCGCTGGAAGTCCGCCCGCAGCGACTATCCGATGGACAAGAAGGGCTACATGCTGTGGCGCACCAACTTGTATAAATTCCATGCGGAGACTGCCGGCAATCTGATGAAGGAAGCCGGCTACGACGACGCGATGATAGATCGCGTGAAGGCCATCGTCGGCAAGAAGGACCTCAAGACCAATCCCGAGACGCAGATGATGGAAGACGTGGTGGACCTGGTGTTCATCGAGCACTATATGATCGGCTTCGCCACCAGTCATCCGGAGTACGACGAAGCCAAGTGGATACTCATCATCAAGAAGACCTGGGACAAGATGTCGCCGCGCGCGCACGAGTTCGCGCTGGCCGGCAAGATCAAACTGCCGGAGGCGCTGGTGCCGCTGATCCTGAAGGCTGTGCAGTAAACTAGGGCGCCTCAGCTGACAACTCCGTAGGTCGGGTTAGGCCATCAGGCCATAACCCGACATTCAACGACAACCGTCGGGTTGCTTTGCATAGCCATCTGACTAGGCTGTCCAAGAACGACAGCCAAGTCATTGGTTAACGCTACGCTAACCCGACCCACAGAAATATTGAATATGGATTTCCTGCCGATTTTTGCCAATGTAAGGAATAAGACCTGCCTCGTGGTCGGCGGCGGTTCGGTCGCCGCGCGCAAGGCGGGTGTATTGCTGGAAGCGGGCGCGAAGGTGCGCGTGGTCGCGCCCGAAATCGACGCAAGCCTGAAAGCGCACAAGCACGTCGAAGCCATCGTCGCGCGCTTCGAACCGCAACATCTCGATGGCATCACACTGGTCATCGCCGCCACCAATGACCGCGAGGTGAACCGGCAAGTTTCCGAACTGGCGCAGGCGCGCAACCTTCCGGTGAACGTGGTGGACGATCCGGAGCTGTGCTCGTTCATCATGCCCGCCATCCTCGACCGCTCGCCGCTGATGGTGGCGTTCTCCAGCGGCGGCGCTTCGCCAGTGCTGACGCGCATGCTGCGCGGCAAACTGGAGACGCTGATCCCGCACAACTATAGCCGCCTCGCGGCCTTTGCGGAACGCTTTCGCGAGAGCGTAAAGCAGCGCATCACCGATCCGGCCAAGCGCCGCATCTTCTGGGAAAACGTGTTTGAAGGTGTAGTCTCCGAGAAAGTGCTGACCGGCGACGAGCACAGCGCGGAAGCGATGCTGCAACAGATGCTGTCCAGCGAAGACAACATCAGCCGGGGCGAGGTGTATCTGGTCGGTGCCGGCCCCGGCGACCCCGACCTGCTCACCTTCCGCGCGCTGCGCCTGATGCAGAAGGCCGACGTGGTGGTGTACGACAACCTGGTTTCCAAACCCATCGTCGAGATGACGCGGCGCGACGCCGAACGCATCTTCGTCGGCAAGAAACGTGCCGACCACACGCTACAACAGGAACAGATCAACGAGCTGCTGGTGCGGCTGGCCAAGCAAGGCAAGCGCGTGCTGCGCCTCAAGGGCGGCGACCCGTTCATCTTTGGGCGCGGCGGCGAGGAGATCGAGACGCTGGCGGCGGAAGGCATCCCGTTCCAGGTCGTGCCCGGCATCACCGCCGCCTCCGGCGTGGCATCCTACGCGGGCATCCCGCTGACCCACCGCGACCATGCGCAGTCCTGCGTGTTCGTCACCGGCCACCTCAAGGACGGCACCATGAACCTGGACTGGGATGCGCTGGCACGCCCGCGCCAGACCGTGGTGGTGTACATGGGTCTGCACGGGCTCGACACGCTGTGCGCAAAACTGATCGAGCATGGCCTGCCGGACAGCACCCCCATCGCCATCGTGCAGCAGGGCACCACGCCGAACCAGCGCGTCATCACCGGCACGCTGGCCACCCTGCCCGGCATCGCCGAGCGCGAGAAACCGCAGGCGCCCACACTCATCATCGTTGGCGGAGTAGTGACCTTGCGCGGTAAACTGGCATGGTTCAATCCCCAGCCACACGACGGACGTGACCCAGCGTAACCGCAAACTCATCCTTTCCCTCGCCGCCCTCACGCTGCTGACCTCGTGCCGCAGCCTGTCCACTGGCAACCTGGTCAGCATCGCCACCAGCAGCAGCCCGCAGGCCGCCGCGCGCGCGCTGCTCGAGAGCAAGAAGTACAGCTACCTGCGCGACCCGACCCGGATCGCCAGCGACCTGAAGAACGTGCAGCGCGATTTGCAGCAATTGTTCGACGTGCTGCGCGGCAACGCGGGCAAACAGTGGGGCAAACAGGACGTCCGGCTGCCCGACCGCACCCACTACGTCAAATACACCCAGGGCTACCTGTCGCGCGCCATCGTCGACTTCGACCTCGGCGAGATCACCGTCGAGACGCTGGACGACAGGAACCCGGAGCGCAGTCTGCGCGACGCCATCGTCACCACGCTGCTCACGCCGGACGACCCGCGCGCGGTGGACCTGTTCTCCGACCACACCATCCGCCTCTCCAGCGAACGCGACCCCTACCTGCTCGGGCTGGTGCTGGACGATACGGGCCGCGCCATCGCCACGCCGCAGCAGGCCGAGCGCTACGCTACCGGAATGGTGAGCGCCGCGCAGACCCGCAACGTCGCCACCGACGCGGGCAGCAAGCCGGCGCGCTTCGTGAGATTCGACATGGTCAGCAATTTCTCCAACAAGCAGGCCGAGAAATACCGCCCGCTGGTCGAACGCTACGCCCGAAGCTACAACATCAGCCCCAGCCTGGTGTTCGCCATCATGCGCACCGAGAGCAACTTCAATCCGTTCGCGGTCAGTAGCGCCCCCGCCTACGGCCTGATGCAGCTGGTACCGACCAGCGGTGGACGCGATGCCTACAAGCGCGCCAAGGGTGCGGATCACATCCCGAGCAAGCAATACCTGTTCGAAGCGGAGAACAACATCGAGCTGGGCGTGGCCTATCTGAACGTGCTGGCTGCCCATGAACTGGATGCGATAGCCGACCCGGTGTCGCGCGAATACTGCGTCATCTCCGCCTACAACACCGGCCCGTCCAACGTGCTGCGCACCTTCGGCGGCTCGGCTAAGGACCGCGACGGCGCGCTGGACGAGATCAACCGCATGAGCGCCCCCGCCGTGTACGACAGGCTGCGCGCGCAACTCCCCTACGCCGAGACGCGCCAGTACCTGCAAAAGGTGGTCGGCTTCCGCAAGCAGTTCATCGCGCTCAACTGAGCATTCCGATCCAACCCACCCAAGGAGAGACATCGTGAAACCGGATTCTTGCCGCATGCATATCCTGGCAGCAGTTGCTGCCGGCATCTTCTTTTCCTGCTTCAGCGGGCTGGCCGCCGCCGCTTCCCCGGAAGAAAAAAGGAACGAGATACGGAAGATGCGCAGCGAAACGCTGGCGAAACTGTACAAGGTGCACCCGCTTGCCAGGGGCGACATACAGAAGTCGGTCGGTTATGCGGTGTTCAGCAACATCGGCATCAACCTGATCCTGCTTTCGGCGGCGGGCGGCTCCGGGGTCGCCCATGACAACCGCAGCGGCAAGGACATCTACATGAAGATGGCTTCCGGCGGCTTCGGGTTCGGGCTGGGCGTAAAGGATTTTCGCGGTGTCTTCGTGTTCTCGAGCGACAAGGCGTTCAGGCAGTTCGTCGAGAGCGGATGGGCGGCCGATGTGCAGGCGGATGCCGCCGCCAAATCGGGCGCAAAGGGCGGCGCCGTGGCGGGCGCGGTCACCGTGGCGCCCGGCGTGGACCTGTATCAGCTCACCGAAACAGGGCTTGCGCTGCAGGCCACGATCCAGGGTACCAAGTATTACAAGGACAAGGAACTGAACGCCAGATGATGCCGCGCCATCAGCACAGGCCGGTTTCGATCTTGCCGGCCACACAGTTGCGGCCGCTCTCCTTGGCGCGATAGAGCGCGGCATCGGCTTCCGCGAGAAGTTCCTGCAGCGTCCGCGCGGAATTGGCCGGGCATTGCGCAAACCCGATGCTCACCGTGACCGCAAGCTCCCCGCAACCGGTGAACAACAAGGTGGATGCGACCGTTTCCCGCAGCGACTCCGCCAGCGCCAGCGCGCCCGCGGCATCGGTGTCCGGAGCGATCACGCAGAATTCCTCGCCGCCGTAGCGGCCCAGCACATCGCCGCCGCGCAGCCGCCCCGCCAGCAGCCCGGCGACCTGGCGCAGCACCTCATCCCCCGCAGGATGCCCGCAGGTATCGTTGATGCGCTTGAAGCGATCCACGTCGATCATCAGCAACGCCAGCGGCATGCCGCTGCGCTGCGCCAGGATATACGCGGCATGGTCCATCAGGGCGCGCCGATTGGGAACGCCGGTGAGGCTGTCGGTCATCGCCAGATGCATGATCTCCCGGTCCGCGCGCTCCTTGACCATCAGCACGAAGCCGATGGAACCGAGCATCGCCGTCGCCATGACGGCGATGAAGGCAATGATCTGCACCGGATGCGTGAGCACGTCCTTCGGCTCGGCAAATTCCCCCCAGCCGGCCAGCACCGCCACGGCGCGCAAGCCCAGCACCAGCAGGATGATGAGCAGCCCGCCGAACAACAGGCGCCACGCCCGCCCGGCTCGGGTCTCGGCATCGGACAGCAGGGCGCGGACGATCAGCGCCACCTGAAAGCCGTAGATCAGGCTGCCCCAGATGATGCGGCCGCGCAGATCGTCCAGCAGCAAGACCACCATCAGCAACGCCAGCGCGACCGGCAGGAAATACTGCCAGCGCGGCACCGAACGCCGCTGGAATTCGCAGATCGCCGCCAATATCAGCGCATGGGCGCCCGCCTTGAAACCGTTGGCGACGACGATGGAAAGGACATCGGGAACAAAGCCGCGCGCCGCGATCAGCATCCAGGTCAGGGTCTCCAGCAGCATCGCCACCGCCCACAGCCCCATGCCGTCGCGCCGCCGCCCGCTCTTGCTCGCGCTGGTCGCGGCGACGAACATGCTCAACGTCATCAGCGCGCTGGTCAGTATCAGTGCAAACAGCAGGGTACGGGGATCGAGGTTCATGGCATCACCCGGAGCTCATCTTCCTGTTCCAGAGGTTGCCGCAAGCGGCAATCGGCGAACACAAAACCCGTGCTCCACCACCTCATGCCCGCCGGACTGGCGCAACGCATGCAGCGCCCACGCGCTGTCTTTGCCGCTGCTCCAACTGAGCTAGGTTTTTTACGCATGAAGATCGATGGAAAAAGAAAGGCATGGTTTGAAAAAAATTTGGTCACGTCCATCATGTCAAGAAACCGTGGCATGTCCCCCGATTATGCACAAAAGTACCGGAAGAATGAACGGGGAATCTGCTGGCCGCTTATTCCGATTTTTCATCCTGTGCTTTTTTGGCTTTCATCCTTGCGATGAAGGATTCATTGCGTGGCCACTCACCCGTCTCCAGACGCTCCTTGACCGCCTCCAGCCCGACACGCCCAATCAGAAAGAGCACCAGCGGCAGCAATATCGGCGCCAGCGTCAGCAGCATCATGTTCTCCGCCCATCTGCGCAGGCGCGCGAGGCGAGGCGGCCCGCCTAATGCCTTTTGCAGCTCGATGACCACCATCAGCACCAGGACGGCATTGGTGATCAGCGCGCCCATGCCGAAGGGAATGCGGCAGCCGAGACCCGACATGTCGCTTTTCCAGAACAGGATGCTTCCGCCGCATACCCGTTCGCCGACACCGAAAGCGATCCAGTTCCCGACGGTCGCCAAGCCGCCCACCGCCAGAATAACCAGGATGCTGTTGAACATCGGCCGCTCGGAACCGGCGATCACCGCCAGTCCTGCCGCCACAAAGGCTCCGCCGGTCGCGAGGCCCAACCATGCCGGGCCGTTGATGTCTTCAGGGCCAAGCAGGCCAACATCGAAAGTCGCCAGCATCGGCATGATACCGAACGCGACAAAGGTCAGACCGAACCAGAGCCGTCCCCGGGGCGTCAGTGGCGTTTCAGATTCGGCCATGTTCCGTCCTCAGCAGCAAGGATCGCAAATTTGCCGGCCTATCCGCGCCACATCCCCGGCACTTGGAAAACCATTGCGAAACTGCCCCACCCGGCTTACGCATCAGGACTATTGGGATGCTTGTTTCTTGTCGCGCACGTAAATGGCCTTGTCGCTCTTGCGTATCTCGAACAGCCCGATGGCCTGGAACAAGTCCGTCAACTTGGCATAGCCGTAATTGCGCGAATCGAAAGAAGCCTGCTTGGAAATGTGCTGGCCGACCACACCCAGCCCGGCCCAGCCTTCATCGTCCGCCGCCGATTCGACCGACTTGCGCAACAGATTCACCAGGCGGGTGTTGGCCTTGAGCTCCTTGGTGCCGACCTTGCCGGTCACCGGCTTGGCTGCCGGCACGGCCGGCGTCGCGGCCGGAGCTGGCGCTTCTGCCGTGGCGGCGCCTGCCTTGGGTTCCGCCGTCGCCGCATCCGGCGCGACGGTGCCGAGGTTCTCCAGATAAAGGAATTTGGAACAGGCATTGACGAACGGTTCCGGCGTCTTCTTCTCGCCGAACCCGAACACCTTCAACCCGTTGGCGCGGATGCGCATCACCAGCGGCGTGAAATCGGAATCGCTCGACACGATGCAGAAGCCATCCAGTTGCTTGGTATAGAGCAGGTCCATGGCATCGATGATCATGGCCATGTCGGTCGCATCCTTGCCCTTGGTATAGGCGAACTGCTGCATCGGCTGGATCGCGTAATCGTGCAGCACCCCCTCCCAACCCTTGAGGTGCGGACTCTTCCAGTTGCCGAAGGCGCGCCGGATGTTGATGACGCCATACTTGGCGAGCTCGTCGAGGATCTCCTCGATCTTGCCGGACGGGCTGTTGTCGGCGTCGATCAGCAAAGCAATGCTGGTATCGTGTGTCATCTCGAAGTACCTCCTTTGGCGGAATGTTCGGGAACAGGTCCCCGATCGTCTGAAAAATTATCGCGGTGTCGAGCCATCGGCTCATTTCCATGGCGGCATCCCGGAACCATTCGGGACGAGCCTGTTTGATCGCATGCCAGCCTACCACGCCATTTGATTGTTTTCATCCTTCAAACACGATTAGACTCCAACACCCCGGGTCGCCAGCGCGCGCAAAACCCGTATATTTTCACCCCGCATCATGTGAAAATGACGAAAAGTAAAACAGGCAACGGATCAAACCATGGATCATCTCATCGAAGTCGACGACCTGCATTTCTCCTACGGCTCGCTCAAGGTGCTGAAGGGCATCAATCTCAAGATCCCGCGCGGCAAGGTCGTCGGCATCATGGGCACCAGCGGATGCGGAAAATCCACGCTGTTGCGCCTCCTCGGCGGGCAACTGCGCCCGACGCGCGGCAGCGTGAAATTCATGGGGCAGGTCGTCCACGAACTCGACAATGACGAGCTGTACCAGATGCGCCTGAAGATGGGCATGATGTTCCAGGTCAGCGGCCTGTTCACCGACATGTCGGTTTACGACAACCTGGCCTTCCCCCTGCGCGAGAACACCGAGCTGCCGGAAGAGATCATCCGCGACATGGTGCTGATGAAGCTGCAGGCGGTCGGATTGCGCAATGCCCGCAACCTGATGCCGAATAACCTGTCGGGCGGCATGGAACGCCGCGTGGCGCTGGCGCGCGCGATCGCCACCGACCCGCCGCTGGTCATCTACGACGAGCCCTTCGCCGGACTCGACCCGATCTCGCTCAACACCATCGCCAACCTGATACGCACGCTCAACGATGCGCTCGGCATCACCTCGATCGTGGTGACCTATGACCTGATGTCCTCGCTCAAGGTCGTCGATCACATGTTCTTCATCCATGACGGCGTGGTGGCCGCGCAAGGCACCGTGGACGAGATGCTCAACTCGCCAGACCCCTCCGTCCACCAGTTCCTGCATGCCGAGCCGGACGGCCCGATCTCCTTCCAGTTCCCCAGCAAGCCCTATACGGAAGACCTGAACATCAAGGCCTGAGACGCCCCGGTAATGCAACGGCCCGTCCAGAAAAGCAAATCGCCCTTGCGGGCGAAGTCTCAAACCATTGCGAAGCTGACTCCCTTAATTCTTTAACCGAGTGCCGGGAACAGGCCGCGCATGCCGCCGGCGACGAACTCCACCGCGATGGCGGCGAGTATCAGCCCCATCAGGCGGGTGAACACATTGATGCCGATCTTGCCCAGCCGCCGCGCCACCCAGGGCGCGATCAAAAAGGTCAGCCAGACCGTGACGCTGAGCAAGACGATCACCAGACCCATCATCAGATAATGCTGGATACCGTTCGCCTTATGCGCCTCGACGATCACCGCGCTGATCGAACCGGGCCCCGCCAGCAACGGCGTGGACAGAGGCACGATCGCATTCGCCGGAACCCCATCGCCGTCGGGTTGGTCATCTTTGCCGGAGACGGACTCGCTGAAATTTCCGAGCATCATCTTGATCGCTATCAGCAGCAGCAAAATACCGCCCGCCACGCGAAACGAATTGATACTGATGCCGAAGAACGCCAGTAGCGGCTGCCCGATCAGCAATGCCATCAGCAGAATGGCACACACCGCCAGCGACGCGAGATGCCCGACATGGGCGCGCCGGGATACCGTCATTCCGGCGGTGAACAGAATGATGATGGGAATAATCCCGATCGGATCGAGGATCGCGAACAGGCTGATGAAAATCTTGGTGTATTCAGTAAAATCCAGCATAGCGCTCAAATGGAAACCTGCCGTGCAACGATGCGGCAAGGTACGCCGCCAAACAAGTTGAAAGGTACTGCGCATGCGGGGCCGGGTTGGAACCGTAGCCTGCCCATCATAATCTTTCAGGCTTGCAGACGTATTTTTCTTTATTCACCTTCTGCCCGCATTTGGCGCACACGAACTTCGGATCGGCCTGCTTCCTGGCGCGTTTTTTCGCATCTTTCGTTTTGCACATGGTTTTTGACATGGGACTCTTTCCGTTTAGAGACCACTGTCCTTCTGCGACATCACTGCTTGTTTGAAGTTCAGCCGATCGGGGGGGCGCTCACCCGCCAAAACTATTGCGATGCCGCCCCCTTTAGCTTCATTCAAAGCACACGCGCCATTGGTCGTTGATGCGAATGCTCCACTGTCCCGCGCGACCGTTGACTCCTCCATCATCAGGTGCTACCTTTGTAACACCCGCCTCAAGGAGTGCAACATGGCCGCTACCACCACCCTCAAATTACCCGAAGAACTCAAGGCGCGCATCGCACCGCTCGCCGACTCATCCGCCAAAACACCGCATGCCTGGATGATCGAAGCGCTGGAAGCGCAGGCCAGACTGGCCGAGATGCGCCAGTCCTTCATCGGCGACGCAACGGCCTCCGCAGCCGAAGTGGATGCGGGCGGTGCGCTCTATGCCATGCAGGACGTACACGCATACATCACCAGCAAAGCAGCGGGCAAGCCCGCCAAACGCCCCAAGCCCGCCGGCATCTCAAAAAGCAAACCACGCACAAAATCCAAAGCTCGCTAAACATGCCCACGGTCTATTTCAGCCAGCGCGCCCTCACCGATCTTGACCGAGTTTTCGACTTCCTCGCACGGGAAGCACCAGCCATTGCCACCGAGGCAGCCAACGAAATAGTAGATGCCACCAAGATATTGCAGCGCCACCCGCTGATCGGGCGACCCGTCGGCAACCTGCGTGAACTGGTGATTTCAAAAGGACGCACAGGCTATGTCGCGCTGTATCGCTACCTGCCGGAACAAGACCGGGTGGACATCCTCGCCATACGGCATCAGCGGGAAAGCGGGTTGATGGAGTAATTCAGATTGAAGGTATTGCCGAGCAAAACGGTTTGAAAGAAATATTCGAACACGACCCCTATAGTTCCTTGCCGCTTCTTCGGTATCGTAATCCGCCTGCAAGCCCAGCCAGAAACCGCTCGACGTTCCGAAAAATGCTGCCAAGCGCAACGCCGTATCCGCCGTGACCGAACGCTTGCCGGAGCAGATCGCCGAGATGCGCGCTTCGGTCACACCGATCTCTTTTGCCAAACGATATTGGGTAACGCCCAGCGGGATCAGGAACTCTTCCCGCAGCACTTCGCCGGGATGGATGTTGCGCAAATTCTGTTTTGCAGCGCGTGCGGCTACGGATTTACGCACAACAAAGAGCGTACCGGTTTGTTCGGCCAGTTGACGCGCTTTTTCGGCGGCGCGCAGCAGTGCTTGCGGTGCCTTTTGCAGGTCGGGGTCATTTGAATGGGATACAGGAGCTTTCATCTGTTCAGATGACGCAACCATCAAGCAGCCTTTTCCAACAGACCATCCGGCACCAGCCTATTTTGGTACAGGTCAGCAATAGGGAAGCACAGGTCGTAATCT
>MGWS01000025.1:0-3829 GCA_001801105.1 Gallionellales bacterium GWA2_60_18
TTTCTCAAACTGCGCTTCGTCGTCCTGCACCAAAAAACGAACAAGGATGTTTGTGTCGATGCCAAGCATTAGCGGGATAGTTGCTCAACTGGAACCGGTTTACGTCCTTTCTTGTAAAGGGTGCCGGCCAAATCGGAAATGCTTTTATTCTTTACACGCATGACTACGGTTGCGTCCGACATCAATGTAAATGTCATCCTGTCTCCGGGTTTCATTCCAAGCCCATCTCTAATTTCCTTAGGAATGGTGGTTTGCCCCTTGCTGGTCAGAGTTGCATCAGTGGTAATCATCAATATCTCCTTTAATCCTTACAGTTGCAATTGTAGTAAGGATAAATGAAAAATGCAAACGATCTGGATGTCCAATGGGAAAACTCTCTATGCGACCGCTTCTGGCATGGAGCGGGAACTCAATTGGATAGCAGCGACCGACAGCTTTGACGTGATGAGCTGGCATTCGTGAAGAATTCAGCACCATCTCAAGCAAACACATTGCAGACGCACGGGCAACGCTGGCCAAGCGAAATCGGGGCTGTTGCATAGGGCAATATTTTGCCGGATGATGCCCGCCATTCTTTGAGATACCAATGTATGAACAACTACCCTCATCCCTCTGAAGTGCTTTATGCGGGCAGCCGCCCGTTTCCGCAGCTCGCCGCCTGCGAGCATTTTGCCGGCAGCGAGAAGCTGCTGAAGAAGGCGCTCCAGATCCAGGCCGAACTGGCGGTCAACGGCCAGCCCATCTTCGACATCACCGCCGACTGCGAGGACGGCGCGCCCGCCGGCAGGGAGCGCGAGCATGCGGAGATGATCGCCGGGCTGCTGCTGTCGGACGAGAACCGCTACCACCGCGTCGGCGTCCGCATCCATGACGTCCGGCATCCGCACTGGCGCGACGAGCTGGACATCGTCATCGGTCGGGCCGGGCAGCGGGTGGCCTACATCGTGTTGCCCAAGCCGGAATTCGCCGATGACGTGTTGACGCAGATCACCGCGCTCGACGAATTGCGCGAGCGCCACGGCGTTGCCCGCGCGATTCCCGTCCATGTGCTGATCGAAACGCCTGGCGCGTTGCGCGAGGCGTGGGAGATCGCCCGCCTGCCCCATGTCGAGGTGCTCGATTTCGGCCTGATGGATTTCGTCTCGGCGCACCACGGTGCCATCCCGGCCACGGCGATGCGCTCGCCCGGCCAGTTCGAACATGCACTGGTGACGCGCGCCAAGTGCGAGATCGCGACCGCCGCATTGGGCAACGGCTGCGTGCCCAGCCACAATGTCACCACCGAGATACGCGACGCGAATGTGGTGCGCGAAGATGCCCGCCGCGCGCGGCGGGAGTTCGGCTTCCTGCGCATGTGGAGCATCCATCCCAACCAGATACAGGCCATCGTCGAGGCCATGCGCCCGGACTTTGCCGAGGTCAGCGAGGCAGCCGTCCTGCTCGCCGCCGCGCAAGATGCGGCCTGGGGGCCGATCCAGCACGAGGGCAAGCTGCACGACCGTGCTTCCTACCGCTATTACTGGGAACTGTTGCAGCGCGCGCATGCGACCGGCATGGACATCCCGGACGATGCGCGGCGGCGTTTCTTCTGCTGATTAAGCGAGGTAAACCCCCGGCTATGCCGGGGGACTCATCAAGGTTTGACCTTTGCGGGATTCGCGCTCAAGTTTGAGTTCACGCGGAACTGCATCGGCCCCCCTTTGAAAAAGGGGGGTGGGGGGGATTTGAGAGAGGACGATGTGGCACGGTATTAAATCCCCCTCCCGTCCCCCTTTTTCAAAGGGGGAAGCTGATGGTGAATACTTCCTCGGGCGATGCAGGGTTTGATAGCCCCTTTGAGGGGCTCAATTGAGGGGCTCAATAACGAAGGCCCCCGGCTTTGCCGGGGGATTGTTACTGCGCACGGGCCGGGCGGGAGCCGGCTTACCCCAGCAGATGCTTTACCATCTCGCGCTCCTCGAGCAGCTCGCGGTAACTGTTGTCCATATACTTCCGCCCCGACTCGCTGATCTCCAGATCCGGCACGATGTGGTGCACGCCCTGCCTGCAGCGCACCGGGAAACCGTAAATCACCCCTTCAGGTATGCCGTAGCTGCCGTCTGACGGCACCCCCATGGTCACCCAGTTGTTGTGGTGCGCTCCGAGCATCCAGTCATGAATGTGCGAGATCGCCGCATTCGCGGCACTCGCCGCGCTCGACAAACCGCGCGCCTCGATCACCGCCGCCCCGCGTTTCTGCACCGTCGGGATGAACGCCTGCTCCACCCAGGCCTTGTCCGTCAACAGATCGCGCACCAGCATCCCGCGGATCTCGGCATGATCCAGATCCGGATACTGCGTGCCGGAATGATTGCCCCAGACGATCATCTTCTTGATATCGTGGATCGGCTGGAACAACTTCTGACCCACCTGCGCGATGGCGCGGTTATGGTCCAGCCGCATCATCGACGTGAAATTGCGCGGATCGAGGTCCGGCGCGTTCTTCATCGCGATCAGCGCATTGGTATTGGCCGGATTGCCCACCACCAGCACCTTGACATGGCGCTCCGCATACTCGTTGAGCAACTTGCCCTGAGCGGAGAAGATCGCCCCGTTGGACTCCAGCAGATCCTTGCGTTCCATCCCCTTGCCGCGCGGGCGTGCCCCGATCAGCAGCGCGATCTCGGTATCGCGGAAGGCGACCTTGGGGTCATCAGTGATGATGACCTGCTGCAACAGCGGAAAGGCGCAATCCTCCAGCTCCATCATCACCCCGCGCAGCATCTGCTGGGCCTGCGGAATATCCAGCAGTTGCAGGATGACCGGCTGCTCGTGTCCCAGCATGTCGCCGTTGGCGATGCGGAACAGGGCGGCATAGCAGATCTGCCCGGCGGCGCCGGTGATGGTGATGCGGATGGGTGCCTTCATGCAAGATTCCTCCTGTGCGTTAGTGGGCGCAATGATAATTGTTTTGGTTTTGTGGTGTCACGCAAAAACGGGATGACAAGCTCATCGCTCAACAGCAGGAAAAACTGGTAGCATGAAACCTGCCTTCCGGAAGACGAGGCGCCGCGGAGGGTTCGATTCTTACTCTATCGGGAGCAGGGGATGAAATTCAGAATCTATCGTTATGACCCGGATTGTGATGCCGCTCCGTACATGCAGGGCTACGAGCTGGACATCGAGGTGGGCGACAAGATGCTGCTGGATGCGCTGCTGTTGCTGAAGCAGCAGGACGACTCGCTGTCCATCCGCAAGTCCTGCCGCGAGGGGGTGTGCGGTTCGGATGCGATGAACATCAACGGGCGCAACGGGCTGGCCTGCATCACGCCGCTGTCGGAATTGAAAGAGCCGGTGACATTGCGCCCGTTGCCGGGCTTGCCGGTGATCCGCGACCTGATCGTGGACATGACGCAGTTCTTCCGGCAATACCACTCGATCAAACCCTACCTGATCAACAACGATCCGCCGCCGGAGACGGAACGCCTGCAATCGCCCGCGCAGCGCGTGCATCTGAACGGTTTGTACGAGTGCATTTTGTGCGGCAGTTGTTCCACCGCCTGCCCGTCGTTCTGGTGGAACCCGGACAAGTTCGTCGGCCCCGCCGGATTGTTGCAGGCTTACCGCTTCCTCGCCGACACGCGCGACCACGCGACCGCCGAGCGCCTGGACGACCTGGAAGACCCGTATCGCCTGTTCCGTTGCCACACCATCATGAACTGCGTGGATGTGTGCCCGAAGGAGCTGAACCCGACCGAGGCGATCGGGCGCATCAAGGACATGATGGTCCGGCGGATGGTGTAGGAGCGGGCCATGCCCGCGATTCATTCAATACATTCGCGGGCATGGC
>MGWS01000025.1:3839-32590 GCA_001801105.1 Gallionellales bacterium GWA2_60_18
TCAGCGATGCCGAGGAAGCGGAGTTCTGCGCCATGCTCGACATGCCCGACAACCCGCTCTGGGATATGATTGCAGGCAGGCAGGAGGCGGCGCACGCTGCGCAGCAGGCGTTGCTGGAAAAGATCAGGACGGCATAACGGGCCGCCAACGGGGGAGAGAATCATGGAGACAAAACGTGTCGCAACATTGACTCTGGACGATGGGCGCAGCGTCGAACTGCCGATACTGTCAGGCACGCTCGGGGCGGACGTGATCGATATCCACAACATCACCAAGCTCGGGATGTTCACTTACGACCCGGCGTTCTTCGCTACCGCCAGTTGCACCTCGAACATCACTTTCATCGACGGTGAGGCCGGGCTGCTTTACTACCGGGGTTATCCGATCGAGCAACTGGCCGAGCATTCCGATTTTCTCGAGGTGTGCTACCTGCTGTTGAACGGCGAATTGCCGAATGCCGCCCAGTCTGCCGAATTCAAGAGCCAGGTCACGCATCACACCATGGTGCATGACCAGATGGCAAAGTTCTTCAACGGGTTCCGCCGCGACGCGCACCCGATGGCGGTGATGGTCGGCGTGGTGGGCGCGCTGTCGGCCTTCTATCACGACTCGCTGGACATCAGTGATCCGGAGCACCGCGAAATCTCGGCCTTCCGCATGCTGGCGAAAGTGCCGACCATCGCGGCGATGGCGCACAAATACCACACCGGGTTTCCGTTCATGTTCCCGAAGAACAAATACAGCTACGCCGAGAACCTCATGTACATGATGTTCGCCACCCCGGTTGAAGACTACGAACCCAACCCGGTGCTGGTGCGCGCGCTGGACCGCATCCTGATCCTGCATGCCGACCACGAGCAGAACGCATCCACCTCGACGGTGCGCCTGGCCGGATCGAGCATGGCGAACCCGTTCGCCTGCATCGCTTCCGGCATCGCCGCGCTGTGGGGGCCGGCGCACGGCGGGGCGAACGAGGCCGCGCTGAAGATGCTGGAAGAGATCGGCGACATCTCGCGCGTGCCGGAATATGTGCAGGGCGTGAAGGACAAGAAATATCGCCTGATGGGTTTCGGCCATCGCGTCTACAAGAACATGGACCCGCGCGCCGCCGTGATGCGCAAGACCTGCTACGAAGTGCTGACGGAACTCAAGCTGGAGAACCACAAGCTGTTCGAGCTGGCGATGGAACTGGAACGCGTCGCCCTGAGCGACCCGTATTTCATCGAGCACAAGCTGTATCCGAACGTCGATTTCTACTCCGGCATCGTGCTGCGTGCGCTGGGCATCCCGGTCAACATGTTCACGGTGATCTTCGCGGTGGCGCGCACCGTGGGCTGGATCTCGCAATGGAACGAAATGATCGCGGATGCGGATCACAAGATCGGGCGCCCGCGCCAGCTCTACCGCGGTCCGGTACGGCGAGATTTCATTCCGATGGATCGGCGTTGAACGACCCGGCCAATTTTCTCAAGCTGATGCAGGACAGCTCGCCGCTGTTCGGCGCGAACGCCCCTTTCATCGAAGAGTTGTACGAGCGCTACCTGAGCGATCCCGCCGCCGTGCCGGAGTCCTGGCGCGCCTGGTTCGATGCGCTCCCGGCGCTGCCGGGCGGCGCCCACGACGTGGCGCACAGCCCGATCCGGCGCGCCTTTGCCGCCTTGCCCAAAGCCGCCATTGCTGCGCTCGCACCGGAAACCGAGCTGGAACGCAAGCAGGTCTATGTGCTGCAACTCATCAACGCGCACCGTTTTCTCGGGATGCGCGCCGCCGATCTCGATCCGCTCAAGCGCTACGCCAGGCCGGTGATCGCCGAACTCGATCCGGCTTTTTATGGTTTGACGGAAGCGGACATGGACAGCAGCTTCGACACCGGTTCGCTGGTGGGCGGTGCGCGCATGACGCTGCGCGAGATACTCGGGCTGTTGCGCCAGACCTATTGCGGCAGCATCGGCGCGGAATACATGTACATCGGCGAGGTGGCGCAGAAACGCTGGATACAGAACCGTCTGGAGGGGGTGCGCGGGCTGCCCGGCCATGATGCGGCACAGCGCATTCGCACCCTGGAGCGGCTCACCGCCGCCGAGGCGCTGGAGCGCTATCTGCACACCAAATATGTCGGGCAGAAACGCTTCTCGCTGGAAGGCGGCGAGACGCTGATCCCGCTGCTCGACTACCTGCTGCAACGATGCGGGGCGCAGGGCGTGCAGGAGGCGGTGATCGGCATGGCGCATCGCGGGCGGCTCAACGTGCTGGTGAATATCCTCGGCAAGCAGCCGAAGATGCTGTTCGCCGAATTCGAGGGCATCCACGCCGGGCACCTCACCTCCGGCGACGTGAAATACCATCAGGGATTCTCGGCGGACATCGAAACGCCGGGCGGCAACCTGCATGTCGCGCTGGCGTTCAACCCGTCGCATCTGGAGATCGTCGATCCGGTGGTGGAAGGCTCGGTGCGCGCGCGCCAGCACCGCCTCAAGGACATCGAAGGCGAAAAGGTCTTGTCGATTTTGCTGCACGGCGATGCCGCGTTCGCCGGCCAGGGCGTGGTGATGGAGACGCTGGCCATGTCGCAGACGCGCGGTTACCGCACCGGCGGCACGGTGCATGTCATCATCAACAACCAGATCGGCTTCACCGCGTCCGATTTGCGCGACACGCGTTCCAGCAACTTTTGCAGCGATGTGGCGAAGATGGTGGAAGCGCCGGTATTCCACGTGAATGCCGACGATCCCGACGCGGTGCTGCTGGTGACCGAGATCGCGCTGGATTACCGCATGCAGTTCCACAAGGATGTGGTGATCGACCTGGTGTGTTTCCGCAAGCTGGGGCATAACGAGCAGGACGAGCCGCTGGTCACGCAGCCCTTCATGTACCGCTTCGTGCGCCAGCATCCCGGTACGCGCGCCGTCTATGCGCAGCGGCTGGCGGAGCAGGGCGTGATCCGCGAGGGAGAGGCGGAAGCGATGATCGCGGATTACCGCAGGGCGATGGATGAGGAGCGCAATTCCATCAACCCGGCGCTGGAGACGGGCAGCAAGCCCGCCATCGATTGGACGCCGTTCCAGCGCGACCTGCCGTGGGATGCCGCGGTGGATACCGCCGTGCCGCTGCAACGCCTGCAACAACTGGCCGTGCCGCTGACCACCGTGCCGGGGGATTTCATCCTGCATGCGCGGGTGCAAAAGATAATCGAGGACCGTATCGCCATGGCGCGCGGCGACCTGCCGCTGGATTGGGGCATGGCGGAGAATCTCGCCTACGCCACGCTGCTCACCGAAGGGTATCCGGTGCGCCTGACCGGACAGGACAGCCAGCGCGGCACATTTTTTCACCGTCACGCCACCTGGCATGACCAGAACCGCAAGGAGCGGTATGCGGGCGATTACACGCCGTTACAGCATCTGGCACCGGATCAGGCGGATTTCGTGGTGATCAATTCGTTGCTGTCGGAAGAGGCCGTGCTGGGTTTCGAGTACGGCTATGCCTGCTCCGAACCCGATACGCTGGTGTTGTGGGAAGCGCAGTTCGGCGATTTCGCCAACGGCGCGCAGGTGGTGATCGACCAGTTCATCGCCTCCGGCGAGGTGAAGTGGGGACGGCTGTGCGGGCTGACGATGCTGCTGCCGCACGGCTATGAAGGGCAGGGGGCGGAACACTCCTCGGGCCGTATCGAGCGCTACCTGCAACTGTGCGCCGACTACAACATCCAGGTGTGCATCCCTTCCAATGCCGCACAAATGTTCCACCTGCTGCGCCGCCAGATGCTGCGCCCGCTGAGGAAGCCGCTGATCGTGTTCACCCCCAAGAGCCTGTTGCGCAGCAAGGACGCGGCCTCGCCGCTGGGCGAATTCACGCAGGGAAAGTTCCTGCCGGTGATCGCCGAAGTGGATGCGCTGGATAACGCCAAAGTACGCCGCATCATCGCGTGCAGCGGCAAGGTGTATTACGACCTCGTCAAAGCGCGGCGCGAGCGCGGCATCAGCGACATGTCCATTATCCGCCTCGAACAACTGTACCCGTTCCCGCACGACGACCTCACCGCGCAGGTCGCCGCCTATCCGAATGCCAGCGAACTGCTGTGGTGCCAGGAGGAGCCGGGCAACCAGGGTGCATGGCACCGCATCCAGCATTACCTGCTGCGCCACATGCGCCCGGGAATGCGCCTGGGCTATGCCTTGCGGCATTCTTCAGCGGCGCCGGCGGCCGGCTATCTTGCGGTGCACAACGAACAGCAGAAGGCGGTGATCGAGGCCGCGTTCCGTCCAGATTTAAGTATTACGACCAATCCGGGAGCCAAACGCCATGCTCATTGAAGTCAAAGTTCCGCAACTCTCCGAATCCGTTTCCGAAGCGACGCTGCTCACCTGGCACAAGCAAGTGGGCGAGGCGGTGGCCGAGGGCGAGAACCTGATCGACGTCGAGACCGACAAGGTGGTGCTGGAGCTGCCTGCGGCGAAAAGCGGCGTGCTGAGCAGGATCGTCAAGGGCGACGGCGAAAAGGTGGGGAGCAACGAGATCATCGCCGAGATCGATACCGAGGGTGTGGCGGCAGCGCCCGCGGCGAAGGCGGAGGCGGCACCGGCCGTTTCGCCCTCCGCACGCAAGCTCGCGCACGAGCATGAAGTGGATGCCGCGCACCTGCGGGGCAGCGGCAAGCATGGTCGGGTGACCAAAGAGGATGTGTTGGGCGCGGTGCAGCAGACTGCGTCCGCCAGCCATGTGCAAGCGGCTGCGGCCATGCCGCCGGGCAACCGTCCCGAGCAGCGCGTGCCGATGACGCGCATCCGCCAGCGCATCGCCGAGCGCCTGCTGCAATCGCAGGCCAACGCCGCCATCCTCACCACCTTCAACGAAGTCAACATGCAGCCGGTGATCGAGCTGCGCAACAAATACAAGGAGGCGTTCGAGCAGAAGCACGGCATCAAGCTCGGCTTCTCCTCGTTCTTCGTCAAGGCGGTGGTGCAGGCGCTGCAGCAGTTCCCCGTCGTCAATGCTTCGGTGGACGGCAGCGACATCATCTACCACGGCTATTACGACATCGGCATCGCCATCGGTAGCGAGCGCGGGCTGGTGGTGCCCATCATCCGCGACGCCGACCGGCTGTCGTTCGCCGAGATCGAGCGGCAGATCGCCGATTTCGGCGCGCGTGCCCAAGACGGCAAGCTGATGCTGGAGGAGCTTTCCGGCGGCACCTTCTCGATCACCAACGGCGGCGTGTTCGGCTCCATGCTCTCCACGCCCATCATCAACCCGCCGCAAAGCGCCATCCTCGGCATCCACGCCACCAAAGACCGGCCCGTGGCCGAGAACGGCCAGGTCGTCATCCGCCCGATGAACTACCTCGCGCTGTCCTACGACCATCGCATCATCGACGGGCGCGAAGCGGTGCAGTTCCTCGTCGCCATCAAGGAGGCGCTGGAATATCCGGGGCGGGCGCTGCTGGATATCTGAGACCATGACTACCTTCCGCGCCTTCCGCATCTTCGAGGAAAACGGCGCGGTCGTTTCCCGTTTCGTCGACCTGACGCTGGATGATCTCGATCCCGGCGCGGTGGTCATCCGCGTGCTTTATTCCGGCGTGAACTACAAGGACGCGCTGGCGGCGACTGGGGCGGGCAAGATCATCCGCCGCTTTCCCTGCGTCGGCGGGGTGGATGCGGCGGGCGTGGTGGAGAGTTCGTCGGATGCGCGCTTCAGGGTGGGCGATGAGGTGCTGGTCACCGGCTACGACATGGGCGTGGCGCACGATGGCGGTTTTGCCGGATACGTGCGCGTTCCGGGCGATTGGGTGGTGCCGCTGCCGCAGGGGCTGTCGCTGTTCGAGGCGATGGCTTTGGGCACGCCGGGATTCACTGCGGCGCTGGCGATCCACCGTCTGGAGCAGAACGAACTGCGTCCGGACAGCGGCAGGGTGATCGTCACCGGAGCGACCGGCGGGGTGGCGAGCCTTGCCATCCAGATGCTGGCGCAGCGCGGTTATCGCGTGACGGCGCTGACCGGCAAGGATAGCGAATACGAGTACCTGAAGTCGCTGGGCGCAGCCGAAATCCTGTCACGCAAGGATCTGGTGATGGGCACGCGCCCGCTGGAGCAGGCGCAATGGGCGGGGGCGCTGGATGCGGTGGGCGGCGAGACGCTGGCCTGGCTGACGCGTACCATGCAGCAGAACGGCGTGATCGCCAGTTTCGGCAACACGGGCGGCGTGGAACTGCATACCACGGTTTATCCCTTCATCTTGCGCGGCGTGCGCCTGATCGGCATCGATTCCGCCGCCACGGTGATGCCGCTGCGCCGCGAGATATGGCAGCGGCTGGCGACGAATCTACGCCCGGAACAATTGTCGAAAATTGTGCGCACCGTTCAGTTCGCCGATCTGCCGCAGGTGTTTCCGCTGATGCTGCAAGGCAGGTTGCGCGGGCGCATGGTGGTGGATATGGCGGCACCCCTTGCGGTTGCCGCCGGCGGACAGGGGCTATAATCGGCGCAATCGTTCCATCCGGACAGAGAGGCATGAAAGAAAAACTGGCACAGTTGTCGCAGCAGCTTTATGTGAAGCTGGCCTGGCGCACCCTGCTGATCGGCTTGCTGATCGGCCTGCTGGCGGCAGTGTATGAGACGACTTCGCGCTACAAGGCGGTGGCCGAGGGGCGCGACGGCGAATTTTCCTATCTGCTCAATGCCAGCTTTCAGCCGGCCAGCCGCGCTTCCTATCTTCAGGACGAATCGCTGGCCGGCGAGGTGGCTCACGGCCTGCTGGGCGTTCCGGCGGTCTATCAGGTCATCATTCTGGACCGGCAGGGCCGTGAGCTGATCAGTGTCAGCCGGGAGAAATTTCAGCCCGGCCTGCTGGCGCGTCTGTTGTTCACGAGCGAACAGCAATATCGCCTGCCGCTGGTCGTGCCCGATGACCTGGCGGCGATGCCCGGTGCGGCGGGTGCGGAAGAATCGCGCGGCGAATTGTTCGTCGCGCTGGATCGCGAGGTGATCGCACAACAATACTGGCGGCATTTCCTGAGAACGCTGGCAGACGAATCGCTGGGCGGCCTGATGGTGGCGCTGCTGCTGTCGCTGGTCTACTACTACTGGGTGACGCGCCCGCTGGGGCGGATATCGGCGGTGTTGCGCAAGGCGCGCCCGGAAAACATCGGGGAAACCCGGCTGGAGATGCCGCCGAGGCACGAGTCGGACGAGATCGGCCTGATCGTCGGCACGCTCAACCGCCTGATCGCCGATTTGCAGCATTCCGAGGAACTGCGCCGCGCGGATGAAGAACAGTTGCGCCTGCTTGCCAGCATTTTCGAACATAGCCACGATGCGATCGTCATCGCCGATGCGGAGGCGAACCTGGAAACGGTCAATCCGGCGTTCACCGAGATCACCGGTTATGCCGCCGATGAGGTGGTCGGCAAGAACCCGCGCCTGCTGCAATCCGGGCGGCAAAGCCAGGAGTTCTACGAGGGCATGTGGAAGGCGTTGCTGGAGAAGGGTTTCTGGACCGGCGAGGTATGGAACCGCCGCAAGGATGGCAGTTTTTATTCCGGCTGGCTGTCCATCAGCGTGCAGCGCAACGAACAGGGGCAGATCGAGCATTTCATCGGCGTCACCAGCGACAACACGGTGTACAAGGCGGCGCAGGAACGCATCAAACAGATGGCGTATTACGACCAGCTGACCGGACTGCCGAACCGCAGCCTGCTGCAGGACCGCGCGGATCGCCTGCTCGCGCAGGTGCGCCGCGAGGAGAAGCCGTTTGCGCTGATGTTCATCGATCTCGACAACTTCAAGCGCGTCAACGATTCGCTGGGACATCCTGTCGGCGACCTGCTGTTGCAGGAGGTGGCGCGCCGCCTGGTTGAGTGTGTGCGCGAGGTGGATACCGTGTCGCGCCAGGGCGGGGATGAGTTCGTCGTGCTGTTGCCGGATACCGATAGCGATGGCGCGCGCCATGTCGCGGAAAAGATACTCGCCAGCCTTTCCGAGCCGCATCACCTTGAAGGGCACGAGGTGGTTGCCACGCCGAGCATCGGGATCAGCCTGTTTCCGCGCGACGCGCAGGATTTCGAAGATCTGACCAAGCATGCGGATACGGCGCTTTACCGGGTCAAGGAGCAGGGACGCGCGGGATTCCAGTTCTTTACGAATGAGATGAACGTCATTGTCCATGAACGCCAGGTCATGGAGGACGCGTTGCGGCAGGCCGTGGCAGACCGGAAATTCACCCTGCACTACCAGCCGCAAATCGACCTGTCGCGCGGCAGCATCGTCGGCATGGAGGCGTTGATCCGCTGGAACGATCCGGAACTGGGCGATGTGGAGCCGGACACCTTTATTCCGCTCGCCGAAGAAGTCGGCCTGATCGTGCAGATCGGCACATGGGTGCTGCATGAGGCGTGTGCGCAGAACCGGCAATGGCAAGACATGGGGCTGCCCTGCCTGCCGGTCGCGGTGAATGTTTCCGCGCTGCAAATCCACCAGGCAGACTTCGTCCAGGTCGTGGCCGATGCGCTCGACAAGGCCGGCCTGGAGGCAAAATATCTCGAACTCGAATTGACCGAGCGCGCGGTGATGGAGTTTGCCGAGCAAACCGTGCAGACCATGCAGCAGTTAAACGCATTGGGCGTGGGTCTGTCAGTCGACGATTTCGGTACGAGTTATTCCAGTTTGACCTATTTGCGGCGTTTCCCATTGAAGAAGCTCAAGATAGATAAATCATTCGTGCATGATCTGCCCGTCAATGCCGATGATCGCACGATCTCCAATTCGATCATCCTGCTCGCGCACGGCCTGAATGCGGCGGTGGTTGCCGAGGGGGTGGAGGATGAGCGGCAACTTGAGATATTGCGCGGGCAGGGCAGCGATGCCGCGCAGGGCTTCCACTTCAGCAAGCCGCTGCCGCCTGAGGAGTTTGCCGCATTGTTGCGTGCCGCCAAGGCCAAATGAGCGGAAGCTTTGCCGTTGGGGTGTAAGCCCGGGAGTGATGCTATAATCCGCCCGGGTGCTGGAAGCATTCAGCGCGAAAGTGGCGGAATTGGTAGACGCACTGGATTTAGGTTCCAGCGCCTTGCGGCGTGAGAGTTCGAGTCTCTCCTTTCGCACCACACCATTCAACTTCAACTCAAGGAACACAGTATGACCAGCGTAGAAACCGTGAGCGCGTTAGAACGTCGCCTGAACGCATCCATCCCTCAGCAATCCATCAGCAACAAGGTCGCAACCCGGCTGAAAAACATCGGGCGTACCGCGAAGATTGCCGGTTTCCGTCCGGGCAAGATCCCCGCCAGGGTGCTGGAGCAGCATTATGGTGCACAGGCACGCCAGGAAGCGCTGGGCGATGCCCTGCAACTTTCATTCGATCAGGCCGCACAACTCAATAACCTGAAGGTGGCCGGCTACCCGAAATTCGAGGTGAAGACCAGCGACCTTAACGCGGACGAGATCGAATATAGCGCGACATTCGAAGTGTATCCGGAAGTGGCGGTCGGCGATCTGTCCGGCGAGGCGCTGGAGCGTCTGGTTTATGAACTGACGCAGGATGACGTGAACAACACCATCATGACGCTACGCAAGCAGCGCGCCACGTTCGATACGGTGGAGCGCGCCGCACAGGACGGGGATCGGGTGCATATCGATTTTGTCGGCAAGCTGGACGGCGAGGTATTCAAGGGCGGCGAGGCGAAGAATTATCCCGTGACGCTTGGCTCGGGCAGCATGCTGGTGGAGTTCGAGACCGCCATTCTGGGCATGAAAGCGGGCGAAACCAGGTCGTTCGACATGACCTTCCCCGAGGATTATCACGGCAAGGATGTGGCGGGCAAGCAAGTGACCTTCACCATCACGCTGAACAAGGTGGAGGCGCCGAAGCTGCCGGAACTGGATGGCGAGTTTTGCGTCTCCATCGGGATCGAAGGCGGCGATGTCGCCAAGCTGGAAGGGGATATCCGGGCCAACCTGCAACGCGAAATATCGCGTCGCCTGAAGACGCGCAACAAGGAAGCCGCAATGGAGGCCTTGCTGAAGGTAGCTCAGTTCGACTTGCCCAAGGCGGTGCTGGACTGGGAGATACAGGAATTGATGCAGCAGACCATGCAGGACATGGAGTCGCGCGGGATGAAGATGAATGGCATGAAACTGCCGCCGGACCTGTTTGCCGAGCGTGCCGAAAAACGCGCCAAACTCGGCCTGATCCTCGCCGACATGGTGCAGAAGCACGACTTGAAAGCCAAGCCCGACCAACTTCAGGCGATGGTGGAGGAGTATGCGCAGAGCTTCGAGCATCCGGAAGAGGTGGCGCGTTGGTACTATGCCGACCAGTCGCGCCTGCAAGAGGTGGCAAATGCCGTGATGGAAGATAATCTCGTCGCCTGGGTGATGGGTCAGGCCAGGACGGCTGACAAGCCGATTTCCTTTGATGAATTGATGGGAAGCTGATATGACAGGCTATATCGAACCGCAGAATATCGGGTTGATTCCCATGGTCGTGGAGACCAGCGGGCGCGGTGAGCGGGCCTACGACATCTACTCGCGCCTGCTCAAGGAGCGCGTGGTGTTCCTGGTCGGCGAGGTCAGCGACCACAGCGCCAACCTGATCGTGGCGCAGATGCTGTTCCTGGAATCGGAAAATCCGGACAAGGACATTCATTTCTACATCAACTCGCCGGGTGGGTCGGTGACGGCCGGCATGGCGATCTACGACACCATGCAGTTCATCAAGCCGAGCGTCAGCACGCTGTGCATCGGGCAGGCGGCCAGTATGGGATCGTTCCTGTTGGCGGCGGGAGAGAAGGGCAAGCGCTTTTGTCTGCCGAATTCGCGCGTGATGATCCATCAACCGCTGGGCGGTTTTCGCGGCCAGGCCTCTGACATCGAAATCCACGCGCGCGAGATACTGTACCTGAAGCAGCACCTTAACCAGCTGCTGGCGAAACATACCGGGCAGCCGGAGGAAGTCATCGAGCGCGATACCGATCGCGACAATTTCCTGAGCGCAGAGGATGCGGTGAAGTACGGGCTGGTGGATCAGGTTCTGGAAAAACGTAGTTAAAGAAAATCGGGTATTGGTCGATAACTCGGCGGAAGGTTGGTAATGGTGAGCGACAAGAAATCAGGGGATAAATTGCTCTATTGTTCATTCTGCGGCAAGAGCCAGCATGAGGTGCGCAAGCTGATCGCGGGCCCGTCGGTGTTCGTCTGCGACGAATGCATCGCGCTGTGCAACGACATCATGCGCGAGGAGATCCAGAGCGAGGGCGCCAAGGGCGATAAGGCGGACTTGCCCGTGCCGAAACAGATATGCAAGACGCTGGATGAGTATGTGATCGGGCAGGAGCAGGCCAAGCGGATATTGTCGGTGGCGGTGTACAACCACTATAAGCGCCTCAAGAGCAGCAACAAGGACGGGGTGGAGCTCGCCAAAAGCAATATCCTGCTGATCGGGCCGACCGGCTCCGGCAAGACGCTGCTGGCGCAGACGCTGGCGCGCCTGCTGGATGTGCCGTTCGTGATGGCCGACGCCACCACGCTGACCGAGGCCGGTTATGTCGGCGAGGATGTCGAGAACATCATCCAGAAATTGCTGCAGGCCTGCGACTATGACGTGGAAAAAGCGCAGCGCGGCATCGTATATATCGACGAGATCGACAAGATCTCGCGCAAGTCCGATAACCCTTCCATCACCCGCGATGTGTCCGGCGAAGGCGTGCAGCAGGCATTGCTCAAGCTGATCGAGGGTACCAAGGCTTCGATTCCGCCGCAGGGCGGGCGCAAACATCCGAACACGGAGTTCCTGCAAGTGGACACCACCAATATCCTGTTCGTCTGCGGCGGCGCGTTCGACGGGTTGGAGAAGGTCATTCGCAATCGCTCCGACAAGACAGGTATCGGCTTCGGCGCGACCGTCAGCAGCAAGAACGAGCGCAAGACCGGTGAGACCCTGCGCGATGTGGAGCCGGAAGACCTGATCAAGTTCGGGCTCATTCCAGAATTCGTGGGGCGGCTGCCGGTGGTGGCGACTCTGGAAGAGCTGGATGAAACGGCACTGGTGAAGATACTGACTGAGCCGAAGAACGCCCTTACCAAGCAGTACCAGAAGCTGTTTGCCATGGAAGACGTGGAACTGGAATTCCGTGACGGCGTGCTGCTGGCGATCGCGCGCAAGGCGCTGGCGCGCAAGGCCGGTGCGCGCGGATTGCGTTCCATCATGGAGAATGCATTGCTGGATGTGATGTTCGAGTTGCCTTCGATGGAAAACGTCACCAAGGTGGTGCTGGATGAAACGAATCTGACCGGGGAGGTCAAACCCCTCGTCATTTACGCGGATACCCCCAAGGCGGCCTGATAACCGTCTGTTTTCGCCCGTTCTTTTCCCGTTCTGGTGGGGTGCTTGAATTTCTTCGGGCCAGCCCCATCTAACTTGCCAGTCAATGAATAGGTGAACGCCATGTTAGATCAAGACACCCCAGGCACCAATCCCGGCCATACCGACCTGCACCCGTTGCTGCCCTTGCGCGACGTCGTGGTGTTTCCGCATATGGTCATCCCGCTATTCGTCGGGCGCGCCAAATCCATCAAGGCGCTCGAAACCGCCATGGAGGCCGGCAAGGGAATCGTGCTGGTCGCGCAGAAATCGGCGGCCAATGACGATCCCGGCATGGATGATCTGTACGACATCGGCAGCATGGCCAATATCCTGCAGATGCTCAAGCTGCCGGACGGCACCGTCAAGGTGCTGGTGGAAGGCACGCATCGCGTCAAGGTGTTGCGTGTGTTTGACGCGGACAACCATTTTGACGCCGAGGTGGAGATCGTCCCGGCCGAGGACGGGGCGGACAGCGAAGCCGAGGCGATGCGCCGCGCATTGATCGCGCAGTTCGACCAGTATGTGAAACTCAACAAGAAGATCCCGCCGGAAATCCTGACTTCGCTGGCCGGCATCGATGACGCCGGCCGTCTGGCCGACACTATCGCCGCGCATCTCCCGCTCAAGCTGGAGCAGAAGCAGGCGGTGCTGGAGGTGTTCGGCGTGCGCAAGCGTCTCGAACATCTGCTCGGCCTGCTGGAGGCGGAGATCGACATCCTCCAGGTCGAGAAGCGCATCCGCGGGCGCGTCAAGCGCCAGATGGAAAAGAGCCAGCGCGAGTACTACCTGAACGAGCAGGTCAAGGCGATCCAGAAGGAACTGGGCGAGGGCGAGGAAGGCGCGGACTTCGAGGAACTGGAAAAGAAGATCAAGGCGGCGCACATGCCGAAAGAGGCGCGCGCCAAGGCCGAAGCGGAGCTGAAGAAGCTGCGCATGATGTCGCCGATGTCCGCCGAAGCGACCGTGGTGCGCAACTACATCGACGTGCTGATCGGCCTGCCGTGGAAGAAAAGGACCAAGATCAGCGCCGACCTCAAGCAGGCCGAAGTGGTGCTGGAGGAAGATCATTACGGCCTCGACAAAGTCAAGGAACGCATCCTCGAGTATCTGGCCGTGCAGCAGCGTGTGGACAAGCTGAAAGCGCCGATCCTGTGCCTGGTCGGTCCGCCCGGCGTGGGCAAGACTTCGCTGGGCCGCTCCATCGCGCGCGCCACCAACCGCAAGTTCGTGCGCATGTCGCTGGGCGGGGTGCGCGACGAGTCCGAGATCCGTGGCCATCGCCGCACCTATATCGGTTCCATGCCGGGCAAGATTCTGCAGAACATGAGCAAGGTGGCGGTGAAGAACCCCTTGTTCCTGCTCGATGAAGTGGACAAGATGGGCATGGACATGCGCGGCGATCCATCTTCGGCCCTGCTGGAAGTGCTCGACCCGGAACAGAACAGCACCTTTGTCGATCACTATGTCGAGGTCGAGTATGACCTCTCCGACGTGATGTTCGTGGCGACGGCGAATACGCTGAATATCCCGGACGCACTGATGGATCGCATGGAGATCATCCACGTTTCCAGCTACATGGAAGACGAGAAGATCAACATCGCCACGCGCTATCTGGTGCCCAAGGCGGTCAAGAACAACGGGCTCAAGCCGGAAGAGATCAGTATTTCCGAGAGCGCGTTGCGCGACATCGTGCGTTACTACGTGCGCGAGGCGGGGGTGCGCGGTCTGGAGCGGGAAATATCCAAGGTTTGCCGCAAGGTGGTGAAGGCGCTGGCGCTGAAAGGCAGCTCCCGGAAAGTGACGGTCAATGCGCGCAATCTCGACAAGTATCTGGGCGTGCGCCGTTATTCATATGGCGTCGCCGAGAAGAACAATCAGGTCGGCCAGGTGACCGGGCTGGCATGGACGGAGGTGGGCGGGGAATTGCTGACCATCGAGACTGCCGTGCTGCCGGGCAAGGGCAAGACCACCACGACCGGCAAGCTCGGCGAGGTGATGCAGGAGTCCATTCAGGCGGCGATCAGCGTGGTGCGCGGGCGCGCCAAACGCTTGGGCATCGATGCGGAGTTCTACCAGAAGTCCGATCTGCACATCCACCTGCCGGAAGGCGCCACACCCAAGGATGGTCCAAGCGCGGGGATCGGGATATGCATATCCATCGTATCGGCGCTGACTGGGATACCGGTGCGTGCGGATGTGGCGATGACCGGCGAGATCACATTGCGCGGGGAGGTGTTGCCGATTGGTGGACTGAAGGAAAAACTGCTGGCGGCACAACGCGGTGGCATCAAGGTGGTGCTGATACCCGAGGAGAACACCAAGGATCTGGCGGAGATTCCGGATAACATCAAAAACAGGCTGGATATCCATCCGGTCAAGTGGATAGATCAGGTTCTTGAGCTGGCTCTTGAGCGCAAACCGGAACCGGTCGAAGAGGCCGCCGAGAAGATTGCGCCTGTCGAATTGACGGGCGAGGCAAAACTTCCCGATCCATTGCCGGTGACGAAACACTGACTCAAAAATTGCTAGCAGCATTGGATATGGCGAGGCAAGTTAAAAAAATCATTCCAATTGCTTGACCAATGCCGCGAAGCCTTGATATAAAGCCGTTGCAGGGCTTTTCCTGTTCTTTAACCACTTGCAAAGGGGACTTACGTGAATAAATCTGATCTGGTAGATGCAATTGCAAAATCCGCTGATATTTCCAAAGCAACTGCTGCCCGTACGCTGGATGCAGCCGTAGATACCATCAAGAAGGCGCTGAAGAAAGGCGACACGGTTAGCCTGGTCGGTTTCGGTACCTTCAAGGTAGGCAAGCGTGCCGCACGTAATGGTCGCAATCCTCGCACCGGCGCGACAATCAAGATCAAGGCTGCCAAGGTTCCAAAATTTACTGCTGGTAAGGGCCTGAAGGATGCTGTAAACTAGCATGCTTTGCCGGGTGCTTAGCTCAGCTGGTAGAGCGTCGCCCTTACAAGGCGAATGTCGGCGGTTCGATCCCGTCAGCACCCACCAGGCAGAATAGTTTTTGGAGTGGTAGTTCAGTTGGTTAGAATACCGGCCTGTCACGCCGGGGGTCGCGGGTTCGAGTCCCGTCCACTCCGCCAAATCAAGGCGAACGCAAGTTCGCCTTTTTTTACATCCGTTTTTTCCGGGTCAACCGTTCGGTGTTATCGCTATGTTTGATTTCGTCCATGAAAAAAAGCGCTTGGTGCAGATCGTTCTGGCCGTGATTATCTTGCCGTTCGCATTCTGGGGGGTGGATTCATATAACCGCTCAGGAAATACCGCGGATGTGGCGGCTACGGTTGACGGCACCAAAATCACACAGCAGGAATTCAATAATGCCCTGCGCCAGCAGCAAGACCGGCTGCGTCAGATGCTGGGCGAGAAATTCGATGCGGCAATGCTCGACGATCCCGAGATGCAGCGTGCGGTGCTGGACAACCTGATTGCGCAACGGCTGCTGGTGGTGCGCGCCAGAGCGGTCGGGTTGGCGGTCACGGACGAACAGGTAGCGCAGATAATCGGAAGTATCGAGGCGTTCCGGAATGACGGGACGTTCGACAAGGCGCGCTATGAAAGCGCCCTGGCAAACCAGAACATGTCTCCCTTGATGTTCGAGGCGCGCCTGCGCGATGAGTTGCTCGGCCAGCAGGTGCAGGAAGCCTATGCGCAGAACGGATTTGCTTCGAGCAATGTAACGGACAACATCATCCGCCTGAACGAACAGCAGCGTGTGGTGAGTGTCTTGCCGATATCGTTCCAGCCCTTCCTGGCGCAGGCCAAAGTAGAAGAGACAGAAGTAAAGAAATATTATGAGCAGAATCCAAAGGAGTTCCAGGTGCCGGAGCAGGCGCAGGTCGAATATGTGAAACTTTCGATCGATGACTTGCAGTCCGGTATCGAGATAAGCGCAGAAGAGGCGCACAACTACTATGACGGGCATCTGGAGGATTTTGGCACTCCGGAAGAGCGCCATGCGGCGCATATCCTGATCGGCGCAGGTGCTACCGCCACGCAAGCGGAGCAGGATGCGGCCAAGGCGAAGGCCGAGCAGTTGCTGAATCAGGTCAGGCAGGAGCCGGGCCGTTTTGCGGAGTTGGCCAGGCAGAATTCACAGGATACCGGCTCTGCCGCGAATGGAGGCGACCTCGGATTTTTCGGTCGCGGCATGATGGTGAAGCCGTTCGACGATGCCGTTTTTTCCCTGAAAGCGGATGAGATCAGCGGATTGGTGAGATCAGATTTCGGTTATCACATCATCAAACTGCTTGCCATCAAGCCATCCAGGACGCTGGCATTCGACGAGGCACGCGAGAGTGTCGTGAACAAGCTGCGCCGCCAAGAAGCGGCCGACAAGTTCGCCGAACTGGCGGAAAAATTCAGCAATGCCGTCTATGAACAAAGCGATACCCTGAAGCCGGCAGCCGATTTAACAGGAGCCGGGATCGAGCGGAGCGGATGGCTGATCAAGGGTATGGCTGAAGCTGAACCCGAGCTCTGGACAGAAAAGATGTTGCAGGCGATCTTCAGCGAAGAGACGGCAAAGAACAAACGTAACACTGCCGCGATAGAAGTGGCGCCAGATACGCTGGTAGCAGCACGGGTGCTGGAATACAAGCCGGCATCGCTGCTTCCCCTGAATGAAGCGCAGGCAGGGATACGGGAAAAATTGCAGCAGCGGCAGGCGCTGGAACTGGCAACAAAACAGGGTAAGGCGAAATTGGCGGAACTGCAGGCGGGGAGCAAGCCGGCATTAAGCTGGGAAGCAGCCCAGAGCATTACACGCGCACGTCATGGCTCACTGGATGCGGAGGTGGTGCGGCTGATATTCCAGGCAGATGCGGCCAGCCTGCCGCAGTATGTCGGTGCGGAGATGGCGCAACTCGGCTATATGCTGGTGCGCATCGATGCCGTCAAGGAAGCCGATGCGATCAATGGTACAAAACGGGCCGGTTACATGCAGCAACTGCGCCAGCTGACCGGCGAGGAGATGTTCCAAGCTTATTTGAAGGATGCCAAACAGCAGGCAAAAATCAGCGTGAGCCTGCCGGAAAAAGCCGTCGCACAACCCTGATACAGGTCTTCGCGCAAATAAAAAACGCCACCTTTCGGTGGCGTTTTCTTTTGTTGGTACAGTCTGCTTATGCCTTGGTCATGCCCAGTGCGGCGGTGCTGAAGGTGCTCGCCACCATTCTGAGAAACGCCTTTACTTGCAGTGTCTTTTGACGAGCTGTTTTGCGATGATGTCGTGATTCAACCAAATGACAGGGGCTGCTGGATCCGATGTCTCGTAAAACATCAATGGTCCGGTACCTTCCAGCACCAAGGCGCTCAGAAAGTCGGTCACTAGCGCTTTGCGATCCTTGTGCATCTGGGTGATCTCATCCGACGTGCCTATCATCAGGTCGGCCAGTTCGCGGCTGTTGTCCATCGGCCAGGCCTCGAAATTGCGGTAGCCTTTCATGATGTCGCTGGCATTGTAGGCATCGATCTTCTGCAACAGCCCTTCCAGCGTGGAGCCTTCCTGCAGCAGTTCTCGGCATGCCTGCCATTGTGCCTCGGCCCAGTCGCCGCCATGCTCACGCTTCAACGCATTGAGCAGCGGGAACAGCGAGAGTTCGACGCCGACGAAGATGTCGGAAGAGTTGGTGCGTATCTCGGGGCAGTTGTAGACCGTCGCCTTGACGCCTTGGGCCCAAGCGGCTTCGGCGACGCGTTCGAGACGCATCTTGGCGTAGCCCTGGGTGTAGTTGGTGTAGGTCTGCCACTGGTAACCACCGTCGATCAGGATCTCGGTGCCGTGGTAACCATAAGCGGTATAACGCGCCTGTCCGCCGGTCTTCTCCAGTCGTGCCCGCATCGCCGCGCTGCCTTCGATCAGGTGCTGGAAAGTGTTGGCGGTGACTTCGTCAAAGTTCATCAGGATCAGCTTGCCCAGATCGCTGTCCAGCAAGGAGCGGGACGACATGAAACGTTCGCCTTGCCCTTTGTAGATGCGGTTTGCGATCGCGAGGAACACCTTCACCTTAGGAATGCCGCCGGCCATCGTGTGGGCGAAGAACACGTTGCTGCCGTCCGGAATCATGCCGTCCAGTTCGGCCATCACCTTCGCGACGGAATTCTTGAAGCGCTGCACGCCGGCCTCGCGGCATTTCTCGATATGCGCCCAGTCAAGCTTGTCTTCCTGCCAGCTCTTCAGCGTCATGTCGCCGAGCAGGTCGGTCGGGGTGGGTTCGCCCGCAGGTGCATCCAGATCGAATCCCGCCATCAGCGGGACATTGATGATGCGTCCGCCAAGATTGGCCTCGGCCACGGCCAACTCCTCGTCGGTCAGCTGGCGCAGGGCGTTGTTTTCGTCGCGGCGGCCGACGGTGATGCCGACGATTTTCATGCCCGTCTTGCGCGCCTCGTCGACTAGGCCATTGGCATAGCCGCGACCGAACAGCTCGCCGAACAGCACGAAAACATCTCCCTTCCGGAAGATATTGGTCTTCGGAATATCCCGCAACGAAACACGTGAACTCATAAATAGGCCTTCTAGCTAACGAACATTAGAATTGTTTTGCTAATGATAGCCTGATTTGCCGTTAATCCAAACCCGCGTGTTCATCCCACACTCGCTTGAATGGCCGGGCGCTTCATTTGAAGAACCTCAAGGGAATCGACCCGCGCGTAAGTTTCTTGAAGAACCATCGTATATAACCCCGCGCTGCCCAAAATTTCGGATTCCTCTTCATGCTGAAAGTCAGCAATCTTGCTTGCATTCTCGGCGGTGTCCTGCTGTTTTTCGCTCGGTTCGAGGGAGCCGGTCGCCTTCATGCGCCGCCATACCCGTTGCGCCAGCTCCAGCCGTCTGGTCTCGTTTCTCCCGCGTGCCGATGCTGCCGGCGAGCTTGTGATACAGGTTCCGGCTGGCATACAGCTTGGCCAGCAGCATTGCGTCCGGTTCGCGCGGTACATGGCAGTCCGTGCATACCGCGCGCATGCCGGAGCGGTTGCGGTCGTGCACGCTGTCCTTGTATTCCGCGTAAACGTTGTCGCGCATCTCGTGGCAGGAGATGCAAAGCTCTCAGTATTGGTCCAGGCCAATCCAGCGGCTCCTCCGCGGGATGCCTCGCTTGCGCCGGTGCTTCCGATGTTTATTGACACAGAAGCCATGAATGGGCGATATTGCCGCCGGAAATATTTTACCCGGGGGCAATTGAGAATCTCATCAAATGATGTTCGCGGCGTAGCGAACATAGTCACTTGTTAAACCGGAACTACTCATAAGTCAGTATTTGGCGAAATGCATAAATGAACTATTTGGCAAGTTATCTTGAAATTGTAATTCGTAAATCGAGGCACCGATGAAAGCGTGGTTTACCAGGCTGGTTTCCTGCCCGCTGTGCATCTTCACGCAGGTCAGCCTGATACTGATTACCTCCATGGTTATTGCCAGCAGCTACACGCAATCAAGGTTTTTCCAGGATGCGCTGATCGAGCGCGAGGCGGAGATAGTCAAACAAACGGTCATCACTCTTGCGCATGAACACCTGCGGGCCGAAAACTTCGTCAACTACACGGATGTTCAATCGCAATTGAACTTCGATGAGGGTCTCTCGTCGCTGAAAAAAATCTCGGGCGTGGTGCGTCTCAAGCTGTATAACTCCGATGACGTCATTGTCTGGTCCGATGCGAAAGATTTGGTCGGTAAACGTCTGCCACAGACCGAGGCGCATCGCGCCCGCGTCTGGGCGGGAATTTCCAGCGGTGTTTTCGATCCGACCAAGCGCATTTCTCATTCGGAAGATTTGTTGCCGAGAATCCCGTTGATCGAGTTCTACGTGCCGATCACAGTCACGGATACCGCCGGAGGGGAAGTCAAGGCTGTGGTGGCGATCTATCGCTCGGCCAAGGGGCTGACCGATACCCTGCGGCGCGGCATGGTGTTGCTGTGGCTGGTTGCGGCCATCGGCGGCAGCCTGCTGTTCTTCGCGCTTTTTTACTTGTTCCGTTCGATCTATCGTCGCAAGATCGAGGTGGAAAACCAGTTTTACCGGTTGAGCACCGATCATGAGCGTATCGTGCAGATGGAGAAACTCTCGACCATGGGCCGCATGGTCGGCGAAATTGCGCACCAATTCAACAATCCGCTGGTCGGCGTCATCAATTTGACGCAACTGGCCGAGCGCGAGGCCGACAAGCCGGAACGTGTGCGCGAACTGCTGGGCGAAATCCGCAAGGCCGGAGAACACTGCCGTGGCTTCGTGCAACGCATGCTGAAATTTACCCAGCTTGCCCGTTCCGAACCGCAGCCGACGGAAATTGCCGGGCTGGTGCGCGATACCATCGGTTTTTTCGCGCAGAGCGTCGCTGCCGCCCCTCGCGTGGAATTCGCCGCGCCGGACAGCGGGGTGGTGCTGCAAGTCGATCCTGTACTGTTACATCATGCCTTGTTCAACCTGATCAACAATGCGGCCCAGGCCGACCCGTCCGGGCCGATCGGGATCGAACTTTCTTCCATGCAGCACGAGGGCATCGACGGCTGGGCGATATTGGTTACCGACCGCGGGCCGGGACTGTCTGCCGAGGTCATGAAACACCTGTTCACGCCGTTCTATACCACGCGCAAGGGTGGTACCGGGCTGGGCCTGTCGGTGGCGCAATTCATCGTGATCCAGCTCGGCGGGCGGCTGTATGCGGGAAACAACCCGGAAGGGGGCGCCCGCTTTGTGATCTGGTTGCCGTTACAAGCGGACTTGACGGTAGAACCGCAGAAGGATGTTTAAAGGATGAAACCGAAAATATTACTGGTTGACGACGATGTCTTTACGCAGAAACTGGTCGAAGGGCTGTTGCGTAGCTGGCCGGTTGATTTGCGGATAGTGGCGGATGCAGCACAAGCGCGGGCCATACTTCGCGAGACGGACTTTAATCTGGTCATGCTCGACCAGCGCCTGCCGGATGGCAATGGGCTGAATATTTTCACCGAATTACGGCGTGAGCGGCCACGCCAGATGGCCATCCTGATCACGGGGCATGCCGACGTGCACGATGCAATGAGAGCAGTCCGGGAAGGGCTGTTCGATTACCTGATCAAACCCTTCGAAAATCCCGAGGAACTGGAGGCGGTGATCGCACGTGCGCTCGAGCTGGATCGCGCCTACCGCGAGATTTCCGAGTTGCGGGAGAATATGGGCGCATCCGGCTGCACACCGACGATCATCGGGCGATCGGCGGCCATCAAGGGGTTGCTCGCGCAAGTGCGCCAAGTGGCGCCACTCGATGCGACGGTGCTGATTGAGGGCGAAAGCGGCACCGGCAAGGAGTTGATCGCCCAGCTTGTTCATCGCTCCTCCGGCCCCCGCTCGGGTGGCCCCATGCTGGAGATCAACTGTGGCGCGCTTTCCGAACAGTTGCTGGAGAGCACCTTGTTCGGCTATGAAAAGGGCGCATTCACCGGCGCGGCAAAATCTACGGCAGGCTATTTCGATGAGGCCAATGGCGGCACACTGTTTCTCGACGAAATCGCCGATATGAGCCCCAAGCTGCAATCCAGCCTGCTGCGCGTGCTGCAGGAAGGCAAATTTACCCGGCTGGGCACCACGGCGCAGCGGCGCAGTAATTTCCGGCTGATCTGCGCCACCAACAAACCGCTGAAGGAAGAGATTGCCGCCGGACGCTTTCGGGCAGACCTTTACTACCGGATCAATGTGGTGTCGCTGCGCATTCCGCCATTGCGCGAGCGGACGGAAGATATCATGTCGCTGGCGCTGCATTTCCTCGATTGCTTCAAGCGCAAGTTCGGCAAAGAGGTTGGACCGTTCACCCAGAAAGCGCTCATTGCGCTCGAAGCGGCGCAATGGCCGGGCAACGTGCGCGAGCTGCAACATATCATCGAGCGCGCCGTGGCGGTGAAGTCTTCGGGCATGGTCACTGCGGAAGACTTGGGCATTAACGGCGCCGCAGCGCAGACTGCGCCAAATAGTGCTACACGCCCATTGCTGAGTTTCCGCGAGGCGCGCGAAGAGTTCGAGCGCGAGTATTTCGCAAATCTGCTTAAGGCAGCCGATGGCAATGTTACCGTGGCCGCCCGCTTATCCGGGGTGGCGCGCCAAAATCTTTACACCCGCATAAAGCATTTCGGTGCTGTCATAAATTCATGACAGCCGTCATGAATTTATGACAGTCTAACCGGAAGTATTCCCTCCTCTCCCGCCCTCGTTTTTCTGCGTAACTCGTTGATCCCGATATTTATTACCCTTTAATTTTTGCTTTGGCACTGTTGTTGCGTAGTAGTTGTCGAGTTTAAAAAAACTTGACGTGGCAGTGCCAAATTAAATTAAGGGAGAGGGTTACGCGATGAAACAGAAATATCCAAGGCATTCTTTTGCCGCCATGCTGCTTGGCATGGCTTTGGCGCTGGGTGTCGCAGCAACGGCGCAGGCCGAAGAGGGCAAGGATCTCGTTCTCAAGGGCGACGCAAAGTGCACGAGCTGCCATGACAAGGATGAAAAGAGCGTGATGGCCATCGGTAAGACGCGCCACGGCGCGACGGGCGATAGCCGCACACCGACCTGCACCAATTGCCACGGCGATAGCGTCAAGCATACCGAGCACAAGGGTGGCAACAGGCCTTTGCCGGATCGCAACTTTACCAAGGGCACGGCCACTCCCGCAGAAGTGCGCAACGATACCTGCCTGGGTTGTCACAAGGGCGGCAACCGCATGCAATGGGCCGGCAGCCAGCATGAAGGCCAGGGGCTGGCCTGTACCAACTGCCACACGGTGCATAACCAGCACGACAAGGTGCGCGACAAGGCGACCCAGACCGAAACCTGCTTCTCTTGCCACAAGGAACAGCGCGCCCAGTCGAATCGCTCCTCGCATCACCCGGTCAAGGAAGGCAAGATCGCCTGCTCGAATTGCCACAATCCGCACGGCTCCAGCGGTTCCAAGCTGCTGCTGGGGAATACGGTGAATGAGACCTGCTTCACCTGTCATGCCGAGAAACGCGGCCCGTTCCTGTGGGAGCATGCGCCGGTTGCCGACAGTTGCACCAACTGCCATACGCCGCACGGCTCCAGCAATGCCGCGCTGCTGAAGAATCGCCCTCCCTATCTGTGCTCGTCGTGCCACATAAGAGGCCACCAGGCTGAAGGTATTCGCGGCGGCGAAGATTTGGGTACGCCAGGAGGTATAGCGGGCCGCGCAAAAGTTCCATTGGTGGGTAAGGCATGTATGAATTGCCATGGCCGGATACACGGGAGCAATCACCCGTCCGGTGCAGGCTTCGCTCGATAGATCAGGGGAGAATTTATAATGAAACATATAATTGAAAAACGCTTCAGCCGCACCATCCTGGCGGCGTCCATTGCGGCGATCGGGCTTTCCGCCCCGCTGGCCGCCCAAGCGGAAGAAGATGATCTGCTCAGCCTGACCCGTCCGGACAGCGAAGTCGAAGTGGGGGTCGGACATGTATCGGACGGCAGCTTCAAGTTCGGCGATTACGGCAGGGGGCTGGAGCAATCCGGCGCGTACCTGATCGGCAATGTCCAGGTGAACAAGCGTGGCGACAACAACGCCAGGTATATGGAACTCATCGGGCGCAATCTGGGTTTGAGCGGCTCCCGGGATTTCGGCATCAAGGCGGGCGAGCAGGGCAACTACGGCTTAAGCTTCGAATACGACGAGTTGTCGAAGCTGCATAGCGACAGCTACCAGACACCGTTCACCGGGATGGGCTCCACCTATTTGACCAAACCGGCTGGCTGGACGGTGGGCAATGCAGCTAACCCCTCCACAGCTACGATGACCGACCTCGCGGCGAATATGAAGCGGTTCAACGTCGAGACCCAGCGCAAGGCAGCCAACCTCGGCCTGACCAAGCAGCTCACCGGCGGATGGAATGTCGCGCTGAACTATAAGCGAGAGAAAAAGGAAGGCACCCAGCTTTCCGGGGCGCCGATGCAGACCGTAAACTCCAGCGAGAACCGGAGCACCTTCCTGGCGCCCGATCCGATCGATTACACCACCGACCTGTTCGATGCCGTGGCGCTTTATGCCGACGAAAAATTGCAAATGCAAGTCGGTTATCATGCCTCGCTGTTCGACAACGCCATCCGGTCGCTTGGCTGGGATAGTCTGGCTTGTTTTGAGGACGGCACTCCCTGTACTGGCGATGGCGGGCTTACCGGCCGGCTCGGGATGATGCCGGACAACCAGTTCCACCAACTCAAGGCTTCGGGCGGCTATACCCTCAGCAAGGATACGCGCCTGTCTGGCAGCTTGAGCTTCGGTCGCGCGACGCAGAACGAGGCATTCCTGCCCTACGACACCTGGACCAACACCATGCCTGCGACGACCTCGCTCAACGGCAGGGTCGATACCACGCATGCGGACATCAAGCTGAACACGAAGCTGGCGCACAAAATCAATTTCACCGCCGGCTACAAGTATGACGATCGCGATAACCGCACCCCGGTCAACCAATATACTTATTACATTGCCGACAATACTGTACTTCCAGCAAGCGAGGCGAGTGTAAGAACGAATACCCCGCTCAGCAAGAAGCAGCAGCAGTTGTACGCGGACATCGACTACCACCTGTCGGAGGCCACCAAGCTCAAACTGGGCTACGACTACGACAAGATCACGCATACTTACGAGCCCACTGCCGGAGACAAGGAGCATACGCTCAAGGCCGAAATCAAGCACGATTTCAGCGACACCACTTCCGGCGGGCTGGCTTACGCCCACTCCGACCGGAATGCCTCGGCCTATGACGGCATGGCTCCTGCAATGGCCACGCATACCGCAACCTATCTTGCGAGCCTTTGCGTTGTCGGAAACTCATTTTCATATAATGGCGTAGTGACGGCCTGTACGGGAACGGCATCGGCAACCTTTACCGCCACCACCCCATGGCTCGATACGCCGGCCTTGCGGAAGTTCTTCCTGACCGACCGCAAGCGCGACAAGCTGCGCGCGTACGCCAATTTCGCGCCCAGCGAAAAACTCGACCTGCAATTCGGCGCCAGCTATTACCAGGAAAAATATCCGGAGGCTGAAGCCGGCTACGGCCTGACCAAAGCGACCGGCTGGTCCACCAACTTCGATGCCAACTGGGCCGCGACCGAGGCGGTGAACGGGATTTTCTTTGCTACCTTTGAAGGCTCCCGGACCGACCAGAGGAGCAGCGATACCAAAAACAAGACTGTTGCCAGAGAGACGAATGACCCGGCGTTCTTCGCTCAGTATGGCGGGGTAATTTCCCGCCTCGACCGTTCGCTGACCCTGGGGTTGGGCTTCAAGGTGAAACAGAACGGCAGCCTTGACTGGGGCGGCAATTTAACGCACGCCGCCACGGTCGGATCGACCGGCTTCAGCAACATCGGCACTTTAGTTAGCGTTACGGGCATGCCGGATACGGTTTCCCGCCTCAGCCGGCTGGAACTGTTCGGTAAATACAAGGTGCAGAAGGCGGTCACGCTCAACGTTAAATATGCTTATGAGCAGTTCGATTCCGTCGACTGGGCATGGGATGGCCAAACGATTGCCGTGGCGCCCACCAATTTCATCAGCACCGAGCAGACCAGCCCGGACTACCAGGTGCATGTGGTCGGGGTTACGCTTACCTATAACCTTAAATAATTTGCAGATTGCCGCATTACTGCCGGGATCGAAAGATCCCGGTATTCATGTGTACCGTGCTTGATGCGGGCAATGGCTGGTGCAAGGGTTTTGAAACTTTTAGAACGAGGAGATTTCCATGAAACAAAAAATGGGTTATGCATTGTTGACGGGCGGCATGCTGTTCGGGCTTGTCATGGCAACCGGCGCACATGCTGCCGACGTAAACAAGCTTGCCGAAGGCTGCGCGAATTGTCATGGCAAGGATGGTGTCAATAGCGAAGGCGATGTGCCGAACATCGGCGGTCTTTCCGCCAAGTATCTGACCCTCACCATGGAGCATTACAAGAAGGAGGAACGTCCCTGCGTCGAGACCAAGATCCGCTCCGGCGACAAGAAAGGCACCAAATCCGACATGTGCCAAGTGGTCAAGGATCTGAGTGACGACGATATCAAACAGTTGTCGGAGCATTTTGCCGGGAAAAAATTTGTGCGCACCGCGCAGAAGTTTGATGCGGCGCTGGCGGCCAAAGGCAAATCAGTTCACGAAAAGAGCTGCGAAAAATGCCACTCCGAAGCCGCCAGCAAGGCGGATGACGATAACGGAATCCTCGCAGGCCAGAAAATGGCTTACCTGAAAGAGCAAACGGAGTTTTATCTTGCCGGCAAGCGCTGGATACACAAGAAGATGAAGCCCAAGCTCGAAGCACTCGACAAGAATGAGGTCGAGGCGGCTCTCCATTATTACGCCAGCCAGCAGTAGGCCGGATAGCGTTCCGGGCGCACAGCGCGCCCGGAAATTAACCCGTTATTGAGAAAGTAAAGGCATGTCGGATCCCGTAGAGACAAGTAAATCGAGTAAATCAAGCAAGCCGGGTAGATTGAAAAGATTCTGGCGTGTGCTGCACCGGCCCAGCGTCGAATACACGCTGTTTACCCTGCTGATGGTCGGTTTCGTGCTAGGTATCCTCTTCTGGGGCGGATTCCATACCGGCATGGCTGCATCCAACACGGAGGCGTTCTGTATCGGTTGCCACGAAATGCAGGGAAATTACGAGGAATACAAAAAGACCATCCACTATTCCAATCGTACCGGCGTACGGGCCACCTGTTCGGACTGCCACGTGCCCAAGGAATTCATCCCCAAGATGCTGCGCAAATTAGAGGCGCGGCATGACGTATGGGGGCACCTCACCGGGAAAGTCGATTCGAAGGAAAAATTCGAGGCTAACCGCAAGGCGATGGCAGAGCGCGAATGGGCCAGGATGAAAGCTTCGGATTCTGCCACCTGCCGCGGTTGCCACACATACGATGGCATGAACTCCGAAATGCAGGATTCGTCCGCAGTGAAAAAACACGCGATGGCCGCAAAAGCCGACTCCGGAAAAACGTGCATCGACTGTCATCAAGGTATAGCGCATGAATTGCCCAAGGATGCGGAGGAGTAGGCAGCATCCTCATCAACTATCCAGGGATGGCAAGCAAGCCGCAGAGCCGGCGCCCGCTACCCGCCAGGCCGCAAGCGCCAGGTACACGGGCAAGGGGTATACCGTATTGTTGTATGGGGTTGGTGCCCCGACAGCCATGCAACCCGGCTTGCAGCCCGATGGAGTGTTTATTAAAGGAAATCCAATGAAGAAAACCATTTTTGTTCTGCTGGCGCAGGCTGCGGTTGCCGATATTGCCGTCGCGGCATCCCAGCCCGATGCCCATGGTGCAGCCAGGCAAGCCGTTACCCTGCCTGCCGGACACGTTCCGGTCATCACGGCACCTGCCGCCATCCAGCTTCCCCGCAAGGGCAAAGTGCTGGAGGTGGTCGATTCACCGATGTACACCTACCTTCAGGTAACCGGCGACAAGAATCCGGTATGGCTCGCCGCCTACAAGATCAACCTTGCCAAGGGTACCGTCGTCAACTACTCGGACGGTGTGCCGATGAGCAACTTTCATAGCAAATCGCTGAACCGCACATTTGACACGATTATTTTTGTGGACAGGGTAGTGCCGGAAAAGAAATAACCGTAAATCTGACACTGCATCCCCGGCTATCGCCCTGCTCCGTGATCTCCCTGACAGGAGCAAGGCGTTGGCAGGAGATGATTGTTCTCCCCCTTAATTGTGAAAAGATGGCGTTGATTGTGGTCTCGCTTGAAACAAGGCAGGTTCAGGTTCGTCCATGATATTCAGCATCGATTACGCCACATTTTTTGAAAAGAACCTGATAGCCATTTTTCTCATCTATGGCGTCAGCTTCTTCTACTTATTCCTGTCCCTCCTGTTCAGCTTCAGGCCGCTGAGGGCGACTGGGCTTGCTGCCGCTTTCAGCTACCTCATGCTGTTCGCGCTCACCCACGCGATAGCCGAGTGGATGGATGCGTACCTGCAATACACGCTGCTCGTGCATGGACAAGGGGCCAGCGTCCACTTCTCTTACGTGCGACTCACCCTGCTCGTGTCTTCTTTCCTCTTCATGTTCGCCTTTGGTCTCAGGCTAAACCAGAACATGGAGCGGATACCTGCCAAAGTTTACAGGCGCTTTCTCGGGTTCGCCGCCTTGCTGTTCTTTCTGATTGTCCCTGCCTATTTCTGGAATGGCCTGCCGGAGATGAAAAATCTGGAGATCGTGTTCAGAAACCTCTTAGGCTTTCCCGCCGCGGTCATTGCCGGCATAGGGCTTTATAAACTGTCGCACAACCATTACGAAAAAATCCTTCCGCTCGGCTACGGCTGGTATTTCAGATGGTGCGGGTACCTCTTTATCGCTTATGGCATATTG
>MGWS01000026.1:0-90747 GCA_001801105.1 Gallionellales bacterium GWA2_60_18
TATCGCTTATGGCATATTGGCGGGACTCGTTGCCCCGAAGGGCGAGTTTCTGTTGTCGCCTTATATCAACAATGAATCATTTTTTTCCTTTGCCGGGGTCCCAATCCAGCTATTCAGAGCCGCTGCGGCATTATTTATTGCCTACTTCCTGCTCAGGGCGATGGCGCTCCGGATGTCGCAGAGGCTCCTGGGGGTACTGAGCACATTCTTTGTCATGTTTTTTATCCTGGTCTTTACCGGGCATATCGCTATAAGCCTCATCGGCAAGTCTTATGAGGAGACCGTAAGACTCTCCTCGGAGCAGAGGGATAATGCTTACCTTTTACGCACCTTCGACCGGCTCTATAGCGCCTCGCTGAACACTGCCATTTCTGCCGACAAGCGCGCCTACAAACTTGTTGCAGATGGCTATCTGCGGGATCTCGGTGTGACCCTCGGCGAAATGAGATCGATGCACCGCGACGGGGGGGAGGCCGAGGAGATGGCGAGGATCGACAAGATTGCTCTCATCCTTGACCGGCAGGGCAGTTTGGACATTGGCGCGCTCAATGAGATAAAGGCGCTCCTTGACAGCCTCGTGGATCTGCATCATGAAGAAATAGACAAGAGCAGGGACGCGATAGCGCAGGCTATAAACAATTTCAAGATGCTCGGGATTGCCCTGTTCCTCCTGTCGGTGGCCGGATTTGTCTTTATCGGATATACCTTCTATGAAATCCTGATCAGGCCATTACATGTCCTCAAGGCAGGAGCGACGCAAATAGCGGAGGGTAATCTCGGGCACAGGATATCCATCGGTACCGCGGATGAACTACAGGAGCTTGCCGGCGATTTCAACATGATGTCCGACAATCTCCTCGACAGGACGATAAGATTGGAAAAGGAAGCAATTACCGACGGACTCACCGGCCTTTTCAACCACAGACATTTTTATACCAGGCTGGAGTTCGAGATCAACCGGGCCATAAGAGCCAATTCTCCGCTATCCGTCCTGATACTCGATGTAGACAATTTCAAACAATATAACGACAAATACGGCCATCCCAAGGGGGATGAAGTCCTGAGAAGATGTGCCGCTGCTATCCATGAGAGTCTCAGGGGAGTGGACATGGCAGCCAGATATGGGGGCGAGGAGTTTGCCGTCATCCTTACGGATACAGACAAAGAAGGAGCTATTGTGGTCGCTGAAAATATCAGGCGTGCAATAGAGGCGCAGAGGTTCAGTGATGAAGAAGGGGATGCACCCCATAATGTAACCGTGAGCATAGGAGGCCGGAATCGCCCATGTTATCCGGCGCGCCGATGGAATGATGAAACCCATAATGTGACGGTGAGCATAGGCGTTTCTTCATATCCCGCTGACACAGGGGAGATGAATGACCTAGTAAAATTGGCCGACGATGCTCTTTACTCTGCCAAGAGAGAGGGAAAGAACAGGGTTTGTGCCCTTGCCTAGGCAACGAATTCCAGCTTGTCCATGCGCAATATCATTTCAGCGGTTGCTGCGCATTCTACGGATGCGTTCATATATAATCCTCCGCTGTCAATTTCAGGTTCCCATTCATGCTGGAAGTCAGCAATCTTGCCTGTAGCCGCGGCGATCACCGCCTGTTTTCCGGATTGAGTTTTACGCTGCATCCGGGGCAGATCATGCAGGTGCAGGGTGCGAACGGCAGCGGCAAGACCAGCCTGTTGCGCACCCTGTGCGGCTTCCTCATGCCGGATGAGGGGACGGTCAGCTGGTGCGGCGGTGACATCCGCGAACAGGACGATGAATACCACGCCGCAATGCTTTACCTGGGGCACTCGAATGCCATCAAGGACGAATTGAGCGCGCTGGAGAACCTGCGCATCTCGACCGGACTGTCGGGCGGCGAATTGAACGAGAAGGACGCGGTTGCCGCCTTGCGGCGCATGGGGTTGCGCGGCCGCGAGCGGCTTCCCTGCAAGGCGCTTTCGCAAGGTCAGCGGCGGCGTGTGGCGCTGGCGCGCTTGCTGGTCAGCGATGCCAGGCTGTGGATACTGGATGAACCTTTGACTGCGCTCGATGTCGGAGCGGTGGCGATGATTGAGGAGATGATCGCGGAACATCTGGCGCGCCAGGGCGCGGTGATTTTCACTACGCACCAGCCGATGCAGGTGGCGGGGACGGAAATGCGCAGCCTGTCGTTGTCATGAAAAAATCCACGCTGCTCGACCTGCTGCTGTTGGTGATACGGCGCGATCTGGTGCTGGCGATGCGCCGCCGTGCGGACGTGCTGACCACGCTGATCTTTTTCGTGATGGTGGTCAGCCTGTTCCCGCTCGGCGTCGGGCCAGAAATGGACATGCTGCGCAAGATGGCGCCGGGCGTGTTGTGGGTAGCGGCGTTGCTGTCTTCGATGCTGTCGCTGGGGCGGCTGTTCTCGGCGGATTATCTGGATGGCACGCTGGAACAGATGATGCTGGCGCCGCATTCCTTGTCGATGCTGGTGCTGGGCAAGATGGTGGCGCACTGGGCGGTATCCGGCCTGCCGCTGGTGCTGATGGCGCCGGTGCTGGGCTTGCAGTTCGACATGTCGGCGCAGGCGCTCGGCGTGCTGATCGTCGGCCTGTTGCTTGGGACGCCGATTCTCAGCATGATCGGTGCGATCGGCGCGGCGCTGACGCTGGGCTTGCGCGGCGGCGGTGTGCTACTGTCGCTGCTGGTATTGCCGCTGTGCATCCCGGTGCTGATCTTCGGTGCCGGTGCGGTCGACGCGGTCACGAGCGGGTTGAGCGTGGTCTCCCACCTGTCGTTGTTGGGCGCGCTGATGATGGTGGCGCTGGTATTCACCCCGTGGGTAACCGCGCAGGCACTGCGCATTTCGATGGAGTAGAAATTGGCTATAAACTGGTTCAAGTATTCCGCTCCCACCACCTTTTACGGATTGGCCGGCAAGATGGTTCCGTGGTTCGCGGCCACAGCGGCTGTATTGCTCGCCGCAGGTTTGTATCTCGGGTTTTTCGTGGCGCCGGTGGACGCACAACAAGGCGAGTTCTACCGCATCATCTTCATTCACGTACCCACCTCCATCCTGTCCATGTTCCTGTATCTGGTGATGGCGGGCTATGCCGCGCTGGGACTGATCTTCAACACCCGCCTGTCGGCCATGATGGCCACCGCGGTCGCGCCCACCGGCGCGCTGTTCGCCTTCATCTCGCTGTGGACCGGCGCACTGTGGGGCAAGCCGATGTGGGGCGCGTGGTGGGTATGGGATGCGCGCCTGACCTCGGAACTCATCCTGCTGTTCCTGTACTTGGGTTTCATCGCGTTGCACGCCTCGATCGACGACCCGCGCCGCGCCGACAAGGCGGCCGCACTGCTGGCCATCGTGGGCTCGGTGAATGTGCCGATCATTTATTTTTCGGTGAAATGGTGGAACACCCTGCATCAGGGCTCGACCTTCAAATTCAGCGGAACGAGCATGCATATCGTGATGCAGCAGGCCCTGCTGCTCATGCTGCTGGCATGCTGGGCCTATGCCTTCGCCGTCGTGCTGTCGCGGGTGCGCAGCATCATCCTGGAGCGCGAGCGGCACACGACCTGGATAGCCGAACTGCCGGAGGTGCGTCAATGAGCAGCCTGGATATCTGGATGAGGGAGAATCCGCTCGCGTATGTATGGCTGGGTTCATATGCCGTTGCATTGCTGGTCTTTGCGGTCGAGATAGCAATGGTCCGGCACAAACGGAAGATCACCCTGCAACAGGTACGCCTGATGCAGGAGGCGGAAAAAGACCAAGAGGATGAGGGCACGGCATGAAACCACGTCAGAAGAGATTCGTATTTATCATCGTTGGGGTCGCCATCCTGGCCGTGGCGGTCGGGCTGGTGCTGAATGCGCTGAACAGCAACGTCAGCCTGTATTTCACCCCGACCCAGGTCTTCAACAACGAGGTTCCGCAAGGACGCAGCTTCCGTATCGGCGGCCTGGTCGAGGAGGGCAGCGTGAAGCGCGAAACCAGCGGCGTCACGGTCAGATTTGCGATCACCGATCAGCACAAGAGCATACCGGTCATCTATGAGGGCATCCTGCCGGATCTGTTCAAGGAAGGTAAGGGCGTGGTGGCACAGGGCAAGGTCGGGGGCGACGGTGTGATGCATGCCGACGAAGTGCTGGCCAAGCATGACGAGAACTACATGCCGCCCGAAGCGGCCGATGCGCTGAAGAAAGGCGAGGCCGCGAATGCGGCTGCGGCAACTCAGGCTCCGGTAGCACCTGCCGCCAAATGATTTTGCAATAATTGTCTGAGCATCCCGTTATCGCGGCATCTGATTGGAAAATCGGATGCCGTTTTTGTTTGAGCAGGGAAATGCAGGCGGGAATGGCCTGCCAATCAAGGTGATTGATGGGGGGCGGGAAAAAGCCTAGATAATTCGGTCTATGGATTTATTGCAATGGGGGGTGTAGTGTCCGCCACGTTGTTTGCAAAGTGGCTCGAATAGCGGGGCATTGCAGTCGCTACGCAACAAACAGAGTTATGAAGATTGGGAGAGTGGAGGTAAAAAGAATGAGGAATAGGCGAGGCGTGTTTGGAAAGTATGTTGCGAAAAAAAGTTTTTATTGGGTATCTTCACTGGCGCTGACCATTGCGGTTGCAAACCATGCCTTGGCACGCGACATGGTGGTAAAGCCTTATACGCATTACACGAATCGTATAGTAGAGCCAGGCAAGACCGAGTGGCATTGCTGGGTGAGAGGGGATAGGATTCTTTGTCTGTTGGCAAACTATGGTTCAGTCAGCGCTTACAAGGATGGTGACAGAGGTTTTCCGGAGTTGGCTGGTCGCATATTCAACGAAACAGGTTCATTTTATGGTGAGGTCGTTTCAATTCCCATTCATACCGTTCCTCTTGATATGGAAATGACCGGAGAGCTTGCCTACAACGTGATGTGTAAAGGTGTTCCTTCCTGTGATGTTGTATTTGGAGAGAATTCTCATGATCTGGTGGCGAATATTGGCCAGTTCAGCCAGTTTAGAAATTCCACTTTGGCAGACGAGCGGATTTTGATCGGCCAGCAATAATCCACTGAAATGACTACCTTCTCCATGCAGTCGATATGGAACTGCCGGGGCGGATGATGTGGTAATCAGCTTTTTAGAATTTCAACTTCCCAGCCCCGCAGGTTTTCAGCTTTCCCTCCCCTGCATCCTCCACCGCGCTGACCTGCGGACTCCCCCAAATGTGGGGGGGTGATTGATTTGGTACATAAGAGAGAAATGAAAAAAAGGCCAAAAAACTAAAAGGCATGCGGGATTAAAGGCGATTTAGCAGCAAAATATAAAATGGTTAAATTTGCGCAAAAACAGTCGGATCGCAATAGATTTTGCGCGCTATTTGGAACAAAAAAGACAGAAACCGCACATTAAATAATGAACTTCACATGCGCCGGCCAGACCATACGACGCGGCCAACAATGTGCAGGGCTGATGCTATATCGGCGGACAACGTCTCTGGGTCGTATTGCGGGTTGTCGCTCTTAACGACCACACTCCCATCCATCCTCAACTGCATGCGCTTCACGCGCAGCTCGTTATTGGTGGCGAAGGCATAGATTGCATCCTGTTTAACGCCTGCCGTGCTGCGATCTATAAGCAGTAGATCTCCTGCGCGTAGAGTTGGCTCCATCGAATCGCCGATGGCGCTGATCAACACCAGGTTTTTCGGGTTGGCTCCCAGCTCGGTACGCACCCATTCCTCACGGAATGCCAGGTGATCCACCACCTGCTCGCTGTGAATCACCGCGCCGTTCCCCATGCTGGCCGCTACGTCGTAGCGCGGAACAAGCACAAAACCAAAAGGTGGTTGAGCTGGCTCTCTTACTGTATGGCGAGCCACATCGCTATCACTTCCAATTCCCCAATGGTCAAGCCTTTGCTTGAGTATTAGATCTGAAAGCAGCATATCGCCATCGCCAGTAAGTACCCAATTTACATTCACTCCTGATTCAACCAAAGCGGACATCATTGCACCGCCTGGGACGGATCGACCGGACTCATTATCTTGTAACCCACGTTCCGACGTAGCTCCTGCGCGCAGCGACAACACCTCTTGGGTGATATTCAGCGCCTTTCTGGCCTGTTTTATACGCTCACCAATAGACTTTTTGTCCATGTCGCACTTAATTCTTGAAAGTGCGACACGAAAGTGCGACGTTTAAACCGTTGTCGCGCTTTATATATCTGTTTGTTTTATAAACCACAATCAACCTCATTTCGCAAATTAACGCCAACCAGAAAGCGCGACACGAAAAAAGACGTGTCAGACCTATTGACAATCCACGTTTATACGTGGCCTAATGCCACCCATCGCAAACAACCGAACAAGGCAAAACCATGACAACCACCGCCGTTAAAAAAACCAGTCAGAAAGAAGACTGGCATCCAGCAGATGTTGTTGCTGCGCTACGCAAAGCCGGATTATCTCTATCCGGGTTGGCTCAGGCATACGGACTCACCAGTTCATCCGCGTTTTCTGTGGCGCTTGTGCGCAGCTACCCAATCTGCGAACAGCGCATCGCCGATGCACTGGGTATACCCCCAATGGTTATTTGGCCGACACGCTACAACGCCGACGGATCGATAAAACCACGCGGCTATCGGGATGTGCAGTTTAACGCCGCAGCCCGCGTTTTGAAAGGTAAGCGTACTGCCGCCAGCGGCAGGCAAATAAAGGCAGCCTGACATGCGTCGCGCTGCCGATACCTTGACCGGGGACTTGTTCGCCAACATCCCCAAGGCTCACCCGCAAACACCAGGCGCATGGCGGTTTCGCGGCGAGATCGCGTATGCGATGGGTGAGGCGATCAAGGCCAGCCCAAAGGATCGCTATCAGATTGCCGCTGACATGAGTCGCCTGTTGGGGCGCGAAGTCTCGACAAACACCCTGGATAAATACACCTCTGAAGCGTCGGAAGACCACATCCCAAACCTCGAAACAGCCATCGCATTCGATGCGGTCACCGGGCAGACCGCGCTGGCTAGTTTGTTCGCCGGAAAACTCGGATGCCGCGTGCTGCCCGGGAAGGAATCACTAACGGCTGAGTTGGGTAGGCTGGCCTACATGAAGACTGAAATAGCCAAGCAGGAAAAGGCGATCAAGCAGCTCCTAGGGGAACAACAATGAGCGCTGACATTAAAACCATCGCAGCCGCTCTTGGCCTTGCTAAGAGAAGCGCAGAAAGACGCGCATCAGTTGAATCTTGGTCATATACCGAGCACGCAGGTCGCGGCGGACAGAAGCGCCTCTATCCCCTGGCGGGTCTGCCCAAGGTTGTGCGCGAAGCTATCCTGCATCACACCCTCAAAACTACCGCCGGCGTTCCTGCTATTTCATCGGCGACCACTTGTGCTACGGCTACCAACGCCGTAGCACCTTTTTATCCCGTCGCGCTGCCGGTTTCGCAAGAATTAAAAGATTGGCAACGTAAAACAGCCGAGGCGCGTAGCGCCATCATCACCGAGATCAAGCGCTTATCCAAAGCTGCCGGCACGGAGAAAGCCATCCAGGCCGTGATCGCGCTGGCCGCGAACGGTGAGTTGCCAGAGCAGCTGCAGCGACTGGTGCCGGTGGCCAATGCCAAGGCTGGCACGGAGGGGAAACGCCATCTGTCGCGCACCTCGATCTACCGCTGGATGCGCGAAGCAGAGCAAGGCTTTTCCGCGCTGGCACCCAAAAACACCGAAGGAGTCAAGGTTCCGGTATGGGGACCGGCGCTGCTCGGCCTGTACCAGCAGCCGCAAAAACCAACCCTCAAAAAGTGTCTGGACGATCTGATCCTGCCGGAAGGTATGTCCGCCCCGTCCTACTGGGCCGCGCAGCGCTTTATCGACAAGATGAGCAAGCTCGATCTGGTGCGCGGTCGCATGCTGCCGCGCGAGCTCAAGAACGTGCGCGCCTTCGTGCGCCGCGATACCAGCCAGATGTGGCCCTGCGATGCATACACTGCAGACGGCCATACCTTCGATGCCGAAGTTGCACACCCGCGCCACGGCAGGCCGTTCCGGCCAGAGGTCACCAGCGTGCTGGATATTGCTACACGCAAATCGGTGGGCTGGAGTGTTGATCTGGCCGAATCTACCTGGTCGGTGCTGGATGCCATCCGCAACGCGGTTGAAACCTGCGGCATCCCGTCGATTTTCTACGTGGACAACGGCTCCGGTTTTAAAAACGAGCTGATGAGCGATGAGGCCACCGGCTTCATGGCGCGCCTCGGCATCAGCATCACCCACAGCCTGCCGTACAACTCGCAGGCGCGCGGCATCATCGAGCGCAGCCACCAGACCATCTGGGTCAAGGGCGCGAAAGAACTGCCCACCTACATGGGCGGCGCGATGGATCGGCAGGCCAAGCAGGCCGCCTTCAAAATAACCCGCGCAGACATCAATGCCGTCGGCACTTCGCGGCTGCTGATGCCTTTTACCGAATTCGTGAAGTGGTGCGATGCCAAGGTAGAAGCCTACAACAATCACCCACACCGCGCCCTGCCGAAGATCGACGATCCAATGACAGGCAAGAAACGCCACCAGACACCGAACGAAGCCTGGGCGGCCGCGATGGCGGAAGGATGGGAACCGATGATGCTGGAAGCCGCCGATGCCGCCGACCTGTTCCGCCCCTATAAGATCGGCAAGACACACCGCGCCGAAGTGCGCCTGTTCGGCAACACCTACTTCAACCGCGAACTGGAGCACTACCACGGCGAGCGGGTGCGCATCGGCTACGACATACACGATCCGATGCAGGTATGGGTGCGAGACATGGAAGGCCGCCTGATCTGCGTGGCCGGATTCGAGGCCAACAAAACCGCCTACTTCCCGGTATCGCAGCAGCAGGCTGCCAACGAGAAGCGCGCACAAGGCCGCATCAAGCGCGCCGAAGCCAAGATCGAAGAGGCCGAAGCCGAACTCAACCCGCCGCAGCTCATCGAGTACCAGAAAGCGGTTGCCGTGCCCGAATTCAGGTTCGTGCCGATGCCGGAGAGGGTCTGCAATCCGGTGCAGGGCGTGCAGCCGATACAGGCCGAGCCGCTGCCGGAGAACGCCGCCTACCTGCCCATACCGCGCCCGATATTCACCAGCGACGCCGCCAAATTCCGCTGGCTCAAAACCAACGCCAGCCAAGTTACCGAGCAGGACAACACCTGGCTCGACTGGTACTGCAACACCGGCGAATGGGACGACCTGTTTGGGGATGCGCAGAATGAAGTGGCCGCTCGATAGCATCAACTATTGAGCGGCCTTGTGAAGAGTAGCACCGTGTGAAGTAACTACAAAAGGGAGTGTAAGCGTGAAAAAAATCTTTGTCAAAAACATCACCAACTACGAGCGTTTCCGCACCGGCATATCGGCGGTGGAAACGCGCGGCGCAACCGAGGCCAGCCTGATGCTGGTCACCGCACCGGCGGGCTACGGAAAGAGCCAAACGGTGGATCAGTGGGCGGTGGCCAACGGCGCCGCCTACCTGCGCGCCAAGGTCGAATGGACACCGCGCTACTTCATGACCGAGCTGGCCGAGACGCTCAAGCTCGACTCGCGCGGGCGCGCCAAGGACATCTTCGGGCGCATCGCCGGTGTGCTGGGCGGGCAGCAGATACCGCTGGTGATTGACGAGGTCGAGCATTGCCTGCGCGACAGCGCCCAAGTGCTGGAAGCCATCCGCGACCTATCCGACCTCACCGAGGTGATCGTGATCCTGGTGGGCATGGATCAGGTGCAGGCCAAGATCGCGCGCCACGCGCAGATCAGCAGCCGCATCGCCAAGGTGGTCGAGTTTCACCCAGCAACACTGGAAGATGTGGCCGAGTTCTGCAAGCAGCTCAGCGAGGTCGAGATCGGCAGCGACCTGGTCGCCGAGATACTGCGCCAGTCGGCGGGGCGCGTGCGCGAGATCATGAACGCGATCGCCACCGTCGAGCAGACAGCGCGGCGCAACGGCAAGGCATCCGCCAGCCTGCAGGACATGGCCGGGCAGGTACTCACCCACGACTGGCAGGCGCGCAGGCCGCGCGTGGTAGCCACCTCGAAGGGGCGTTAAATGGCTTGGAACGGAGAGAAACTGTTAACGGCCATCGGGCAATCAAACCCGCGCCATTGCATCACCGAGGCGCACCTGGTCGAGCTGACCGGCCTCGCGGCGCGGCAGGTCAAGCAATCCGCCTCCACGCTGATCGGCCACGGCCTGATGGAAAAGACCGTCCGGGGTTGTTTGCGGCTCACCAGCGCGGGCAGGCATGCCGTGGAATCCGGCGCGAGCATCCACCCACGGCGAGCGCTTAAAGACACGCTGCGCGTGCGCGTCTGGCGCGCCGTCCGGCTCCGCCGCAAGTTCACCGTGCCGGACATCATCGGCCTGGTGGCCGACGACACCGCGCGCGGCGACATCACCAGCAACGTGCAGAAATACATATGCGCGCTGGCCAAGGCCGGATACCTGATCGAGCTGCCCAAGCGCGAAGCGTGTATCTCGCCGACATCGCCGGGCTTCAAGCGCTGGTGGTTGCAGGATATCCGTGACACCGGCCCGCTGGCCCCGGTGTTGTACCTGGAAAAAAAACGCGTCTACGACCCCAACACCGACGAGACCCACGACATCGGCGACCCTCTCCCTAACCCTCTCCCGCCTGCGGGCGAGGGGACAAACGTGAAAGGCATCCTATGACTCCGGACTGGTTCGCCCTGCTCAAGCAGGCGGTGGAGGGTTCGAGCGCGCAAGCGGTGAGCGAAAAGCTGCTGGTGTCGCGCACCACCATCTCGCTGGTGATGTCCGGCAAATACCCGGCCAAGACCGACAAGATCGCGGCCCGCGTGCTGGATGTCTACGCCCGGCTCACCTGCCCGCACACCGGCGTCGAGATCAGCCACGCCGAATGCCGCGCGCTGTCTGCCAGCGCCGTACCAACCAGCAGCCCGCAAGCAATGCGTCACTGGCGCGCCTGCCAAAGCTGCACCCATAAGGGAGGGAAATAACATGAATTGGCTACTGATCGAAACACCGCCCAAGCAGCGCGAAGTGGCGCTGATGGCGGCGGAGCGGCGCAGGGATGTCGCCACGCGCGCCGACTATTGCGTCAAATGGCTCAAGTCGCAGGGGTTCAGCGTCATCCGCGTCGAGCCCGGCGCGGTCGGCCCGCGCATCGTCATCCACGCCAGCCCGTTGTGCAAGCAACTGGACGGCACGGTGTGCGCCTACGAGCGCAGCCTGCTCGGCGAGCGGCGCTACAGCTTCGCCACGCGCTTCGAGTGCGAAGTGCGCTGGTATGAGCGGAGGGGCGAAGCATGAGCCGCCTGATGAACCCCGACCAGCACCGCCAGTTGCTGCTCCTGCGCACCAACCTCGCCGCTTCGGTGCTGGCGGGCGATGCCAGCGACACGCAGCACCGGCTGGGCATGGTGCAGGGCTATCTGATCGGCCTGCACGCCGCCGACGAAATCGACTTCGGCGACCTGCAAGCGCTGGAGAACGACATCACGCAGGGCATGGCGTTCCTGGTCAACGCGCGAAAGGGCTCCCGTGCAAACTGACCTGAAAAATGACATCCGCAACGCGCTGGCCGGATCGAGCAGCCAGCAGCCGGTGGACGTGGCCGCGCTCTACCCGCTCGGCACACGCAAAGCGGTGCAGGCCGCCCTGCTGGAGCTGTACCGCGACAGCGAGGTTTATTGCTGCCTGTACACCCGGCGCGGCAACGAAACCAGCGTCTGGTGGGCCGTGGGCGGCGTCAGCGCCGGGCACAGCTTCCGGTGTGGCAGGGGTGCTGCGACATGACCAAGAGCCGGGGAATACGCGGGCCCCGCCACCGATGGACGCAGCTTCAGATCGAAGCGCTGCGCGCCAGATACCCGCACGAAAAAACCGAAAAGATCGCAGCCGCTCTCTGTATTCCGCTGTGCAAGGTCTACCGCAAGGCATCAGAACTCGGCCTCAAAAAGACGCCGGAATATCTGGCTACACCCGATGCGCAGCGGCTGGGGCGCGGCGACAACGTGGGCGCTGCATTCCGTTTCGCGAAAGGACACGTCCCGGCCAACAAGGGCGTGAAGGGCGTCAGCTATCCCGGGATGGTGGCCACGCAATTCAAGACGGGTCAACACCCGTACTCATGGCGGCCGATCGGCAGCGTGCGCACGAGCAAAGAAGGGGATCTACAAGTCAAGCTGCGGGACACAGGTGTAACCCGCCGCGACTATGTGCCCGTGCATCACCTGGTGTGGGAGCTGCATCACGGAGCAATCCCGGAGGGGTATCGCATCACCTTCAGGGACGGCGACAAAACCCACATCGCCATCGAGAACCTGGAAGCCGTATCCGTTGCCGACATGATGAAACGCAACACCATCCACAACCTGCCCGAAGAGCTGAAGGAAGTCCTGCAACTCAAAGGCGCACTCAACCGGAGGATCACCTGCCATGAACGCAACCGCAACCAATGATGTAAACGCGCTCCGCCAGCACCTGTTCGACGCGATCGAAGGTGTCAAGAATAAATCCATGAGCATCGAGCAAGCCAAGGCGATTTCCGACATCAGCCAGACCATCATCAACTCGGCCAAGGTTGAGGTGGATTACGCCAAAGCCACGAGCGGCAAAGCCACCAGCGGATTTTTGCCGGAAAAACCGGCGGTGCCAGGCTTGACCGTACACAGGATGCGCGGCTGATGAAAACCACCTGCCCGGCCTGCGGCGCGGTTGCCAGCCTCGATGTGCTGATCGAGCTGGAAAGCGCGCGCACGGCGCTGTTGGTCGCGCTGGCCATGCCCGCGCCGCTGGGCAAGCTGCTGGTGCAATACCTCGCGCTGTTTCGCCCCGCCCAGCGACAGCTCTCGTTCGACCGCGTGGCCAATTTGCTCAACGAGCTGCTGCCGCAGATATCCGCCGCCCGCATCGAGCGCAACGGCCGCACCTGGAGCGCGCCGCAGGACTACTGGCAGATGGCGCTGACCGAGATGATCTCCAAGCGCGACAGCCTCACCCTGCCGTTGAAGTCGCACGGCTACCTGCTGGCGATCATCGAGGGCTATTCGATCAAAGTTGAGGCGCGCAAAGAACAACAGCACGAAGACCGCCTGGCCGGGCGCACGCCGGTCGGCGGGCAAATCCCCCCCATCCCCCCTTTGACAAAGGGGGGTGCTGATGGCCTCCCCCTTTGCAAAAGGGGGATCGAGGGGGATTTGAAGCCCCGCACCCAGATGCCACAGACCGTAAAAGCCGCACTCAAAAAAGGAGGTATTGACGATGGCAACAACCAATGAACTTGTGGCCGTGCTGTCGCGCCACATCGGGCGCGGCAACGGCGTCAGCGGCAAGGCCCTGGCGGCGGCGCTCGGCATCGAGACGAGGCAACTGCGCAAGCTGGTCACAGAGGCCATCGAAGACGGCCAGATCGCCATCTGCGGGCATCCGTCCACCGGCTATTTCGTCGCGGCCAGTGCAGAGGAATTGATCGAAACCATCGAATTCCACGATCACCGCGCCAAACACGAACTCAAGAAAAAAAGCCGCCTGGCCAAGATGCTGGGCGACCTGTACGGGCAAATTTACCTGCCGACTTAATCAACCCACCAAGGAGAACGCAATGCCCACAATGGACGACCTCGAAACCAGCGCCAAAGCCCACGCCAAGGCGCGCACCGAACTGACCAACCTCGTCACCCTGCTCAATGCCGAGCTGGATGCAGTCAAGCGCAAGCGCATGGCCAAGCTCAAGCAATCCGTGGCGGAAGCCGCAGAGACTGGCCGCGCGCTGCTCGACCTTGTGGCCGAATCGCAGACACTGTTCCGCAAGCCCAAATCAGTGACCCTTTACGGCATCAAATGCGGTTTCAAGAAACAGCCAGGCAAGATCGACATCGCCGATCCGGAACAGACCATCAAGCTGATCCGCAAACACTTCCCGGAGCTGGCCGACAACCTGATCGCCACCAAGGAAGCGCCCAGCAAGGAAGGCCTCAACACCTGCGATGCCGCCACGCTCAAGAAGATCGGTGTCACCGTCACCAGCGACACCGATGTCGCCTTCATCAGCGACCCGACCAGCGACGTGGACAAGATCGTCAGCGCGCTGTTGAAGGATGCGATGGAGGTGGCGGATTAAATGGCTAAACGCCCACAAACCGGCCTGTTGTCTGTATTCAAATACCCCGGCTCAAAGGGCAATTTGCGCGGACGCATCGCCCAGATGCTGCCTGCGCATCGCACGTATTGCGAGCCGTTCGGTGGATCTGCGGCGGTGCTCCTGGCGAAAGAACCGGCACCGGTTGAGTGGTACAACGATCTTGACGATATCTTGTTCGATTTTTTCAAGTTGCTGCGCGATGCTGGAGATCCGCTTGATGAATTATGCAGGCTGGTGAGCCTGACGCCGTATGCACGCAGTGAGCTGGCATACAGCCGTGAGCACGCAAATTCGGATGAACGGCTCGAACGGCTGCGCTGCTTTCTGGTAAGAAGTTGGTTTACCAGGATGGGCGCTATCAATGACCATCGCACGGGATGGAAGATAGCGCTCAGTGATGCCAAGGTGGTCACAGCATGGAACTCTGTCCCTGACCGCATGCGCGCAGCGGCAGCCAGGCTCAAGCACTGCCATATCGAAAGTTGTAACGCAGTTGACTTGATGATGCGTGTAGATGGTGATCGCACGAGCTTTTATATTGACCCGCCGTATCCCGAAGAGACGATCAATTTCCGCAAATCCGTGATTTATTCCCGCCCGTTCGGCGTGCATGACCATTTAGACCTGCTATCTGCGCTGCGCAATATCAAAGGCAAAGCCATCGTCAGCGGGTACCGCCATCACCTGTATGACCAACACCTGAGCGACTGGAACCGGCTGGACATCCCGCACGTCTGTATGTCCGGCGCTACCAAAACAGAATGCCTCTGGCTGAATTATTGAACTACCGATTTACCAACCGCCGCAAGGCACAACACAAGGAGAAGCAAATGACCAAGCAAGAACTGATCGACGCAATCGCAGCAGGAACCGGCCAGACCAAGAAGGACATTGACCAGGTGTTGAACCATCTGGGCATGGCCGTAACCCACGCGCTCAAAACCGGCGACGAAGTGACATTGCCCGGCCTGGGCAAGCTGAGCGTCAAGGGCAGCGCGGCGCGCAAAGGCCGCAACCCGTCCACCGGCGAAGAGATCGACATCGCGGCCAAGAACGTGCCGAAGTTCAGCGCGGCCAAGGCGCTGAAGGACGCGGTGAACGGCTAAACCATCGCCTGCAGCCCGTTAGAGATAGCGGGCTGCGGGAGACGGTTTAACGGAGAGCGACATGGCTATCAGTAAGGAACAATGGAAAGAGATCGAGGCGCGACTAAGCAACATCATGGGGCGCGTTGAGCTTGTTTGTGACGGGTACAGAGTCAACGCTGTCGTTGAGTCCAGCAAAATGAGGCTGTACGTCGCGGTCTATGTGAATGGGGAAATCAAAGGCTCGTGGGCTGATGGTAAAGGTGAAATCCCGCAGAAATTCTGCCAGGCCACGAAACGCTATTTATATTCTGCAACCAAGCGCGCAAAGGCGAAGAAAGCAGCCGCGCGTCGCGGCGTTGGTGCGGATTTGCGCAAGTGGTACACCGGCGTAGCCGAGAGCAGCATTGTGAGCTGGATGCCGTGGTGGACAAACAGCAAGGCATTTTGCCGCCACATTCGCAAGACCTGCACCAGCATCGAGCTGGTGAAGATCGGCTACTGACATGACCCACTACCCCACCGACCAGCGCCGCCGCGACCTCGCCGCGATCCACGCGGCGAAGCGCGACCTGATTATGAGCGATGAAGCCTACCGCGACATCCTGTGGAGCGTGGCGCGCGTGCGCTCAGCGGGCGATCTGGATCAGGCTGGGCGCAGCAAGATGCTCGACCACTTCCGCGCCTGCGGGTGGAAGCCGGTGGCCAGGGTTAACGAGTGGGCATTCATCGACAAGGCCGCCGCCGACCGCCAGCCGCTGCTGCGCAAGATCTGCGCGGTGTGCCGCAGCATGAAGGTGGGCAAAGCCTACGCCGAGGGTGCCGCCCGCCGCCAGACCGGCGTCGAGCGCAAGCTGGAAATGATGGATCAGGGCCAGCTCTGGATACTGGCCGGCATATTGGATCGCACGCGCCAGCACAAGGAGAACGCAAAATGATCGCCAACGAAGACCTCGGCGCGCCCGAGATCGCAGTGATCGACATCGCAGTGATTGCCGAGGCCTCCGCCTACATCTCCGCCCTTACCGTCGCCGCCATCATCGCCAGCACCGCCGCCGCGCTGTGCCTGATCGCCGCCGTCGGCGCGCTGTCGAGTCTGACCGGCATCCTCATCTACAGCGCCATCTTCGCCGCCGTGTTCTGTCTCGGCGCGGCTGCCGGCGCGATCCTGCGCGGGTGATGTGGATGGACGCGATCCTGATATTCGCCCTCGGCCTGATCTACGGCCTCGCCATCGGCGCGTGGTGGGCGAACCGGCGCTGGGTACTCTGCGAAAAGCCGGTGCTGAATATCACCGTGGATAAGGACGTGCTATCCACCGTCACCCAGCAGATGGCGATGGACTGGGCGGATCGCCACGGCCTGACCTGGCAGCCCAAGGGTGCGGTGTATGAGCTTGGCAAGGGCGTGCAGAAATGACCTCCATCACCCCCGACACCCTCACCGTCACCCCGGTCAACCTGCTGGAGATCGTCGAAATCATCGGCGAAGCGGCCGCGCTGCTGCTGGTCAAAGAGTTCGGCGGCCAGACCGTGCGCCTGCCCGCGATCCGCAACATCAACGCGGAGCACCCGCTGGCGCTGTGCATCGGCATCGCGGCGCTGGGCGCCATCTGCCGCGACACCGGCGGCGGGCGCTGGCTCTACATCGCCAAATGCCAGCGCGGCCTGCTCGCCGACCGCAACCGCCGCATCGTCGAGGAATACAGCGGCGGCGACACGGCCAACGCGCTGGCGCAACGCTACCGCCTCAGCGACCGGCAGATATGGAACATCCTCGGCAGCTATGTGGATGACAGGCAGGTGAGTCTGTTTTAAGGTGCGGTTTTTTAACGACGGGAGATAGCCATGCGAGCCATTAAAATTACAGCGGTCACAATCATTGGGTTTATTCTTTTCATGTTTTTATGGGCGAAGGCAGGAAATTTGTATTCCAGCTACCAGGAATACACAGCAAAAAATACCCAAAAATCTGTTCTGATTGCTGAAAAAATCGATGCAAATGTTGTTGTTCAAGGACTCCCGCTATCTGACCGAACAACAACAAAAAGCGGGAATGGGCGTGTCAAGCAGGTATGGCGTATCGACGGAGCAGAAACAGGGAAGTTTGAAATTATCGGCAATGCACAAAAAGACGCTGACAATGCGGGCTGGTCGTGTGCGCAATATGACAACTCAGGAAATTCAATAAGCCAAGTAGCGCCGCAAACTTTCTGTCATCAGTTGTTCGTTAAGGTGCTCAACAAGTTCATTACCAATCCAAGTGCGATAGCCTCACAACTCATAAAGCGTGCGGAAATACAGAGATCGACAGCAGATTACCGTATTGGAGACCTTTCTTTTGAAACGGATGGAGAATTCTATTTTGTCCGAAGATGGAGTCGTATGTGAAGGGGGCAGGAAGTGTGGGCATCAAGTTGACAGCAATGCCAAATAACGCGCAAAATCCGCCTCGGTGCTTCAAACACCAAAGACAAAGCGGAAACCGCGCCCGAAAGTTGTGGTTTTTTTACGTCCGTAGTTCATCTATGGCCGGGTGTGGGGCTAATAAAATAGCGGCTTGCCGCGAATATGCCCGCCGACTTTGTCCGGTTTGAAGCACCTGGCCACCCACAGCCCTTGTGGGTTCCCCTTCAAAGGAGACAAAGATGAACCAGCTAGTCCACCAGTCAGGCGACCGCCTGATCGTTACATCCCTCGAAATATCCAACCACTTCGGCAAGCGGCACGATGACGTGTTGAAGGCAGTTAGAAACATCGAGTGCTCTCAAGAGTTTGCACGCCGCAATTTTGCGGTGTGCTCTTACCAAGACGGCAACCAGAGACAGCGCCCAATGTACGAAATCACCCGCGACGGCTTCACCTTGCTGTGCATGGGCTTCACCGGCCCGGAGGCTATGGTGTGGAAAGAGCGCTACATCGAGGCGTTCAACCAGATGGAAGCTGCGCTGCGCCAGCCACCCGAGCAACTGAAGCGCATGGTGGAGGCGCTGGCCGGCGAGGTGCTGCGCGACAAACCGGAGCGGCGCAAGCTGCTGCGCTACCGTAAGATGGGGCTGTCGGTGCTGGAGATTTCCCGGCTGGTGCGCAGGAACGAGGCCACGGTGCGCCGCGAGATCGTGCTGATGGAAGCCTGCGGCCTGCTGCAAGTCACCCCGCAGATGGTAGCTAAGCGCGCCCTGGCGTTGTCCAACCTGCCGCACAAAGGCGGTGCAGCATGAGCGCCGTCAATCCAGAAATGGCCGCCATCGCCCGCAAGGCGGGCGTGTTGGCTTCACTTTCCATCGCCGCGAATTGCATGATGACGCAATCGCATCCCCCCGATGCGGGGCAATGTAGCAACATCGCGCTTGATTTGATGGATGCGGCGGCGTATCTTTCTGCCGAAGTCAGCAGCGCAATGGATGAGCTTGTTTACGAACGATAGCGTCTTGATGTAACCCCACCAGCCCCGCCCTCCGGCGGGCTTTTTTATTGCACCGAACTGTTTCACTGTCGCAACTCTCCGTGCGCGCGCGTAACCTCGGCGCATGGCTTCCACCACCAAACACCCTCCTGCGCCGCAAACCTGCGGCACCTGCGCCACCTGGACGCGGCACACCGACGAGCGCATGCCTGATCACGGCGAATGCGCGCATCGCGGCGTGGGCTATTACTCGCACCGGCGGTCCGCCTGCCTGCTGGCCACCTCACTCTGGAGCGCCAAACGATGAAGCTGCCGCGCATGTTTAACTGGTTGCTGGTTACGCTGGCGCTGGCCGGGTTGGTGTATGTGTTTTCTCCGCAGCAGCTGCCGGTGTCGCTCTACAAGCTGTCGCTGATCTCGATGGCGGCGTGGGTCGGCTACTGGATCGACCGCGCGCTGTTTCCCTATGCGCGGCCTGACCAGTTCATAAACTCAATGATCGACGTGAGCCTGGTGTTTGCAGTTGCCATGCTGCGCCGCGCCATCATCGTGGGTTGCGCCATGCTGGCGGTGAGCCTGGGGGTGTGATGATTAAGCTGTCGCCGGAGGAAAAGCTTGTGGCGGTGCTGTGCGCCGCCTTTGTTGCGCTGCTGCTGTTGACGCGGCCGGCGCTGGTGCTGGCGAACCCTCTCCCCAACCCTCTCCCGCAAGCGGGCGAGGGAGTAAAAGTACCCCGCGCTGCGCTGCGCTACCAGCGCGATCTGACGCGCAATGCGCGCGCCGTGTGGGGCATGGATGCGCCGGTTGCGGTGTTCGCGGCACAGATACACCAGGAGAGCCGCTGGCGCGCCGATGCGCGCAGCGTGGTGGGTGCGCAGGGCATCGCGCAATTCATGCCGGCCACGGCGACGTGGATCTCCGGCGCGTATCGCTGGGGCGAGGCTCAACCCTACAACCCGGCCTGGGCGATGCGCGCGCTGGTGACTTATGACCGCTGGCTGTGGGATCGGGTGCTGCCCTCTCCCCAGCCCTCTCCCGCAAGCGGGGAGAGCGCAGCGAGGGGGGCGGAGCCGAGCAATTGCGAGCGCATGGCGATGTCGCTGTCCGCCTACAACGGCGGGCTGGGCTGGGTGTACCGCGATCAGAAGCTGGCCGCGTCCAGATCGTTAAACCCGGCCATCTGGTTCGGGCATGTGGAAAAAGTTAACGCTGGCCGCAGCGCGGCCAACTTCGCCGAGAACCGGGGCTATCCGCGCGTGATCCTGCTCAAGCATCAGCCGGTCTACGCGAATTGGGGAGGCGCGATCGCATGCGCGTGATACCGATCCAGTACCGCATCCTCGCCGTGCTGCTGCTGGCGCTGGCGTGTGTCGGCTTCGGTTATGTGCAGGGCGTGACGCGCGAATCAGACCGGCGCGACGCGCTGGAGCTGCGCAAAGCGCAGGAAGCCTACAAGGCGTTTCAGCGGGCGCTGGACAACGGCAAGCGGCACGCCGCCGCCGTGATCGAGTGGCAGCGCAAGGCGGGTGAGTATTACAACAAATGGCAATGGGAGTTAGATCATGAACCAGATTTGTCGCTGGCGCGCTGCGCCAACACCGGGGAAAAGAGTGACGTACATGCTGTTCTGCTCGGCCCTGCTTTCCTCCGCCTGTACAACGGCGCCTGGCTGCCCGGCCTCGACCTACCGGGCGATCCCGGCGGAACTTCTTACGCACTCGTCGAAGCCGGAACCGTTACGCCCCGCGAAGTCCTCGGTAACGTCGCCGTCAACGCCCGACTCTGCGGCGAAGACCGAAAGCGGCTCGACGAACTGATCGACCACTTGAACGATGTAGGGGCGATTCACGAATCGCCCGACCCGTGATGAGGCCGGAAGACCGCGCGCAGGAGCTTGAGCTGGCCGAGTATGAGCGCAATCAGGCGAAGGCCATCATGCCGAAGGCTACGCGGCCATCGGCCAAGTGGTGTACCGCGCCTGGCTGCGGCGAACGCATACCGGACGCGAGGCGTGAGGCGGTGCCGGGTGTGCAGTGTTGTGTGGCGTGCCAAGAGTTGAACGAAAAAAACGGAAGGGTTTAACGATGGATCTCGAATTGGCAAAGTTTCTGTTCCAGGTGCTGACGTTTTTGATGACGGGCGGTATCGGAATCTACGTCTACCTGTCCAATAAAGACAAGGTGACCAACGACCGCATCGGCAAGCTGGAGGCAGATTTGGACTTAAAACTGGACGGACATATCGAGCGCATCGTCGCCCTGGAAACCAAGGCTGAATCATCGCTCACCCATAACGATCTGGCCGACATACACGAAAAGATCAACAAAATCGGCAGCGACATCAGCTCGCTGTCGGGCAAATTCACCGGGGTCAGCAACCTGCTCGATACCCTGCACAACTACCTGCTGCGAGGCACCAAACAATGAGCACCCGCGCTGCGCGCTTCCCTCTCTCTAGCTCTCTCCCGCAAGCGGGAGAAAGGACAACCGTGAAAGGCTCCCTATGACTTATGCCGAAGAGATCGCCGCCGCGCGCCGCCTCGCCATCCTGCTGGCACTGTACTTCTCGCCCGGCTACACGCTCAACCGCGCCGCGCTGCGCCATCAGGTCGAGCGCACCGGCTACGTCACCAGCGCCGATCTGATGGGGTCGGAGTGCGCCTGGCTGGCCGAGATCGGGCTGGTCGAGCGGCTGGAGCTGGATGCCGTGCGCCTCACCGATCGCGGCGAGGATATCGCGCTGGGCCGCAGCCAGACACCGGGGGTGCGCCGCCCATCACCAGGGGAAGTGCGCCCATGAGAATGCTCAGCAAATCGTTCTTGCCGGGAATGGGCACAGCAACCCCCTCCCGCAAACGGCTGGCTACGCCAGTAACGTGTCGGGGGTGCTATGGCACACGGTGAAGATTCACGCCGCGCCGTCCGCGCGGCTTATGTTTTCGACCAGCTCTCGCTGGAAGTGGCTGCGGCCAAGATCGGCGTGCCGTATGCGACCGTGCGCAACTGGAAGCGCACCGGCAAAGAGCTCGGCGACGATTGGGACAAGGCGCGCGGCGCGCAGATGATCGCCGGTGGCGGCATCGAAGACGTGGTGCGCCAGACGCTGGGCATTGTGGTGCAGCAGGTGCAGGCCACCGTGCAAGCCATTCAGGATGCGCCCGATATGCTGCCCGGCGAAAAGGTGCAGGCGTTGGCCAGCCTGGCCGATGCCTACAATAAATTAATGGCGGCCAGCCGCAAGATGATGCCGGAAACGGACAAGCTGGCGGTGGCCACGGATGTGGCCAAGCGACTGGCGGAATTTGTGCGGACGAATTACCCGCAGCACGCGCCAGCGTTTGCGGAGATTCTCGCGCCGTTCGGTGATGAGCTGGCGAAGGCTTACGGATGACCCGCCTGGAAATTGACCGCGCCTGTGGACAAACGCCGTGTTTATGCGGCGATGTAGAGACATGGCACCCTCAGTGTTTCGTCGGAAAGACAAATATCGAGGTGGTCGATGAATACAAGCGCGCTTACTTAATTGCGCACCGAACACTTCGTGAGCGCGCTCACGAGACTGCGCGTCTTCTGATTCAAGTGGCAAGTTATGGCTAGCGTTGCCGAAAAAGACTTCCTCAAGGAAATCGCCGAACTGACGCAGGGGCTGCGTGCGGAGATCGAGGCCAAGCAGGTCGGCCTCGATCCGTCGCCCGAAGCAAAGCGCGCGCGGCGCAAGCGCGTGCTGGTGGATGGCGACTTCGAGTTCTTTTGCTACACCTATTTCCGGCATCACATCCGGCCGCCTTCGTCGGAGTTCCACCGGCACTTTTTCAAACGCTTCCCGCAGATCCTCGACAAGCCGAGCGGCGCGAAGGAATGGTGGGTGGCACCGCGCGGCGAGGCTAAATCGTCGCTGACCACCAAGGTTGGCCCGTGCTGGGTGGCCGTGCGCGCGCTGCTGCAAAAGCCAGCGATCCGCGCCGAGGTCGGTTGGGTGGGCGAGGTGCCGTACTTCATCGACTACATCACCATGCTGGGCGCGGAGACCAAGCTGCCGACCAAGCTGCTCGAAGTCGTTAAAGTTGAGCTGACAGTTAACGCGGCGCTGGCGCTGGATTTTCCCGAAGCGTGCGGCGCGACGAAGAACTGGAAGATCGGCGACTTCACCACGCGCAGCGGCGTGAAGATGGAAGCGTTCGGCGCGGAGCAAGCCATTCGCGGCACGTTCCACGGCGCATCGCGTCCCAAGCTGCTGCTCGGCGACGATCTGATCACCGACAAGGAAGCCAAGAGTCCGACCGAGTGCAACAACCGCTGGGACTGGCTGGAAAAGGCGGTGGACTTCCTCGGCCCTCCGGACGGCACCGTTAAATTCGTCGGTGTCGGTACCGTGCTCAACAAGAACGATCCGATCAGCCGCGCAAAGGGCGCGATCGGCCACCTGGTGCACCACTTCCGCGCGCTGATCGAGCTGCCGAAGCGCATGGACATGTGGGAAGAATGCCAGGCGCTGATGCTCAACCAGGACAAGCCCGCCGAGGAAGCGGCCAACGAGCGCGGCGAGGTACTGGAAGAAAACCAGTTGCCGTCGTACCTGTTCTACCAGGCGCACCAGACCGAGATGGATGAAGGCGCGGTGATCTCGTGGCCGGGCGTGCGCAGCCTGTATTGGCTGATGCGCCAGCGCGCCAAGAATGCCCGCGCCTTCGCCACGGAAATGCAGGGTGACCCGCGCAGCGATGAAGACAAGGTGTTTGCGCCGGTTACGTTCTGGGTCTCGCGCCTGAATCACTGGAAGCCGTTCGGTGCATGCGACCCGTCGATGGGCAAGGGCGAGAAGTCCGACCCGTCCGCGATCGTGGGCGGCTACTACGACACACAGCGCCAGCGGCTGCATGTGGACTATGCCGCCATCAAGCGCCGCGTGCCGAGCAAGCTGGAGGCCGACTTGATCGCGTTCCAGCAGGAATTTAAATGCCAGGCCATCGGCTTCGAGAACAACAACGCCTACGAGCACATGCGCCAGTCGTTCATGACGGCAGGGCTGTCCAAGGGCGTGACGCTGCCGCTGGTGCCGGTCACCGCGACGGTGGACATGGAGGTGCGTATCGAATCGCTGGAGCCGTACATCACCGATGCATTCGAGCCGCGCATCCTGTTCAGCCCGGCACTGACGCTGCTGCTGGCCGAGCTGGACAGCTGGCCGGAGAAGCAATCCAGCCACCACTACGACGGACTGAGCGCGCTGCACATCCTGTGGATGATCGCCGTGTCGCGCAGCGCGCCGATGGAATTCCAATCAACCGGCCAGCGCGTGGCCGCATCCGGCGGCATGTCCGGGTATATGTAGCGAGAGGGCAATATGGAAAACACCACCGAAACCGCACCGGCCAAGCCGGAACAAAACGAGATCGCCACCACGCGCGACGGGCGCGACATCACGCGCGGCTTTGTGGATGGCATGCCATTGTTGCCCACCACCGACAAGCTGCTGATGCTCAAGAGCGGCGGCGATCTGCGCATCTATCAGGAAGTGATGCGCGACGAACAGGTCAAGGCCTGTTTCGAGCAGCGCGTGCGCGCCGTGGTGTCGAAGCCGTGGGAGGTGCGCCCCGGCGGCAAAAAGCTGGCCGATAAAAAGGCGGCGGAATTTATCGACGAACAGCTCAAGGCGATCCGCTTCGACAGCATCACCGAGAAGATGCTCTACGGCGTGTTCTACGGCTACGGCGTGGCCGAGGCGATGTATGCCGTGGAGGATGGTAAGGTGGTGCTGGATACGTCCCGTGGCGGCATCAAGGTGCGCGACCGCCGCCGCTTCGCCTTCGCGCCGGATATGTCGCTGCGTCTCAGAACCTCCTCCAACCCGATGGGTGAAATCCTGCCGGAGAAAAAGTTCTGGCACTTCGCCACCGGCAGCGACCACGACGACGAACCCTACGGCCTCGGCCTCGCGCACTGGCTGTACTGGCCGGTATTTTTCAAGCGCAGCGGCGTTAAATTCTGGCTGATCTTTTTGGAAAAGTTCGGCATGCCGACTGCTGTCGGCAAGTATCAGCCTGGCACATCACCGACCGACCAGGACAAGTTGCTGGAGGCGCTGCAAGCGATCCAGACCGACAGCGCGATCATCTTCCCGGAGGGGATGACGGCCGAGCTGCTCGAAGCCACGCGCGGCGGCACGGCAGATTACACCGCGCTCTACGACCGCATGGATGCCGCCATCGCCCGCGCCACGCTGGGCCAGACTGCCAGCACGCAGGGCACGCCCGGCAGGCTGGGCAATGATGATCTCCAGAGCGACGTGCGAGATGATATCGTCAGAGCCGACGCGGATCTGGTGTGCATGAGCTTCAACGCCACGGTGGTGAAGTGGCTGGTCGAGTGGAATTTCCCCGGCGCGGCGCTGCCGCAAGTGTGGCGCAAGTTCGAGGACGAAGAGGATGCCAACCAGACCGCCGAGCGCGACGAGCGGATCTGCGGGATGGGCTTCAAGCCGTCGCTGAGATATGTGCATGACACGTATGGCGGGGAGTGGGTGGAGCGGGCCGCCACGCCTGATGTAGCGCTCCCCTCGCCCGCAGGCGGGAGAGGGGGTGAGGGAGAGGGTGCGCAGTTCGCCGAGCTACGCCCGGATGTGTTCGATTCGTTTGCCGAAGAACTGGCAGGCGACTGGGAGCGCGTCACCGATCCGCTGGTCGCGCCCATCGTCGCGCTGGCCGCCGAGTCTGCCAGCTTCGAGGACTTCCAGGCGCGCCTGCCGGAACTGATCCAGGGCATGGATGCCGGAAAGCTGGCCGAATCGCTGGCACAGGGGCAATTCGCCACCAGGCTGTGGGGTCGACTGAGTGGCGCAAATTAAGCTCGCCGCCCTGCCGCCGGAAGAAGCGATCGCCTTCTTCCGCCAGAAGGGCTACAAGATCGGCTTCGACTATCGCGACGTGTGGCAGCAGGAACACCAGGCAGCCTTCACCGTGGCCAAGGCCATGCAGCTCGATATCCTGCGCGACATCCGCACGGCCGTGGACGGCGCGCTGGCCGACGGCACCACGTTCTCGGACTTCCGCAAGAACCTCAAGCCGCTGCTGGTGCAAAAGGGCTGGTGGGGTCGCGCCGATATGGAAGACCCGCTCACCAAAGAGATCAAGAACGTGCAGCTCGGCAGCACGCGCCGACTCAAGACGATCTACGACACCAACCTGCGCACCGCCCATAGCGAAGGCCAGTGGGAACGCATCCAGGAGAGCAAGCAGACCTTCCCTTACCTGCAATACGACGCCAATAACAGCGAGCACCCGCGCCTGCAACATACCGCATGGGACGGCATGGTGCTGCCAGTGGATGATCCGTTCTGGCAGTCGCACATGCCGGTCAAGGAGTGGGGCTGCAAGTGCCGGGCGATCCCGATGTCGAGGCGCATGCTGGAGCGGCGCGGCCTGACGGTGAGCGATACGCCCAAGGTGCCCAAGGTTGCCTACACCAACAAACGCACAGGCGAGGTGCAGCATATCCCGCAGGGTGTGCATCCGGCATTCAACTACCCGCCCGGCAGGCGGCTGGCCAATCTGCCGAAGATGATCACCGAGAAGCTGGATGCGGCGGACGTGCCGCTGGCCTCCGGCGTGCTCAAGGGCATGGTGTCCGGCGAGGCGTTCGCACGCTTCTTTGCAAAGCCGGCGGGTGTGTTCCCAATCGGCGTGCTGGCCGAGACGGATGCTGCGCTGATCGGCGCGAAGACGCACACGGTGCGGCTGTCGGCCGAGACGATGCAGAAGCAGCTCGACGTGCATCCGGAGCTTGTGTTGGGGGAGTACTCCTTTGTGCAGCAAGCCATCGAGCGCGGCATACGCATCCAGGATGGCCAGGCTACGTTGGTATACCTGCTGGAGATGGAAGGCTACGTGACGGTGGTGAAGGCGACGGGCAGCGGAAAAGCCGTATTCATGAGCAGCTTCCGCAGGCTGTCAAGCGACCAGGCGAAACGGGATAGGGAGATCAGGAGGTTGATGGACAGGGCAGGCGGTGGGGCCTCCCAGTCCGCCAAAGGCGGAAACCCCACATAGCACTCCGGCATTGCTGCCGTGTTACGGCCGGGAGAATATCACCGTGTCGCGCCTGCTTGATGGCAGTATATTCCCTTCAGGCGGACGGGCGCAATAAAGTATCCGCCAGGAGGTGTTTTGCGGAATCCGAAAAACCGCCCCTGCGGCGTTTTTTTGCCTCGAATGGCTACCGATGTAGCCAAAAAGCATTTGCGCGGTTTTTAACGGGGGTCTAACGGCCTCTGTGTGGGTTATTTTGCGTAGTCCAGTGTGCGGGTTTCGCTGTAGCGCCCCGCTTTGCTTTTTTTCTGCCGGGGTGTTAGGGTAAAAAAGCGTCACCGAAACACCTCCTTTGGCGCACTGAAGCTCTTCAGTATCGCCCGAGCCACTCTCCCTCGCGAGAATGGCGACATGAGCAAACCAATCCAAATCTTTAAGCCCGGCAAGCACGTCGCAATGAGCGGCGCTTCGTTGTCGTTTTCCGAAGCCGATCTCGCTGCCACCGCTGCGGCCTACGATCCCGCCAAGCACGAAGCGCCTATCGTGATCGGCCACCCTAAGCACGACGGCCCGGCCTACGGTTGGGTGAAGTCGCTGGCTTTTACAGAGGGTCTGGATGCCGAGTCGCACCAGGTTGATCCCGCCTTCGCCGATATGGTCGCGCGGGGCGCGTTCAAGAAGGTTAGTGCCTCGTTCTACTCTCCAGATTCCCCCAGCAATCCTGTTCCCGGTGTGTATTACCTGCGCCATGTCGGCTTTCTCGGCGCGCAGCCGCCTGCCGTGAAGGGCTTGCGCAACCCGTCGTTCGCCGAGGCCGAAGAGGGTGTGATCGAGTTCGCCGATTGGGGCGACGTGCAGAACGCATCGATCTTGCGCAGCTTGCGCGAATGGATCATCGGCAAGTTCGGCCTGGACGAAGCCGACAAGGCGATCCCCGGTTATGCCGTGCAGACGGTGGAGCAGGAAGCGAACAAGGAAGATGCTGCGCCCGAGGCTGTTGCGGCCCCGGCTTTTACTGAACCACAACCACCACAAGGAGAGACCATGTCTGCTGAAGACAAGGCGCGGCTTGCTGCGCTCGAAATTGAAAACGCGGCGTTGAAAGCGAAGGATGCCGCATTCGCCGAGGCCGAAAAGAAACGCGCCTCCGATGCGCGCCATACCGAGCACGTCGCGTTCGCCGAGGGTTTGGTCAAGGAAGGCAAGCTGTTGCCCGCCCACAAAGATTCGACCGTGGCCACGCTGGACTTTATGGCCGGGCAGGAAACCGCTGTCGAGTTCGGCGAGGGCGATGCGAAGAAGCCGCTGATCGAGGCGCATAAGGCGTTTTTGTTGGCGCAGCCCAAGCAGGTCGATTTCGGCGAAGCGTCCGGCACCGATAAGGGCGATGCGCTGGATGCTAACGATGCGACGGCTGTTGCCGCGAAGGCGGTCGAGTTCCAGGAGGCGGAAGCCAAGGCCGGTCGCACGATCTCGGTCACGGCTGCTGTTAATCACGTAACCAAAGGGAGCAAGTAAACATGGAAGCAGCGATCAAAAGTTATACGGCGGGCGCGGAAATCAACCCGTGCCGTTTCGTCAAGGCGGGCAGCGCCGATCTGGCGGTGATTCAGGCCGTTTCGGGCGCAGCCGCGATTCTCGGCGTGACCGAGCAGGTGGTCGGCACCGGCACCAGCAACGTGGCCGCTATCGGCGCGATGGTGGACGTGGTGCGTATCGGTCAGGCGTATCTTGAGCTGGGCGACACCGTGACGCGCGGGCAGTACCTCACCGCCGACTCGGTCGGGCGCGGCGTACCCGCCACCATCGCGGCGGGCACGGCGGTTTACTGCGGCGGCATCGCGGAGATATCCGGCGTGGTCGGGGACATCATCCCGGTGCAACTGGTGCAGGCCGTGGTCGCCACCGATACCGGCATCATCACCGCGAACGTGACGGTCAGCACGGCAGAACTGCTGGCGCTGAACGCAACGCCGAAATTATTGGTCGCCGCACCTGGCTCGGGCAAGGCGCTGATCGTGGAAGACGTGCAGATGATGCTGGATTACAACTCAACGGCCTACGACGGCATCGCGGCGGGTGAAGATTTGGAAATCCGCTACACCGACGGCAGCGGCCAGCTGGTGGCCACCATCGAAACGACCGGCTTCCTGGATGCGACGGCGGACGCATACCGCCATGTCCGTCCGGCTACGGCTGCGGCGATCACGCCGGTTGCCAACGCCGCGCTGGTGCTTGATCTGGCCTCCGGCGAAATCGCCACCGGCAACAGCCCGCTGAAAGTGCGGGTGCGTTACCGCGAGATCACGCTGGCGCTGTAACCGCAGGGGCGCGATCCGTCGTGCCTCGCATGATTTATTCATTACTCAGGAGATTAAAGATGAAAAGTTTGACTCAGTTTTTTAGCGCGATGCTGGTCGCTGTGGTGGCCTTCTCGACCTGGTGCTTCGAGCGTGCGCACGCCGCACTGTTTGCCTACATGCATCGCCAGGGCATGATCTTGTGCGTGGCCGCACCGTTCCCGGTGACCCCCGCGCTGCAAGCCGTCGCTTTGGCTTATCGCAACAACAAGTTGATCGCCGACGAAGTTCTGCCGCGCGTGCCGGTCGGTTTGCAGGCGTTCAAGTATATGAGCTACCCCAAGGGCCAGACCATGACAGTGGTCGAAACGCGCGTGGGCCGCAAGGGCACGCCGAATCAGGTCGAGTTCACCGGTACGGAAGTAACCGATTCGACCAACGACGAGGCGCTGGACGATGGTGTGCCGATTGCAGATATCGAGTTGGCCGCTGCGCAGGGCCTGCCCGATCCGCTTGGTCGTGCCGTCGAAGGGCTGACCGAGCTGGTCGCGCTGAAACGCGAAGTGCGCGCCGCCAGCTTGGTGTTCACTGCCGGTAATTACGCCGCCACGAACAAAACCACGCTGGCCGGTAATAGCCAGTGGAGCGATTACGCCGACGGACACAGCGACCCTATCGACGACATCGTGACGGGTCTTGACAGCTGCATCATGCGTCCGAACATCGCCGTGATGGGGCAGGCTGTATCCAGTAAATTGCGCCGCCACCCGGCCATCCTCAAGGCGTTCAACGGCACGACCGGCGACACCGGCATGGTGCCGCTGCAATACCTCAAGGATCTGTTTGAACTGGATGACATCTATGTCGGTCAGGGATGGGTCAATACCGCCAAAAAAGGCCAGGCCGTCAGCCTGTCCCGTGTGTGGGGAAGCAGCTGCGCGCTGCTTTACCGCAACAAGCAGGCCGACACGCAACGCGGTGTCACGTTCGGCTTCACCGCGCAATACGGTACCCGCATCGCGGGCTCTCAGTTTGACGGTGACATCGGTATGCGTGGTGGCCAGCGTGTGCGTGTCGGCGAATCTGTCAAAGAGCTGCTGATGGCAAACGATCTGGGTTACCTGATCGCGGACGCAGTCGCTTAATCCATAACCAAGAGCGAAGGCACAGCCCCCGCCCGGAATGCCGGGCGGGCTGTTAAGGAGAACGTGGTGAGCAAGACTTATTTAACGATCGGCCAAATAAAGCACGACGGCAAGCGATATGGCATCGGCGAAAAGATCGAGCTGGATGACGCGCTGGCGGAAAAGATGAAGGCTGGCGGCGTGATCGAGGATATGGCTGAGGCTGTTGAGCCATTTAAGCCCGTAGCGCCGATGGCACCAGCGGCACCTGTCGTGGCACCTGTTGTGCCCGTTGTACCCAATAAACCGGCTGCGCCCAAGAAGGCAAGCGCAGCCAAGCCCGCCGTCAAGAAGGGCAAATAATGTCTTACGCCACTGCCACCACCCTGCTCAACCAGTTTGCTGCCGACGAGATCGCGCAGCGCGCTGATCGGAGCATCCCGCGCCTGGTGACAGCCGAGATGCTGTCGACAGCGGCGGCGGGTGGCAGTATGAGTGGCTACACGGCAGGCGAGCAGGCGGCGACCGCTGCTGCGCTGGCCTTGATCGAGGGGAAGCTGCTCGATGCGGACAGCGTGATCGACGGCTATCTGCTGGCGAAGTACCAGGTGCCGTTGAGTGCCGTGCCTCGCCTGATCGTCGGCATCGCTTGCGATCTGGCGCGCTATGCGCTGTATGACGATATCGCCACCGAGCAGATCACGCAGCGGCACAAGGACGCGATCAAGCTGCTGGATGCGATCGGCAAGGGTACGGTCAATCTGGGCGGCAACGATAGCCAGGCGCAGCCGCTTGATCATGCGTCCGTGCAGTACGCGGTGCCGGGGCGTGTGGTTAACACAACGTCGCTGGAGGGGTACTGATGGCTGGCGGCATTCTCATTCGCGTCGAAACCCAAGACAGCGGCATTCGCGCCAAGCTGGCCGCGCTGATCGCGATGGGTCAGGACCCGTCAGAGGCGATGCGGGACATCGCGACCTATGGCGAGAATTCCACGCGCGAGCGCTTCCGCATGCAGATCGGGCCGGACGGCAATCGCTGGAAGCCCAGCCTGCGCGCGCAGTTGAATGGCGGCAAGACGTTGACCAAGGACGGCCACCTGAGCGGATCGATAACGCGCCGCTCAGGGCGCAGCTTTGCCGAGTGGGGCACCAATCGCGTGTACGGGCCAGCGATGCAGTTGGGCTTTGAGGGGACAGTTCAAGTTCCGGCGCATACGCGGGTGATCAGCTCCGCTTTCGGCAAGAAACTGAAAGCGCCGGTCTCGGTCGCGGTGGGCGCTTATACCCTGCGGCAAAAGATCGTGGCGCGCCCATACCTGGGCGTGAACGACGAGAACGCCGCCGACATCCTCGACCTGTTGGCGGATCGTATCGAGGGTGCACGCTGATGTTGGCCGAACTGGAAGCCGGGCTGGTGTCGATGCTCACACAGAGCGCGCTGAAGCAAAAGCTGGCCAAGGTGGACACGCTGCCGGATCTGGACGGCGACAACCTGATCAGCCGCTTGGCGGCTGAAGCGCCCGCCGTGTATGTGGTTGCGGGGACATCGTACCGCGTTGCGGATAGCGCGCTGACGGTGCCCTTCGCCCTGGCGTGCGTGGCGCGCAATGCGCGCGGCCACGAAGATGCGCGGCGCGGCGACGGCAAGGTGATCGGTATGTATCAAATGATCGAGGCGGTGATTGGTCTTGCCGACAATGGCCGCGCCGGCGGGTGTTTGTGGCGCGTGTCGGGTGTGGACTTTATGTCGGACGATAAGCTGGCCCGTGCCGGTCTCACCGTCGGCGTGGTGCGCATCGAGACCACCGTCGGCATGCCGGCCGCGCTCGACGAGGCGGCGCTGGCGGATCTGGCGGATTTTTCCACGCTGCGCACCGACTACGACATCCCGCCGCATGTCTCGGCGACAGAGCACGGTAAGTGGTCAGGCGATCCGCAGGATCTCTCGTCAACGGCGCCGGAGCTGCAAGACACCATACAACTACAACCCTAGGAGACGACCATGCAATTCGGACAACCAGTCATCGCGAAGCCAGCCAAGGGGCTGCGCGTGCGCAAGGAAGACGGCACGTATTTGCCGGAAGGCGGCGACACCGTCACGCACAGCAGCTACTGGGCGCGGCGCGACAAGGATGGCGATGTGACTTTGAGCGAACTGCCCAAGGCCAAGAAGCAAGAGTCGTAACCGTTAGACAACCGCAGTATTTAACAGGAGACACAACATGCCGGACAACATCACCTTCATGACGATCCCAGTGGACTGGCGCGATCCGGGCGCGTTCATCGAGATCGACCACACCCGCGCCGTGCGCGGCCTGCCGCAGCAACGTCACAGCATCCTCATTCTCGGCCAGCGCCTGTCTACCGGCACAGTCGCCGAAGGCGTGCTGACCAAGGTCACGCGCAAGGAAGATGGCGTGAATTATTTCGGGCGCGGCTCGATGCTGGCGCAGCAGATCGCGGCGGCACTCAAGGTCAACCCGTACACCGAGTACTACGCGCTGGCGCTGGACGATAACGCCGCCGGCGTCGCCGCCTCCGGCAGCCTGGCATTCACCGGCACGCCGACCGAGAGCGGCACGTTGTGCCTGTATATCGGAGGCCGTCGCTTGACCGTCGGCATCACCTCTGGCCAGACCTCGACGCAGGTGGCCACCGCCGTGGCGGCGGCGATCACCGCCGATGCCGACGGCGCGGTAACCGCCACGTCGAACGTCGGTACCGTGACTGTCACTAGCCGACACAAGGGCGTTGAGGGCAACGATATCGACCTGCGCGTCAACTACTACCAGGGCGAGTTCACCCCGGCCGGGCTGGCGCTGGTGATCACCGCGATGGCGAGCGGCGCGGGCAACCCGGACGTGGCCGACGCGATCACCGCCATGAGCACGCTGTCGCCATACACCATCCTGATGGGCTGGACGGACGCGACCAACATGGGGTTGATGGAGACCGAGCTGCAAACCCGCTGGGGCGGCATGAGCATGCGCGCCGGTCATGTGTTCGGCCACAAGAGCGGCAGCTATAGCGCACTCTCTTCTTATGGCGGCGCGCGCAACAGCGCGCACAGCACGATCAGCGGACTCTACCAGTCGCCGGCGCTGCCCTGGGTGATCTCGGCTCAGTTCGGCGCGGCCTGCGAATTCAGCGGTGCGATCGATCCGGCGGTGCCGTTCCGCACCTTAGCACTGCCTGATGTGATGGCACCCGCCGAAGCGTCCCGCTTCACCGATACCGAGCGCAACAACCTGCTGCACGACGGCATCAGCACCATCGTGTTCGATCAGGCCGGCAGCGCCAGCATCAGCCAGGTGATCACCACCTACCAGACCAACACCTTCGGCATGGATGACGTGAGCCTGCTCAAGCTCAACACCAAGTGGACGGTGGACTACATGCGCTTTGCGTTCCGCAGCGACGTGCTGACCAACTTCCCTCGCCACAAGCTGGCCGGCGACGACGTGCTGGAGCGCATCCAGCCAGGTCAGGCGATCGCCACGCCCAAGCTGATCCGCAACGTCAACATCGGCACGGCGATGAAGCTGGAGAAGGTCGGCCTGCTGGAAGACCTCGACCAGTTCATCAAGGATCTGATCGTGGTGCGCTCGGATGCCGACACCAACCGGGTCAATGCCATCCTGCCGCCGAACATCGTCAACCAGTTCGACGTGTTCGCGGCAGCCGTTCAATACATTCTGTAAGGGGAAATCGATATGGCTCAAATTTTTGGACGGGCATTCATTACCGTCGCCGGCAAGCGCTACAACACCAAGGAGGGCGCAAGCCTCAAGTTCGGCGGCGTCAGTCGCGAGGCCGTGGTCGGCGATGCCGGCGTAGCCGGTTACCAGGAGAAGCTCGAAGCTCCGCAAGTGGATTGCACCATCATCCATTCGCCGGACATCAGCCTCAAGGATATCCAGGGCATCAAGGATGCGACGATCAGCTTCGACACCGACAACGGTCGCAGCTTCGTGATATCCGACGCGTTCAGCGGCCCGTCTCCCGAGCTGTCGCGCGACGGAATCAAGGCGACCTTCTTCGGCACTGATTGCAAGGAAGCATGATGCAAACGATCAGTGGGACATTCGTGCGCGGCATGCAGATCGGCGGCGTGACCTATACCGGCTTCGAGATCCGCGAAGCGGACACCGAAGACATGATGGAAGCGGAGTTGGAGGCGGCGAAACAAGGCGGCGGCGTTGACACGCCGATCATCTTCAACGCGCAGATGATGCTGCGCCAGCTCGCCAAAGTGACAACTGCAGACGGGCAGGAATTTGCCGGGCCGTTCACCACCAACATGATGAAGAAGCTCAAGCCCGTCGACTACCGCGCGCTGCGCAACAAACAAGTGGAGCTCGACGCGCTGGGGGAAGCCGGGTAGCGCATCAGCGCGGGGTGCTGGATAGCATTCTGCTGATCGCGCTGAAGACCGGCTGGTCGCGCCAGGAGATTCTCGCGCTACCGGCCGTTGAATTTAACCACTACATGGAAGTGCTGACCAAGCCGAACAATGGGAACTCGTGACCTGACACTATCGATGCGGCTCTACGCTGACACGGCCCGGTTTGTATCCGGGCTGGCTAACGGCGAGCGCGGCGTTCAGCGTTTCGCCGGTGGCGTAAAGCGTGAATTCGAGGCGCTCAAGGGCGTTCTCGGATCGGTCGAGGGTAAGCTTGCTTCGTTGGGTGTGTCGGTCGGTGCGGTGGCCAGCATCGCGCAATCTGCTCGCATGGACAAAAGCCTGACGCAGATCGGCCAGACCGCCGGCATGAGTAAGCGAGAGGTCGCCGAGCTGCGCCGCGAGTTGTTCCGCATGGCGGGTGATACCGGCCAGCAGGTGGACGATTTACAGCAGGGCTTCAACAATGCCGTGCAAGCCGGGCTCAGTTTTCGCGAAGCGTTGCCGGTGATCGATGCGACCAGCAAGGCGATGGCTGTCACCAGCGCGAACGCCGATAGCCTGACGGGATCGCTCACAGTCGCCGCAACGGCATTCGACTTCGATCTCGCCAAACCCAGAATGGCAGCCGACATACTGGATAAGATGACGGTCGCTGGTCGGCTCGGTAACGCCGAGCTGGAAAACCTTTCCAGCATCTTCGCCCGCGTCGGCCCGAACGCGGCGGCGGCTGGCTTCAGTTTCGATAAAACGCTGGGCTTTATTGAGGGCTTATCGCAGATCGAACGCCAGCCTGAGCGATTGGCCACGCTGGCCGATAGCACCGTGCGCCTGTTCACCAACCTGCGTTACATGAAGGATGCGCAAGCAGCGACCGGCGTGAAATTCTTCGACGCGGACGGCAGCCGCCGCGACGCGCTGGCGGTGATCGCCGACATCAAAAAGCAGTACGACAAGCTCGGAACGGAAAAGGATAGGTCGCTATTCGTGCAGAAAGCGTTCGGTAACGCCGACCTCGACACCATCAAGGGCATGCGCCTGTTGCTGTCTGGCGACATGTTGAGCAAGGTCAATCGATTCTCGGCGGAAATATCGAAAGCCTCCGGCGCGATCGCGCGCGATCTGCCCGATGCGATCGACAACTCAGTCGACCAGGTCGGTCGACTGAGGGCGGCGCTGCGCGCTGCGGCGGATGATTTTGCCAAACCGATTAACGAGGCGATCAGCGGCGGCATCAGGTTTGCGATGGACAAGAAAGAAAACGGCGGTCTCGGCCTCGATGGCAAGGACATGCTGCTTGGCGGTGCCGCTCTGACGATTGGGACGCTGGCCACCGCGCGCTACGGCGGCAAGGCAATAGGCGCGCTGGCGGGCAAGTTCGGCAGCGTCGGTGCCGGAGTCGCTGCGGGCAAGGCGCTGGAAACCGCCGCCGGCGTCACGCCGGTGTTCGTGGTCAATATGCCGGGGGGGGGAGTCGGTGGCGATGCGCTTTCCGTCGGCGCTGGCGCGTCTGTGGCCAAGGGCGGCGCGGCCGCGCGCAAGTTTTTGACCGCCGCAGGCATGATGGGCGTTCAGAACCTATCTACTTTGCGAATGTTTGGTGCCGCTGCGATGGGGACTGCTGCGCTGGGTGTTACGGCAGCGGGTGCGGCTGGTTATGGCGCTGGAAAAGCTATAACTGGTGCCGCTGGTTGGGCGATGAAAGGCACTCGATTCGAGGGCTTCCAAACCGACGTGATCGGCGCAGGTATTGCCAAGACGCTGGCATTCTTCGGCAACGAAGAAGCCAAGCGCGCGATTGAGCTGACTGAAAAGTTCAAGGCAACCGATATTGGCGGCGACATCCGCATCCATATCGACCAGGATGGCCGCGCCGGTGTGGCCAGCGTTAAACCCAACCAGCCTGGCGTGCGATTTAACGTCCACAACGGCCCAACAATGGCGGGGGCGAACTGATGTCCTGGCGCGGTCAATGGCAGACGGCCAGCTTCCGTGGTGTCGAGTTTCGCTTTCGCTCCGCGTCTGCCGCGCTGGGCCGGCGCAATGTAGTACACAGCTATCCGGGGCGCGATGATCCCTATGTCGAGGATATGGGGCGTAAGGCGCGCGAATTCACCATTGAGGCGTTTGTCATCGGTGCTGGTTACATCGCATGGCGCGACAAGCTGGAAGCCGCCTGCGAGCAGCCGGGCCCCGGCGAGCTGGTGCATCCGACGCGCGGGCGCATGCAGGTGGCGGTGCAGGATTGCCGCCCTGCGGAAAATATCGAGGCGGGTGGGCTGGCTAGCTATTCGCTGACCTTTATCGAGGCGGGTAATAACCTGTTCCCGACGGCACGGGTGGACACACAGTCTGCGGTGTCGTTTGCTGCGGACGATGCGCTGGCGGCCGTGCAGGATGATTTTACCGGCGCATTCACCGTTGCCGGGTTCCCTGCTTTCGTTAACGTTTCCGCGCTGTCGAATGCGACAGCGGCGATCGAATCGATGCGCCTGTCGGCGCTCTCCAACCTGCCGGACATGGGTGTGTTATCGACCTTCACTTCCGGCATCGGCGGGTTGCTGGGGGCAGTTGATACGCTGCTCGGTACGCCGTCGGCGCTGGCCAGCCGCTTTCTGTCGCAGATCGGGCTGCTCAATAGTTTGTTTGCACCGCACCAGGCGCGTCAGGCGGCGTTCGCGCTCTCCGGATTCGGCTCATCCCTTTTGCCGGTACCGGCAACCACGCCATCGCGCATCCAACAGGGCATCAATCAGTCTGCGGTGGTCGGGTTGGTGCAGCGCGCCGCGCTGATCGAGGCCACGCGCGCAGCCGGACAGACGACCTTCACCAGCCGTACCGAAGCGGTGGCGGTGCGCGACCAGCTCGCCAATGCCTTGCAGACGCAGGCCGAGACGGCACCGGACACGGTGTACTTCGCGCTGACTGATCTGCGCGTGGCACTGGTCAGGGATGTCGGCGCGCGTGCCGCCAATCTTGCGGATCTGATCGGCTACACACCGACCAGCACGCAGCCTGCCATCGTGCTGGCCTACCGTCTCTACGGCGATCCGTCGCGCGACGCGGAGATCGTCGCGCGCAATCGCGTGCGCCATCCGGGTTTTGTGCCGGGCGGCAGCGAGCTTGAGGTGCTGGCATGAGCAGCGTTAACGATACCGTGGAGATCAAGATCGGCGGCGTAGCCTACGGTGGCTGGAAGAGCGCCCGCATCGAGCGCGGCATCGAGCAGATCGCCGGCAACTTTGAGCTTGGTGTATCCGAGCGCTGGCCGGGGCAGGAAACGCCAAGCCAGATCACGCGCGGCTCGCGCTGCGAGGTGCTGGCCGAAGGCGAGACGGTGATCACCGGATGGGTGGACGATACGCGGCCCACGTTCAGCGATACTCAGCACGAGTTCCAGGTGATGGGGCGCGATGCGACCGGCGATCTGGTGGACTGCTCGGCGATCAACAAGGGCGGTCAGTGGCTCAACGCCAAGCTGGATCGTGTCGTGCGCGATCTGTGCGCGCCGTTCGGTATCTCCGTTGCTGTCGACGCATCGCCTATCGCTTCGCTGCCCGGCTCGTTCTCGATACAGGATGGCGAGACGGCCCACGAGTGCATCGAGCGCGCCTGCCGCATGTGCGCCGTCCTGCCGGTGTCTGACGGCAAGGGCGGCTTGCTGCTGACGCGCGCGAAAGCTGCGCAGCCGGTCGCCGAGCTGGTGGAGGGCGAAAATATCTTGTCGGCCTCCGGCGAATTCAGCGACAAGGAAAGATATTCGCGCTACATCGTCAAGGGACAGGATCGCGGCAGCGATGACAACTTCGATTCGCCGGAAACGCACTCGCAGGTGCTGGCCGAGGCAACCGACAGCGGGGTCGCGCGCTATCGCCCGCTGATCGTATTGGCCGAGAGCCACGGCGCGACGGCGACCTATAAGGAGCGTGCGGAATGGGAGCGCAACATCCGGCGCGGTCGCAGTAGCCGCGCCACCGTGACGGTGCAGGGCTGGCGCTCGGCGGACGGACAGCTCTGGCGGCCAAACACGATGGTGCGTTTGCGCTCGCCCTGGCTGGGTGTGGATGCCGATCTGCTGATTGCCTCGGTGGCGCTCACACTGGACGAGCAAAGCGGCACCCGCGCGGAGCTGCGTCTGTGTGGCCGCGAAGCATTCGACGTGATCGCGTCTGGCAAGAGCTCGAAAAAGCCCGCCGCTGGCGCTTGGGATGATCTCTGATGAATGCCGTTATTGATCGCCTCGTTGCCCCGCTGCGCCGCCGTGTGCGGCTGATGATCTCGCGCGCTGTGCTGTCCGCCGTGAACGATGCGGGCGGCATCCAGCTGGTGCAGGTGAAGCTGCTGGCCGGCGAGGTGCGAGACGGTGTCGAGCGTATGCAGGACTACGGCTTTACCTCTGTGCCTAAGCCGGGTGCGGAGGGTGTAATGGCCTGCGTGAGCGGTGATCGCGATCACGGCATTGTGGTGGTGATGGATGACCGTCGCTACCGCCTCAGAGGGCTGGCCAGCGGCGAGGTCGCGCTCTATGACGATCTAGGCCACGTCATCCATTTAACCCGCACCGGCATCGTGATCGATGGCGGCGGGCACGCGCTCAATGTGACCAATGCGCCGGACATTTATTTGAGCGGCAACCTGCACGTCGAGAGCAATATCGTCGCCGGTGGCGATATCAGCGATGCCGCCGGTGCCAAGAGCATGGCGGGCATGCGCTCGACTTACAACACGCACACACACAGCGAGACTGGCAGTACCACTTCGACACCGGGCGCGGGGATGTGATGAGCGATATCCAGACCATCTACATCGACATGGAGCACGGCGCGGATTACGCCATTGAATCCATGCTGCTGGCGCAGGACGATGGGCTGACCACGTCCGTGCTGTTGAGCCTGTTTACCGACCGCCGTGCCGGTGATGACGATGTGATTCCGGGTGGTGCAGACGACCGGCGCGGCGTGTGGATGGATGCGTTCTCGGAGATCGATGGCGACCGGATGGGGAGCCGCCTCTGGTTGTTGGCGCGCGCGAAGCTGTTGCCGGATACCGTTAAAAAGGTGCGCGAGTACTGCGAAGAGGCACTGGACTGGATGGTGCGCGATGGCGTGGCATCGTCGGTATCGGTCGAGGCGTGGATCGTCCGCAATCATCCTGCCGGCATCATCGGCACGCAGATCGAGATCGTTAAGCCGGACGGCACCACGACCCGTTACAAATTCGAGCAATTCTGGAGCGCACAATAATGTTTACAAGGCCGACACTGCCCACTCTGATCGACCGCGCGCAAGGCGACATCGAGGCCAACCTGCCCGGCACGGATGCCAGGCTGCGGCGCAGCAATCTTAATGTGATGGCGAGACTGATCGCCGGCACATCGCACGGCCTGCACGGGCACCTGGCGTGGATGGCCGAGCAGATACTGCCAGACACTGCCGAGACCGACTATCTCGACCGCTGGGCGACGCTGTGGCTCGACCAACCGCGCAAGGCCGCCGTGGCGGCGGCGGGCAGCGTGACGTTTACCGGCACCAGCGGTGTGATTGTTCCCGCCGGCACCTCGTTGCTGCGCGCCGACGGGGCGGAATACACCACGGATGCCGAGGCCACGATCTCCGCTGGCACGGTGACAACGGCTATAACGGCTGTCAAGCCCGGCGCAGCTGGTAATGCGGATGCCGGCGTGACCGTGACCATCACGACACCCATCGCCGGAATCACCAGTGCTGCCACTGTCGCCGCTGGCGGACTCACCGGCGGTACCGACATCGAGGACGACGACGATCTGCGTGCGCGCGTGATCGCCCGCATGAAAGCGCCCCCTCACGGCGGCGCGGTATTCGACTACGAGACTTGGGCGCTCGAAGTGGCTGGTGTCACCCGGGCGTGGGTGTCCCCTCTCGAACTGGGTCTAGGCACCGTCACCGTGCGCTTCGTGCGCGACGACGATGTCAGCCTGATTCCGGACGCGGGCGAGGTCACGACCGTGCAGAATTACATCGATGCGCGTCGCCCGGTGACGGCAGCGGTGACCGTGGTCGCGCCCGTGGCTGTACCGCTGGATTTCGGCATCGCCGTCACGCCCAACACTGCCGCCGTCAAGGCCGCTGTCGAAGCCGAACTTACCGACCTGCTGCGCCGCGAGGCCGAGCCGGGGGGCACCATCCTGCTCAGCCACGTCCGTGAGGCGATCAGCATCGCCGCCGGTGAAACCAACTACACCATGACCGCGCCCGCCGCCGACGTGACGCACACCACCGGCCAGATGGCCACGCTGGGGGCCATCACATGGGCATGAGCCGTGCCGATTACCTGAGCCAGCTGCAGGCTCTATTGCCGCAGGGGTCGGCCTGGCCGCGCGATCCTGATGCGCTGCTCACCCGCTTGCTCGATGGCTTCGCCGAAGAGTTTGCCCGCGTGGACGCGCGTGCCGCGCAACTACTCGACGAATCCGACCCGCGCGCCACCTATGAGCTGCTCGCCGACTGGGAGCGCGTCGCCGGTCTTCCGGGCACCTGCGCGCTGCTGGCAGGCATCGACCTCAGCGTCGAGCAACGCCGCGCCGCGCTGGTCGCCAAACTCACCGAACGCGGCGGGCAATCGCGCGCCTACTTCATCGCGCTGGCCGCGCGCCTCGGTTTTACCGTCACCATTACCGAATACCACGAATGGTCGGTGCTCGACGATGTGGATGCGCCGCTCAACGGCGCGGACTGGAACTTCGTCTGGGCGGTCAACGCGCCGCTCAACACGCTAGTCGAATGGACGGTGAACAGCGATGTCGAGATGCCGTTCGCGGTTTGGGGCAACGCATTACTGGAATGCGCGATCAACCAGAACAAACCCGCGCACACCGTGGCGCTTTTTGTGTACTCGTAATTTATAAAAGGAGATCAGGATGGACAACAGAATTTGGGAATCCGGTGCCGGCGCAGCGCCACCCGCCGCACCCGCCGCGCCCTCGGCTGGCTACCCCTCGCCCGGCGATCCGCTCACCGCCACTCCTGCCAGCAAGGGCGGGCCGTATTGGTACCACCAGATCGGCGAGGAACTGCGCGCGGTGATCGCCGCCGCCGGCATCACACCGGACCATGAAGACCTCGGCCAGCTGTATGAGGCCATCCAGCGCCTGATCGATGCGCAGTCCGGCAACTACTCACTCGACACTGGCGCCGCCGATGCCTACGTGGTCGCGCTCGATCCGCCGATCACGGCCTACAGCGATGGCATGACCGTGCGTGTCAAGGCGATCACGGCCAACAATGGCGCGAGCACGCTGAATGCGGGCGGCGGCGCGGCGGCGCTGGTCTCCGATGTGGGCGGCGCGCTGGTGGCGGGCGATGTGCCTGCTGGCGGTATCTTCACGGCGACCTATATCGAGTCGGCTGGAAAGTTCTACATCACTGCGATGGTGCAATCACAGGGGGATGCGCGTTACGCGCTTGCTGGCTCGGTGACGGCCAATAACATCATCATCAACGGCGGGTTTGCCGTCAACCAGCGCGCATACGTTTCTGCCGCGACGCTCGCTGCCGGTGCCTACGGTCATGATCGATGGAAGGCCGGTTCTGGCGGCGGAGATTACAGCTTCGCGCAGCTGGCTGCGAACACCACGATCACAATCGCTGCCAACAAAACGTTGATTCAAGTGGTCGAAGATAAGAATGTCCACGCCACGCGCTACGTCGTTTCTTGGGCTGGCACTGCACTAGCACGTGCCGGAGTGAATAGTGCAACACCATCGGGCTCTTATGCTGCAAGCCCGCTGGTAATCACAGGGCAGACTCCCGGCACGGTGATGAGCATTGAATTTGGGAATGGCGCGTCGGCGGGAACCCTTGGCAGCGTACAAATCGAGGCATCCGAGTCGGCAGCTACCGCGTCTGCTTTCGCGATCCGTCCGTATGGGATGGAGTTGGAGATGTGCTTTCGTTATTACGAGGCCGGGCGCGCCGCGAACTATACCGGCACGTCCGGTGGAACTGGTTTGTTGGCGGCGTCCAATTACTTCAAGGCCCGCAAGAGGGTGGTGCCGACGTGTGTGGTGCGGGATTTTGCCGGCACGGCCGGGAAGTGCACACTTGTTACGGGTGTGACCGGCGCGACGACCAACAATTACGCCTGCTCCGATACGGCGACTGACAATAACCGGATCGTTTTTTCCACGCCCGTTGGTGCACAAACTCAATACGGCATCCTCTACGATTGGACCGCCGACGCCGAACTTTAATTCGAGGGTTAAAATTATGTATAAGATCACAAGAACCACCAGCATCATACGGCTTTCAGACGGCGCCATCATCCCGGCAGCCGAAGGCAATAGAGATTATGCCGAGTATCAATTATGGGTTCGTTCGGGCAACACGCCCGAACCCGCCGACCCGGTAATACCAGTGCCGCCGTCTACCGTCACCATGCGCCAGGCGCGGCTGGCGGTGCTCCAGTCCGGACTGCTGGCCACGGTCAATGCCGCCGTTGCCAACATGCCCGGCGCGGAAGGCGAAGCTGCTCGGATCGAGTGGGAGTTCTCCGCCACCGTCGAGCGCGACCGCCCGCTGGTGCAGTCGCTGACTGCTGCGCTCGGCCTGACCGATGCGCAGCTCGACGACCTATTCATGTTGGCCGCGACACTGTGATCAACGATATCAACGGCGAACTGGTGAACCTGTACCGCGTGATCAAACACCACCTGGAAGAATTCACCCGGCAATTCAAATGGGCGCTCACCAGCCGCCAGATATACAAGTGGCTACAAATCACCCCGGAAGAAACGCTCACCGATATTCAGCGCGCAGCGCGTTTCTTCTACCTGCAAAAGAACGCCTTCGGCGGCAAGGTGAATAACCAGAACTTCGGTACCGCTACCACCAGCCCGCCACGGCTCAACCTGCTACGACTGGAAGAGGACTTGAGCCAAGCGCACCTGCGCTTGTCGCAGACCTACATCGAGCACCTCGGCTGGGAAGCCTGCATCGCCAAATACGATCGCGAACACACCCTGTTCTACTGCGACCCGCCGTACTGGGGCACAGAGGGCTACGGTGTAGGCTTCGGAATCGAGCAGTATGCCCGCATGGCCGAGTTGGCCAGAACGATCAAAGGCAAGATGATTATCAGCGTGAACGACATCCCCGAAATGCGCCAAGCGTTCGCCGGACTGCACATGGAAAGCGTCGATATCACTTACACGGTGGGTGGGGCAAAGAAGGGGAGCAAGACGGCGGAGCTGGTGATCAGGAGCTGGTAAGCTGGGCCGTGTGTTTTACAATGTGCAATTCGTTTGCGTGACGCAAAAGCGCGCAGTGTTGTATTTATCTCGCATTTTGGCGTAATTTATCGCGCGCGGCTTCATAACGGGGTTGTGGTTTGATGTTTGTGCCAAATGCGGCGCAAATTAGTACCAAATGCGGCGCGCGCTTACACCAAAATGGTGCCCCACGGATTACAATGCCCGGCATCAGTCTTATACCGACCTGTGGACTTTCCATATGACGATCCCGGAAAGCAAAAAGGTCACCCCGAAGAGTGACCTGAATGAATTCCAACCGGGTGAATCTTAACTGAAAAACTGGCTCCCCGACCTGGACTCGAACCAGGGACCTGCGGATTAACAGTCCGTCGCTCTACCGACTGAGCTATCAGGGAATTGAGAGGTGCGCATGATAGTGATTTTGTCCCACCCGGTCAACCCGGAATTTGGTCTTTCATGAAGTGGTTGAAGCGATCGCTGCTGGGTTTGTCGGCGCTGCTGGCGTTGGGGCTGGCTGCGGCTTACCTGGCCCCGCTGGATAGTTATGTGCCGGAACTGGAGCGCATGCTGGGCGGGCAATTGCATGAGCCGGTCAGGATCGGGCATCTGCGTTTCTCCGCATTGCCCCTGCCACACCTGGAGTTGCACGATGTCCGCTTGGGCGGGGATGAAGGGATATCCGCGCGCACGGTCGATGTGGCGCCTGATCTGCAAAGATTGCTGGCGGGCGAAGTGGCGGTGGGTCGCATCGTGGTCAAGGATGGTTCCGCGCATCTGACAGAGGTGCGCAAGCTGGTTGGCCTGCTGGTCGAGGATTCGGGCGAGTTGCAAGGCATGGCGGTGCGCGAGCTGCAATTCTCCGGGATGAGCCTGGTCGCGCCCGGGATGACGCTGGCGCCAATCGAAGGACGGCTGGAGTTCACGCATGCCGGACAGTTGAAGGTGGCCTGGTTTGCGATGAACCAGCAAACGGCATCGCTGACCGTGCTGCCGCAGCCGGATCGTTCCTTCGCGCTGGTGGTGCAGGCCAAGGGCTGGTCGTTGCCGGCGTTGCCGCAACTGCCGCTGGACGAATTGTCGCTGGTGGGTGTGCTGGGAGCGCGCGAACTTGCCGTGCAGAGCTTCTCCGCCGCATCGCGCGGCATGCGTGTGGCGGGTTCCGGCAAGCTGGACTTTTCCGATGGCTGGCGCGTGCAGGCGACACTGAACCGGATGGAGGTGCCGCTGGAACAGTTGATGTCGCTGACGGGAAGGCAGGTCGATCTGTCCGGCGCGTTGTCTGCGCAGGGAACGCTGGAGACCGAGGCAGGTAGCCCGGAATTACTGAAGGACAATTTTCGTTTTGCGGGTGATGTGCAGGCCAGACGAGTCAGGGCGCGCATTGATGCGGATTTCCGGTATCCGCTGGTTATCGATGAAATCAGGGCGCGCGTTACGGTACAGCCGCAGCGTCTGGAGCTAAAAGGGCTGAATGCGAAACTGTACGGCGGCCGGCTGACCGGCGCGGTGAATGTTGGTCGCAAGGATGCCACGCTACGCGGAGATATCGCCGCCAGCGGAATTGCCATGCAGCGGCTGGTGGGCGCGTTCAGCGATAAGGTGTCGTTCAGCGGCAACATGGAGAGCACGGCGAAGTTCACTATGCGGCTGGATGACTTCGGGCGTTTCCCGGCAAACCTGCAATTGAACGGCAGCTTTCATGTGCGCGACGGCGTGCTGGGCAAGGTGGATCTGGCGCAGGCAGCGGGTAGCCCCGGCAAGGTTGCGGCGGATGGAGGAAGCACGCGCTTTGATGATCTGACCGGCTTGCTCAGTGTGGACACTGCTGGCTATCATTTCAGGAAGATAAAAATCGTATCGGGTGTGTTGCACGCCAAAGGCAGTATGGACATCAGTCCTGCGTCGCGGCTTGGCGGGACGCTGGATGTCGATATCAAGGGGACAGGCTGGCTAGCGAGCATGCCGATGGTTATCTCGGGGACGCTGGATGAGCCGGTGATCGGGCTAAACAAGTCGGCCATGGCCGGCGCGGCCGTGGGCACCGCGATCCTCGGGCCGGGACTGGGGACGGCGGTCGGCGCCAAGGTGGGCGGTTTCCTGAACAAGCTGTTCGGCGGGGGCAGCGATAAAACTGGCGGCAAGGATGCAGTGCCCGCCCAGCCTGCGAAGCAATGATTTATGTCATGGGCCAAATACGCTATCAGTTAGAATGAGGCATGGATAACAAGACCATTTTCGTCAGGACAGACAAGGGGGAGGACGAGGTACGCAACAAGAGCGGCGACCTCTCCGGCGACATCAGGCGCGCCTTGCTGATGGTGGACGGGAGTGCCACGTTTGGCGAGATCGGCAAGCGTGCCGCACCCAGTTTGCGCAACATGCTTGAAGAGGTGTTAAAGAAACTCGAAAAGGAAGGCTTCATCGAGGACAGCGCCAAGTTCGGCAAGATACCCAGAATGATCGTTCCGACGAAGCTCGTGACGCCGGTCAAAAAGCCGGCGGATGAGGGGCTCGGCGAACTGGACTTTACCGGCATCTTCCGCGCGCCCACTCCCGAGATGATGGCGGCGGAAGCGGCCCGAGCCAAGGCAGAAGCGGAAGCCGCAGCGCGCGCGCAGGCCGAGGCAAGGACAAGGCAGCAGGAAGCCGAAGCGGCGCGCCTCAAGGCCGAACAGGAAGCGGCGCAGGCACGGGCGAAGGCGGAACTCGCCAAGCAACAGGCCGCGGCGGAAGCCAGGGCGCGCGAAGAAGCGGAACGGCAGGCGCGGGAAAAGACAGAAGCTGTGCGGAAAAAGGCGGAGCAGGAAGCCGCGCGGTTGCGCGCCGAACTGGAAGCAGCCAAAGTCAAGGCCGAGGCGGCGATCAGGGCACGCGCAGAAGCGGAAAAGCGGGCGCGCGACGAAGCGGCTCACCTTAAGGCAGAACAGGAGAAGCTCCAGGCGCAGCTCGTCAAGGATCGTGCCGTGGCGGAAACGAAGGCACGCCTGAAAGCGGAGCAGGAAGCGGCGCAGATGCGCGCCGAACTGGAAGCTGAGAAGGCCCGAATCGAAGCTGAAGCGAAGGCGCGCGAGGAAGCAGCGCAGCGCGTCCGTGAAGAGGCTGAAGCGGTGCGGATCAAGGCGCAGCAGGAGGCCGAGGCTGCGCGCCTCAAGGCGGAGCAGGAAGCCACCCATGCGCGCGAGGAGGCGGAGCACATCAAGCAGGAAGCCATGGCGGAAGCGCGTGCACGCGAAGAAGCGGCAGAAGCCGCGCGTGTGAAGGCGGAACAGGAAGCGGCGCAGATGCGCGCCGAACTGGAAGCCGAGAAGGCCCGAATCGAAGCGGAAGCGAAGGCGCGCGAGGAAGCAGCGCGCAAGGAATCGGAACGCATCAAGCAGGAAGCCCTGGCGGAAGCCCGGGCACGCGAAGAAGCGGCGGAAGCCGCGCGGTTCAAGGCTCAACAAGAAGCCGAAGCGGCACGTCTCAAGGCACGGCAGGAGGCCGAAACGGCGCGGATCGAGGCCGAAGCGGAAGCGGAGCGCATCCGGCTGGATGCCGAACAGGAAGCCCTTGCGCATGAAGAAGCGGAAGCCATGCAACTGCGCGCTGAGGTGGAAGCCGGGGCGCAGCAACAAGAACAGGCGGCATGCCTGAAAGCGGAACAAGAGGCTGCCAGGGTACGGGAAGAATTCGAGCTGACGCGGCAAAAAGCAGAAGCAGAAGAGAGGGCGCAGGCAGAGGTCGCGCGGCGCTTCCTGGATGACATGCAACAGCATGTTCCGGAGGTATCCGAAGCGGCTGGCGAGAAAGTGGATCAGGAAGCCGAAGCCTTGCTGCTGCAATCGGCGAAGAATATGGCAGAGGCAGCCGGCGAGGCGGACAGGTCCGGTCCCGGGGCCAAACAGGCGGCACGTTCCAGCAGTGCGACCGTGCTGTTCTTCGATGTGGTCGGCTACACCAAACAGTCCGTCAAGAAACAAACCAGGGTTAAAAAACAGTTCACCCAAGTGCTGGCCGATTGTCTGGCAGCACAGGTGGATGGCGAACGCATCATCCTGGATACCGGGGATGGCGCGGCGGTCGGTTTCCTGCAACATCCGGAAGATGCGCTGGAAGTGGCGATGTTGTTCCGCAAGACGGTCTTGGCCAACCGGCACAAGGATTATCCGGAACTGAAAGTGCGTATCGGCATTCATCTCGGTCCCATCAACGTCGTCAAGGACATGAACGGCCAGAGCAACATGGTCGGCGACGGCATCAACGATGCGCAGCGCGTGATGAGTTTTGCCGGTACGGACCAGATTTATGTTTCCCGCTCCTATTACGATTTCATCTCGAGATTGAGCGACGAGTATGCCGACCTGTTCGAGTATCGCGGCTCGCTGAAGGACAAGCACGAACGCGAGCATCCGGTCTACGAACTGGTGGATGCGACCGTGGCTGCCGAGGAATCCGAACTGCCGCAGGCAGAGGAAGGGAGATCGCCGCTCAGGCTGGAACCGTTCAATATCGCGTTATCCGGAGAGGAGGCTCCAACGCCGGAGGTTGCGCTAAAGACACCGGAAATACTGCCGGAAGTTGCGGCACCTGCGAGTGATGCGGCGGAATCTCTCCAGGCCGTGAAGACGGGCGAAACCATCACGGTACAAGGGACCGTGCCGCCGCCCGCGCCCCTGCCAGCCGAAACGGCCAAGCCTGCCGCCCACATGCCTTCCGAGGAAGAGGTGACCAAGGTCGCGGGCGAACAGGCCAGAATATGGCAGGAGGCCGAGCGGCGCGCCGCCGAAGCCGCGAGACTCAAGGCCGAAAAGGCAGGGCAGGAGATCGCCGAACGGAAAAAGCGGAAGGCGACGAAGGCCAAGGCGCCCCGGATCAGATTCTCTACTCTTGCTGCCCGCATGCCGTGGGGCAAGCTGGCGGCGGGGCTGTTCGTGACGGCGCTGATCGCGCTGTTCGCCGCACCCTATATCGTGCCGACACAGGGTTACGCGACACGGATCGAACAGGCGCTTTCCGCGAGGCTGCAACAGCCGGTGCATGTCGGCAAGCTGGCTGTGCGCTTGCTGCCCGTGCCGCGCATGGAATTGAGCGATGTATCGATCGGCAGCGCGAAGCAGATCAAGGCGCAGCAGGCGCGGGTGAACTTTACGCTATCCGCTCTGTTCTCCTCCACCAAACCGATCGGCAGTATCGAACTGGAAGGTCTTCAGCTCGATGGTACGGCCTTGCCGCAACTGCCCGCATGGCTGCAAAAGCTGGCATCCGATGCGCAGTATCCGGTTACCGGCATCATCCTGGAACAGGGCAAGATCGAGGCCGATGGCGTTCAGCTTACGGGTATCGGCGGCAGCCTGGATTTTGACAATTCCGGGAAATTCGCCGGCGCGAAACTGCATGCCGACGGGAACAAGATATCGCTGGATATCGCTGCCCCGGCAGGCGGCAAGGCGCCGCTGACGCTGACGTTGCGCGACACTGCGCTGCCGGGATTGCCCGGCCTGGTGTTCGAGGAACTGAACGCCAAGGGCGAATTGATGGACGGCGAACTGGCGATCAGCGATTTCGACAGCCACTTCATGGGCGGCCTGTTGTTCGGCGGCGCGCGCATCGACTGGCGCTCGGGCTGGCAAGCCAGCGGAACGCTGGTTGCCAAGGTTCTTGCGCTGCAAAACATGAATAAACTGCTCGAAGGCGATCTGGATGGCACAGCCAACTTCCGGATGCAGGCGGAGAAGCTGTCCGGGCTGGCACAAAGCCTGAACCTGGATGGTTCGTTCGTCGTCAGCAAGGGCGTCATCAACGGCATCGACATCGTCGAGACCACCCGCCTGCGCAGCAGGGAAAGCCGGCCCGGCGGAAGGACCCACTTCGATAAACTGAGCGGCGATCTTCTTCTGGCGAACGGAAGCTATGCCCTGAAGCAGCTGAAAATGAGTGCGGGCGTGTTGAGCGCGAGCGGCACAGCGGACGTCGCCAAACAACAGGTGTCCGGGCGCATCTCCGCCGAATTGACTCTGCGTGCGGGGATGGGGCAGGTCATGCTGCAACTGGGCGGGACGACCGCGGGCCTTACGCTGCGAACTGCAAATTAGCCCGACGCTTCAACCCGGCTAATCCATTGGCCAAGAACCACGTCATTCCGGTCTGCGCCGGAATAACTGCTCGGGTTCAAGCAAGTGCTTTCGCGATGCGCTCCAGCGCTTCACTGAGGTTCTTCATCGAGGTGGCGAACGACAGGCGCATATAGCCTTCGCTGCCGAAGGCTGATCCCGGCACCACGGCAACGCCGCCATGCTCCAGCAGATATTCCGAGAAAGCGATATCGGTCGTTTCCTTGATGGCACCCTTTGCATGCAGCGCGGCAATCGCTTCGCGCGCGTCGGGGAAGGCATAGAACGCGCCGCCCGCCTTGATGCACTTCAGTCCCGGAATCCGGTTCAGCCCATTCACCACGAACTCGTGGCGCTCGCGGAACGCCTGCACCATCGGCACGATGCAGCCCTGGTCGCCGTTCAGTGCAGCCTCCGCCGCCACCTGCGAGATGGAGGTCGGATTGGAAGTGCTTTGCGACTGTACGTTCTCCATTGCGGTGATGATGTTCTCCGGCCCGGCTGCATAGCCGATGCGCCAGCCGGTCATCGCGTAGGCCTTCGACACGCCGTTCAGCACCATGGTGCGCGGATACAGGTCGGGGCAGGCGTTCAGGATATTGACGAACTTCGCATCGGTCAGCGCGATGTGCTCGTACATGTCGTCGGTGGCGATCAGGATGTCCGGATGTTTGCGCAGCACCTCGCCCAGCGCTTTCAGCTCGTCCAGCGTATAGACCGCGCCGGACGGATTGCTCGGGCTGTTGATGACCACCATCTTCGTCCTGGGCGTGATCGCCGCCTCAAGCTGTGCGGCGCTCATCCTGAAACCCTGCTCGATGCCCGCCTGCACGATCACCGGCTTGCCTTCCGCGATGAGCACGATGTCCGGATATGACACCCAGTAAGGCGCGGGAATGATGACTTCATCGCCGGGGTTGATCACCGCCAGCGCGAGGTTGAAGAAACTCTGTTTGCCGCCACACGAGACCAGGATCTGTTTCGCCGTATAGTCCAAGCCGTTGTCGCGCTTGAACTTGGCGATGATGGCGGCCTTGAGCGACGGCGTGCCGCCGACCGCGGTGTACTTGGTGAAACCCTTGTTGATCGCGGCGATTGCCGCATCCTTGATGTGCTGCGGCGTATCGAAATCCGGTTCGCCGGCGCCCAGCCCGATGATGTCCTTGCCTTCGGCTTTCAGTTTTGCCGCACGGGCAGTGACGGCGAGGGTGGGGGAGGGTTTGATGGCCTGTACGCGGGTGGAGAGAGACACGATTTTTCCTTGTGGTTTTAACGTTGGCGCGGATTATACCCGCCCCGCAAAAAGAGTGAATCGGCGAGGGTAAAGCCGGAAAATATCATTTTCCCCGTACAATACGCGCCCACCCATGAACATCCAGACTTTCCCAGACAGCCCTTACCTCCTGCACCAGCCGTTCGAACCGGCGGGCGACCAGCCCACGGCCATCGCGCAGCTGGTGGAGGGCATCGAGGACGGACTCGCCTATCAGACGCTGCTGGGGGTGACCGGCTCCGGCAAGACCTTCACCATGGCCAACGTGATCGCGCGCACCGGGCGGCCGGCCATCGTGATGGCGCCGAACAAGACGCTGGCGGCGCAGCTGTATTCCGAGTTGCGCGATTTCTTCCCCGAGAACGCGGTGGAGTATTTCGTCTCCTACTACGACTACTACCAGCCCGAGGCCTATGTGCCGTCGCGCGACGTGTATATCGAGAAGGATTCCAGCATCAACGAGCAGATCGAGCAGATGCGACTGTCCGCTACCAAGTCGATGCTGGAACGGCAGGACTGCGTGATCGTCGCCACCGTCTCGGCGATCTACGGTATCGGCGACCCGGTGGATTACCACGGCATGATCCTGCACCTGCGCGAGCACGAGAAGGTGACGCAGCGCGATGTGATCCAGCGCCTGGTGGCGATACAGTACGAACGTAACGATATCGACTTCAATCGCAGCCACTTCCGCGTGCGCGGCGATGTGATCGACATCTTCCCGGCCGAGAGCAGCGAGAACGCGGTGCGGGTCACGCTATTCGACGACGAGGTGGAATCGCTGGCGCTGTTCGATCCGCTCACCGGGCACATCCAGACCCGCGTGCCGCGCTACACCGTGTATCCCTCCAGCCATTACGTCACGCCGCGCGCGACGACTTTGAAGGCCATCGAGACCATCAAGGTCGAGCTGGCCGAGCGCATCGCCTTCTTCCAGAAAGAGGGCAAGCTGGTGGAGGCGCAGCGCATCGAGCAGCGCACCCGCCACGACTTGGAGATGCTAGCCGAGATCGGCTTCACCAAAGGCATCGAGAACTACTCGCGGCATTTGTCGGGGCGTCCGAATGGCGCGGCGCCGCCGACGCTGATGGACTACCTGCCGCCGAACGCGCTGATGATCATCGATGAGAGCCACGTCACCATCCCGCAGATCGGCGGCATGTACAAGGGCGACCGCGCGAGAAAAGAAAATCTGGTTAACTACGGTTTTCGCCTGCCGTCCGCGCTGGACAACCGCCCGTTGCGTTTCGACGAGTTCGAGAAGGTGATGCGCCAGACCGTGTTCGTCTCCGCCACGCCGTCCACCTACGAGGCCGAACATACCGGACAGGTGGTGGAGCAGGTGGTACGCCCGACCGGTCTGGTCGATCCGATGATCGAGGTGCGGCCCGCCGCCAATCAGGTGGACGACCTGATGTCGGAAGTGACTTTGCGCACCAACGCGGGCGAACGGGTGCTGGTCACCACGCTGACCAAGCGCATGTCCGAGCAGTTGACCGAATACTTTTCCGAGCACGGCATCAAGGTGCGCTACCTGCATTCCGACATCGAGACCGTGGAGCGCGTCGAGATCATCCGCGACCTGCGCCTCGGCGTGTTCGACGTGCTGGTCGGCATCAACTTGTTGCGCGAGGGGCTGGATATCCCCGAGGTGTCGCTGGTCGCGATCCTCGACGCGGACAAGGAAGGCTTCCTGCGCTCCGAGCGCTCGCTGATCCAGACCATAGGCCGCGCCGCGCGCCACCTGCACGGCACCGCCATCCTGTATGCCGACCGCATCACCGACTCGATGCGCCGCGCTATCGACGAGACCGGGCGCCGTCGCGCCAAGCAGATCGCGCATAACGAAGCGCACGGCATCACGCCGCAGTCCATCGTCAAGCGTATCAAGGACATCATCGACACCGAATATGACATGGACGCCGGGCGCAAGGCGCTGAAGGCGGCGCAGACCCAGGCGAAGTATCTGGCGATGAGCGAGAAGGAAGTATCGAAGGAGATCGCGCGGCTGGAGAAGGAGATGCTGCAAGCCGCGCGCAACCTGGAATTCGAAAAGGCCGCGCAACTGCGCGACGAATTGAGGAAGCTGCGCGAGAGCGTGCTGCTTTCGCCGCTGTAGGGATGCCCGGCGCTACGGCGTATAATGCCGCCTCTGAATCGAACATACCGAGACGAGTACATTGAACACTGCCAGTTTTGCCAGCCTGAACCTGGCGCCTGAGATCCTCCGGACGCTGACCGAAGCCGGATACACCATCCCGACCCCGATACAGGCCCAGGCCATTCCGCTGGTGCTGGAAGGCCAGGACCTGATGGCGGGCGCGCAGACGGGCACCGGCAAGACCGCGGCCTTCGCGCTGCCCATGCTGCAAAAGCTGCTGCCGCACGCCAGCACCAATACCTCGCCGGCGCGCCATCCGGTGCGGGCGCTGATCCTAGTGCCGACGCGCGAGCTGGCGATCCAGGTGGAAGCCAGCGTCAAGGCCTACGCGAAATACACCAAGCTGCGTTCGCTGGTGGTGTTCGGCGGAGTGGATATCAAGACACAGACGCCGCACCTGAAGACCGGCGTGGAGATATTGGTGGCGACACCGGGGCGTTTGCTGGACCACATCGAGCAGAAGACGGTGCAGTTGAACCAGGTGCAGATGCTGGTGCTGGATGAGGCGGACCGCATGCTGGACATGGGCTTCATGCCCGACCTGAAGCGCATCCTCGCGCTGCTGCCGAGGATACGGCAGAGCCTGATGTTCTCGGCCACGTTCTCGGACGAGATCAAGAAATTGTCGGAAGACTTCCTGATCTACCCGACGCTCCTCGAGGTCGCGCGCAGCAATGCCACCGCCGAGAACGTCACGCAAAAAGCCTACATGGTCGAGCAGGTGGACAAGCATGCGCTGCTGGTGCAATTGCTGCGCGGCAGCGATGCCACACAGGCCATCGTGTTCACCAAGACTAAACTCACCGCCAGCCGTCTCTCGCGGCAATTGCAGCGCGACGGCCTGGCTGCCGACGCCATCCACGGCGACAAGAGCCAGCTGGAACGCATCCAGGCGCTGGATGCATTCAAGAGCGGAAAGATATCGACACTGGTCGCTACCGATGTCGCGGCACGCGGCTTGGATATCGACCAGCTGCCGATGGTGATCAACTACGAGATCCCGCACGCGCCGGAGGATTACGTGCACCGCATCGGGCGCACCGGGCGCGCCGGCGCATCCGGCACGGCGATCTCGCTGGTGGCGCCGGAAGAGGAAAGATACCTGAAAGAGATCGAAAAGCTCATCAAGTGTGAGATCAGGAAAGAAACCGCCAACCTGCCGGCGCATCCGGCGCGGCATCAACGGACCGAGCGGCACGAGGAGCGCAGTCATGCGCCGCGACCGCCTGCAGCGGTAAAACGCAGCCACGACGCCTGGTTCGACAAGCCCTACGAGCCGGGCGTCAGCACCGCGCCCGCGCAACCGCAGCCGGAAGCGCCGGCGGCCAAGCCGTCCGCCAGGCCGATGCCGGCGCTGTTCAGGCGGCCCCGCTGACCGGGGCGTTCTGGGCGTTTGCGGCGATGAAGGCGGGAGACGGAAAAGTCGGCGTGCTGTTCGTCTGCATGGGCAACATCTGCCGTTCGCCCACCGCCGAGGCGGTGTTCCGCCATTACGTCGAGAATGCCGGCCTTTCGGAAAACATCCTGATCGATTCTGCCGGAACGCACGACTACCACATCGGCGACCCGCCGGATGCGCGCGCCCGGCGCGCCGCGCAGCAGCGCGGTTACAACATGGGCGGATTGCGCGGGCGCCAGGTGGAAGTGAAGGATTTTGAACGCTTCGACTATGTGCTGGCGATGGACGAGGGGAATCTCGCCATCCTGCAACGTCTTGCGCAACCGGTTGGCGGCAATCCCCAACTGTTCCTCGAATACGCTCGCCACCACGCCGAACGCGAAGTGCCCGATCCCTACTATGGTGGCGCTGACGGCTTCGAGCGGGTGCTGGATATGGTGGAGGACGCGGCGGAAGGACTGCTGCAACATATTCGCCAAAGGCATCTCGAGCGCGGCTGATCTCTCGTGGCGGCTTCGTGCCATAACCGGACAGCCACAGCCGCGATACTCAGTCATCGCGACTTGAAACAACTTTTTCTAGAGCATTAAAACCGCATCAGGGGCCGCTGCCTTTGCCATTCCGGTCTTTGAATGAGCAAGTGTTGTCCTGTATATGTCCTTTGTAATGCTTCTCGAACGAACGGCATATATCCGGTTTGAACAGCCACTGGTTATCCGGCGTGACAAACAGCTTTGCGTCTATCGGGAATTCCTGTTTCTGATAGATCTCGAAGAGATGCGCTTCATCGGGTGATATGCCGCTCCGGTGCAAATGTTCCACCAAGCCGCAGATCGTGTCAGAGAAGTAGGAGTTATATTCATCGCCTCCTCCAAAGATATGAACTCTGGCCTCATATGTATAAGGCAGGCTTTTGTCGTATTTCGACTTTGGGCCGAGTATTTTTTCAAGTAAGTTCATGGTCGTTTGAGATAGGAAGTTCACATATCTGCTTGTCCAAATTGCCCTTACTATATAGCAGGAAATCGCCCATGTCACTGGGTGAATCCGTGGGGCTGAATAAAGAGCGGTTCTGACAATGTAATGGAGCGCCGCAAGCTGTCGTAAGCAAAAGGCCGGGCCAATGACTGCCCAAACAAAAAAGCCGCACGACGTGAAAGTCGTGCGGCTTTTGTTTTGTTGCCCAGGCCTGAGAACTATGCCTGCGGGCGTTGCGTCTCGATCTGCACCAGCGGTTCGTTTTCCGCATACACCTCGCGCTGACGTTGACGGCGGCGCGGTGCGGGTTGCTCCGTATGGCTGGACGGGGCGCTCACGACGGTGTTGAACTTGCCCGGATCGGTCTCGATCTGGATCAGTCCCTTGCCGCTCGCCGCTGCCACCGGTGCGCTTGCCGCGACAGGTTTCGGAGCGACCGCTGCGACCGGTACAGCCGCTACAGCCGGTGCGAGGCTTGCCGCCGGCGTCGGGGTGGACGGGTAGGCGATATGCTCGGTCGGCTTCTGCGGCGGCACATAGCCTTCGGGGTAGGCGATGTATTCGGATGGCTTGGGGCTGGCCGGTGCGACTGCTGCGGGTGCGGCAGCCTGCACCGCAACGCCGGCTTCGCCATCCGTGGCCGAAGTTTCGGCATCTTGCGGCGCGTTTTCGCGGCGCTGGCGTTCGCGCTGTCCGCCACGGCGACCGCGGCGGCGACCGCCTTCGCGGGTACCGTTTTCCGCAGTCTGCTCGGTCGTTGCGCCGGCCTGATTTTCTTCGACCTCGGCAGAGGAAGCGACGGAAGGTTTGCCGGCCTGCGTCCTTTGCGCAGATTCTGCCGGTGCGCGCGGTGGGCGCGGCTGCTTGGGCTGGCGTGCCTCACGCGGCTCGCGTTGCTCTTGCGGACGGGGTTCGGCCTGTGCCTGCTTTTCGCCGCCACGGGCTTCGTTGCGGTCGCGGCGCTTGCCGCCTTCACCGCGTTCGGCCCGGTCTCCGCGTTCGCGGCGCTTGCCACCTTCGCTGCGTTCGCCGCGCTCGCGGCGCTGATTGCCGCGTGATGCGCCAGCTGCCGGTCGGGCCTTGGGTTGTTCTTCTTCGCCCAGCTTCTTGAACCAGCCGAACAGCTTGCCGATGAGGGATGGTTTTTCTTCCTCGGCCTTCATCGGGGCAGGCTGCACCGGGGTGATGCCCTGTACCACGGCTTGCGCGCGCGCGGCCTTCTGCTGTTCCTGCGTGGCGGCGCCGGACGCGATCTCTTCGCTCGGTTTTTCCACCAGCTTGTAGCTTGCTTGCAGCATCTCCTCGGTCAGGTCGTCCTGACGCAGGCGGTTGATGTTGTAGTTGGGCGTTTCCAGATAGGGGTTGGGGATCAGTATCACCGATACCCGCAGGCGCGACTCGATGCGATGGATGTCGGCGCGCTTCTCGTTGAGCAGGAAGGTGGCGACATCCACCGGCACCTGCACGTGGATCGCGGCGCTGCTTTCCTTCATCGCTTCTTCCTGAATGATGCGCAGGATGTGCAAAGCGGAAGATTCGGTGCCACGGATGTGGCCGACGCCGTTGCAACGCGGGCAGGTCATGTAGTTGCTCTCGCCCAGGCTGGGTTGCAGGCGCTGGCGCGACAGTTCGAGCAGGCCGAAGCGCGAGATCTTGGAGGTCTGCACGCGGGCGCGGTCGTAGTGCAGCGAGTCGCGCAGGCGGTCTTCCACAGCGCGCTGGTTGCGGGCGTTCTCCATGTCGATGAAGTCGATCACGATCAGGCCGCCGAGGTCGCGCAGGCGCAACTGGCGGGCGATCTCTTCGGCCGCCTCGAGGTTGGTGTTGAGCGCGGTGGTCTCGATGTCGCCACCCTTGGTCGCGCGTGCCGAGTTGATGTCGATCGCGGTCAGCGCCTCGGTGTGGTCGATCACGATGGCGCCGCCGGAAGGCAGGCGTATCTCGCGGGAGTGCGCGGATTCGATCTGGTGCTCGATCTGGAAGCGCGAGAACAGCGGCACGTCATCCACGTAGCGCTTGATGCGGTCGACGTTGTCCGGCATCACCGTGCTCATGAACGCCAGCGCCTGCTGGTATACGTCCTCGGTGTCGATCAGGATCTCGCCGATCTCCGGGTTGAAGTAGTCGCGGATGGCGCGCACCACCAGGCTGCTTTCCAGATAGATCAGCGACGGGGCCTTCTCATCGCGCGCCGCGCCTTCGATCGCGTCCCACAATTGTTTGAGGTAGTCCAGGTCCCACTGCAACTCTTCCTTGTTGCGGCCGATGCCGGCGGTGCGGGCGATGATGCTCATGCCGCGCGGCACTTCCACCTGCGACAGTACCTCGCGCAGCTCGTCGCGTTCCTCGCCCTCGATGCGGCGCGATACGCCGCCGCCGTTCGGGTTGTTCGGCATCAGCACGATGTAGCGCCCGGCCAGGCTGATATAGGTGGTCAGCGCCGCGCCCTTGTTGCCGCGCTCGTCTTTTTCCACCTGCACCAGCAGTTCCTGGCCTTCGCGCAGCGCTTCCTTGATGGAGGGGCGGCTGCCGCAACCGGGCTGGTAATACTGCGGGGAAACTTCTTTGAACGGCAGAAAGCCGTGGCGGGTGCCGCCATATTCGACGAAGCAGGCTTCGAGGCTGGGCTCCAGGCGGGTGATGACGGCCTTGTAGATGTTGCTCTTGCGTTGCTCTTTACCGGCGGTTTCAATGTCCAGGTCGATGAGTTTCTGACCGTCGACAATGGCGACGCGGAGTTCTTCCGGCTGCGTCGCATTGAATAGCATGCGTTTCATATCGTTGTCTCCCGCGCTCAGACACGGGCGAGGCCAAGCTACACGCGATCAGGCGTGCGAGAGGAGCAATCGTGCAAACATGGATGGTTTGTGCAAACGGTTGGTCAAAATCGGTTCTCTGTCAGTAGCTTGTCTTAAATTGTCTGGGTGACGCAGCGTAGGCGCGTCACGGAAATCCACAGGTGCTTTGAGCGCGTAATTCAATTACTATCGCTGCTGGTTCCGGTGAGCGATATTAACCGGGCTGCGGCTGGTAGGGGTGGCGGCATCATGAGCCGTCGCTTGTGCCAGAGATTGAATCCGGCAGGAAGTTCATTCCAAACTTACCCGGTTACCCAAACGCGCGAGTGGCGAAGTATATTCAAAATGAATGGTTTAAGCAAAGAATCCGTCACTTTTCTGGAAATAGATGAAAACGGCGAGTCGCAGCGCATCGACAATTTCCTGTTCAAACACCTGAAAGGCGTGCCCAAGAGCCACATTTACCGCATTTTGCGCGGCGAAGTGCGGGTGAACAAGAAGCGCGTGGACCAGACCTACCGCCTGCAACTGGGCGACCTGCTGCGCATCCCGCCGATCCGCGTGGCGGAAAGGCCCGAGGTTGAATACATCCCGGCGCTGGAATTCCCCATCCTGTACGAGGACGACGCGCTGCTGGCGGTCAACAAGCCGGCCGGGACGGCGGTGCACGGCGGCAGCGGGGTGAGCTTCGGGGTGATCGAACAGATGCGCCGCGCGCGTCCGCAGGCGAAGTTCCTCGAACTGGTGCACCGGCTTGACCGCGAGACCTCCGGGGTGCTGCTGCTGGCCAAGAAGCGTTCGGCGCTGACCGGGTTGCACGAGATCATGCGCGAGGGCAACAGCGACAAGCGCTATTTCACGCTGGTGCTGGGGCAATGGCACAACGCGCGCCAGCACGTCAAGCTGCCGCTGCACAAGTTCGACACGCCGCAGGGCGAAAAGCGCGTGATGGTGCGCGAGGACGGGCAGGCGGCGCATACCGTCTTCACCCTGCAAAAGAACTGGCCGGGGTTCAGCCTGCTCGAAGCCGAACTCAAGACCGGGCGCACCCACCAGATACGCGTCCACCTTGCCCACCTCGGCTTCCCCATCGCGGGCGACGACAAATACGGCGACTTCGCGCGCAACAAGGAACTGGCGAAACAGGGGCTGAAACGCATGTTCCTGCACGCGCATTCCATCGCGTTCAACCACCCGCTGAGCGGCGAAGCGCTGATCATCACCGCGCCGCTGGCGCCGGAACTGGAGTCTTTTGTTGCGCGGCTGGATGCCGCAGCCGCAACAAGCCGATGATTGCGCTAAACCTTTCCCTTGTATCTGCCGATAACACAAACAAGACGCCGGCAGAGCCAAGGAGGTCATCATGCGCTACGTTTCCAGCATCCAGCCCGCAGCGGGTTACATCGATCAACGCGGGGTAAAACGGCTAGACAGAACCCGTGCGGTTAGCCCGGTATCCGCAGGCGAGGGAGGGGTCGCGGTCAGCGTGCGGCAGCATCCGCATGAGCCGCGTGTTGCCGAACTTATCCGGCAGGTGCACCGTGAACTTATGGAGGAACGGCGCAAGGCCTGCCGCCGCGTCAGCCACCAGCCGGCACTGATCGACCTGCGCTCCGGCGCCGACCGCCGCCATCACAACCTGCGCGAGGGAGATGTCGTCGAGCATATCGACGAGGAAGCCTGATCCCGCTCTTGTTCGCAGCAGGCCACGTCCTCACGCGCTGTGCAGCGCACCCCATTTGACAGCGGATAGCGTGCGACATAGCATGGTGTAGCGCCATACCGTATCCCAATCCGCTATCGCCATCAGGATGTTTAACGCACCGATCACGCCCCTTTCCACTGCATCGCTGCCGGCTGCGGATATTTCTCCCGGCGCGACCACGCGCGAACTGCGTTGCAGCGGCGAGTGGCTGTTGCCTTCGGCGGCGCAGATTGAAGCCCGCATCGACGCGACCCTGAAGGCGATGCCGCCGGACGGGGACGAGTTGCTGATCGATGCGCAAGCCATCACCGCGCTGGATACCTCGGGAGCCTGGTTGCTGCACCGCACTCGGCACGAACTGGAGCTGGGCGGGCATGTCGTGCGCTTCACCGGTCTGCGCCCCGAATTCGAGGCGCTGCTGCGCCTGATCGCCACCCGCACGGCGTCCGCCGCCACTGCGCCGCCGCCCGTGTCCGGCTTCCTGCAACGCATCGGCGGCAATGCATGGGAGAGTCTGCGCGGCGCGCTCGGTCTGCTGTCCTTTCTGGGAGCCAGCGCGGCTGCGCTGCTGCGCGCGCTGGCGTATCCGCGGCGCATCCGCTGGAGATCCATCCTGTATAACCTGCAAACTACCGGCGTTGCGGCGCTGCCGATCACCGGCCTGCTCGCATTCCTGCTCGGCATCGTCATCGCCTATCAGGGGGCGGAGCAGTTGAGCCGCGTCGGCGCCAACATCTACATCGCCGACCTGGTCGGGTTGTCGATGGTGCGCGAGCTCTCGCCGCTGATCACCGCCATCATCATCGCCGGACGTTCAGGTTCGGCCTATGCGGCGCAGATCGGCACTATGAAGGTGACCGAAGAGGTCGACGCGCTGCGCACCATCGGCATCGGCCCGCTCGACCTGCTGGTGCTGCCCAAGGTGATCGCGCTGGTGATCGCGCTGCCGTTGCTGACCGTCTATACCGACATCATGGGCGTGCTCGGCGGCATGGTGATGGCGCGCGCCCAACTCGACGTCGGCTACACCACCTTCATCGACCGTCTCGGCGATGCGGTCAGCCTGACCTCGTTCCTGATCGGCGTCGGCAAAGCGCCGGTGTTCGCGGTGATCATCGCGCTGGTGGGCTGCTATCAGGGCTTCCAGGTGAACGGCAGCGCCGAGAGCGTCGGGCAGCAGACCACCCGCAGCGTGGTGCAGTCCATCTTCCTGGTGATCCTGGTCGATGCGCTGTTCTCTATCGCGTTCAGTTGGCTGGATATATGAATACCGCCGTCATCGAGATACGCGACCTGAACACAAGTTTCGGCGACGCGGTCGTGCACCGCGACGTGAGCCTGACGGTGCGGCGCGGCGAGATATTCGCGCTGGTCGGCGGCAGCGGCTGCGGCAAGTCGACCATGCTGCGCGAGATCATCATGCTGCAACCGCCTGTGTCTGGTTCGATCCGGGTGTTCGGCAGCGAGGTGATCGGGCTGTCCGACGAACAGGCGCTGCCGTTCCGGCGCCGCTGGGGCGTGATGTTCGAGCGCGGCGCGCTGTTCAGTTCGCTCACCGTGACGGAGAACGTCGCCATGGTGATCCGCGAGCACACCGGCCTCGAAGCGGCGCTGGCCGGCGAGATCGCCGCCCTCAAGATCGCACTCGCCGGCCTGCCGCCCGATGCCGGGCAGAAATACCCGAGTGAACTCTCCGGCGGCATGCGCAAGCGCGCGGCGCTGGCGCGCGCGCTGGCGCTCGATCCGGAACTGCTGCTGCTGGACGAGCCGACCGCCGGGCTCGACCCGTTGAGTGCCGCCGGCATCGACGAACTGGTGCGCCATCTGCGCGATGCGCTCGGCCTCACCATCATGATGGTCACGCACGATCTCGACCTGCTATGGCGCGTGGCGGATCGGGTTGCGGTGCTGGGAGAAGGGCGTATTCTGGGAGAAGGCACGATGCAGGAACTGGCGCGCTCGGATGATGCGCTGATACGCGAATATTTTCACGGCCCGCGCGGGCGGGGGGCATTGGAGCAGGCATGGAATCGAAAGTAAATCTCACAGTGGTCGGACTGTTCGTGCTGATACTCGGCGCGCTGCTGATCGGCGGCGTGCTGTGGCTGTCCGGCGGCAAGAGCTACGGCAAGACCTACGACACCTATCTGGTCTACATGAGCGAATCGGTGTCCGGCCTGAGTCCGGATGCGCCGGTGCGCTATCGCGGCGTGCAGGTCGGCGGGGTGCGCGACATCTCGCTCGCGCCAGGCAACGTCGAACTGGTGCAACTGACGCTGGATATCGAACGCGGCACGCCGGTGAAGCAGGACACGGTGGCTGTGCTGCAAGTGCAGGGCTTGACCGGCATCGCCCATGTCGACCTCTCCGGCGGCAGCCGCGACTCGCCACCGCTCAAGGCCGGGTCGGATGCGGCGTATCCGGTGATCCGCACCGGGCCGTCGCTGATGCTGCGCCTGGATACCGCGGTCACCGCGCTGCTCACCAACCTCAACCGCAGCAGCGAGAACATCAACGCCCTGCTGGATCAGGAGAACCGTGCCGCATTGCGCCGCACCCTGTTCAATCTGGAACGGCTGTCCGGCGCGCTCGCGGGCGCCGAGTTGCCGCAACTGCTGCGCCGCCTCCAGCTCAGCGCCGATGCCTTCGACCGCATGGCGAACGAGACCGCGCGTGCCGGGACGAGTACTGCGGACACCGTCGCCAGCGTGCGCGCCGAGACCCTGCCGGAAGCGCGTCAGGCGATCGCCGAACTGCGCGAATTGACCGCCTCGTTGCGCCGTTTCAGCGAAGCGCTGGAGCGCAACCCCGGCATGCTGTTGCAAGGCAGGGAAAACGTGAAACGCGGGCCGGGCGAATGACATTCGATAACGGAAGCTATCCCATGAGATATAACGACACGATATGGTATGCGCGGCTCACCGCGCTGATTCCCGCCGCAGCGCTCCTCGCGCTACTCGGCGGCTGTTCGGTATTGCCCGCGCCGCCCGCGCCGGACAATATTTACCTGCTGGAAGCCGGGATGGTGCCGGCCCATCCCGTCGCGGTGGCCAAGCACGATGTCGTGCTCACGGTCAGCATGCCGCGCGCCCGCGCCGGTTTCGACACCACCCGGATGATCTGGGTGAGCCAGGCGCACGAACTCGATGCCTATGCGCGCAACCGCTGGGCGGACACGCCGGCGCGCATGCTGGCGCCGCTGATCGTTCAGACGCTGGAGCGCTCCGGCGCGTTCCAGGCGGTGGTGTCGTCCCCCTCCGGCGTAGCGGCCAGGTTGCGTCTGGATACCGAACTTATCCGCTTGCAGCAGGATTTCACCGTGAAGCCGAGCGAAGTGCGTTTCACGTTGGGCGCGCAACTGATCGACACCGCCACGCAGCGGGTGATCGCTACGGCGGAATTCGACGAGACTGAGAGATGCGAGAGCGAAGATGCCTATGGTGGCGTGCGTGCCGCCAATCGGGCGCTGGAGCGGCTGCTGGCCAGACTGGCGGAATTCTCCTCGGGGAAGGCGCGCTGATTATGGCGGCTCCCGATTGTTCTGCGAGGTATTCCCTTATGGTTTTATAATTGTGCCGGTAAAGACATTGATAAAGACGAGGCGTCTTGTTCGTTGGATTGCTGCACGGAATGGAACAAGGCGATACTGATACGATGACATCAAGACAGGGTGCAAAAGAGTAAATCCGATGAATGAGGTAATGACAAAAAATGATTTAGCAGCCCATCCTGGTTTGACAGCCTCGAAGCGCGAGGGCGACTTTACCGGAATCCTTCCGAGCCAGACGATTGAGAAGATGCTGGATAGTGGCGAGATCAAAACGATGCTGATGCCGCTTGATCATGACCAAGTCCAGCCCGCCAGCATAGACCTGCGCCTCGGTGATTACGCTTACCCCGTAGACACGAGCTTTCTTCCCGGCAAGGGAGTGAAAGTGCTCGAGAAAATGAAGCAGTTGGATGAGCGGTTTGCCGACTTCAAGATTGACCTCAGCAAAGGTGCAGTTCTCGAAAAGGGGCGCATATATGTCATCCCCCTTCTGGAATCCATTAATCTGAAAAGTGATGTGACTGCCTTCGCCAATCCGAAGAGTTCAACCGGCAGGCTGGATATTTTGACGCGTCTGATCGCCGATGGCGCTACCAGTTTTGACCAGGTATGCGAGGGTTATAAAGGCGAGCTCTTCATAGAAGTTGCGCCACGGAGTTTCAGTATAGTGGCAAAAACGGGAACCCGATTGAACCAGCTCAGATTCCGTCGCTCACGGGGAGATGATGCAAAATCCATGTCGAATGCAGACTGGAAAAAACTTCTCAACGAAGGCCAGATCGTCGATTCCAGCGATCACGAGACAAACGCGCGATCGATCAGAACAGGGATGCTGCCTTTTACCGTGGATTTGAAAGGTTCCGGCAAGGAGGACGAAATCATCGGCTATCGTTCGAAGAAACATGCCAGACGCATCGACCTGGAAAGGCGCGATTACGACCCGCTGGATTTCTGGGAGCCTATCCGTTTTCACAAAACGTCTTCGTTGATACTGGATCCTGACGAGTTCTATATCCTCATGACGAAGGAAGCGATCGCAGTGCCCCCGGAATATGCGGCGGAGATGTTGCCGTACGATACCCGCGCCGGCGAGTTCCGCGTTCACTATGCCGGTTTTTTTGATCCCGGATTCGGTTGGGATGCCAAGTTGAATAAAGCGGGGAGTAGCAGGGGAGTTCTGGAGGTGCGCTCACACGAGGTACCGTTCCTGCTCGAGCATGGGCAGACGGTCGGATGGCTTCGCTATGAGCGTATGGCAGCTCGTCCAGAGCTTCTGTACGGGCAAGACATCAGTTCGAACTATCAAGGACAGAGCCTTAAATTGGCCAAGCAGTTCAGGCAGATGTGAAGTTGATGCACCATGAACAAAGGCCTCCATCGCTGGAGGCCTTTTTGCTCAGCCTTTGGTGCGCACCAGAAACACCGTCACTTCCTCACGGTCGTGGTAGAGCTGTTTCGCCTGCATCCGGTAGTTGATGCCTTCTTCGTCCAGTTGCGTGCGGATGCCGTTCAGCGCGCCGTCCACTGCCGCGAGGCGCTGTTTCATCGGCAGCTTGAGGTTGAAGATGGCGTGTTTCGCGTAGCCGGCGGCGAACCAGTTGCCGATCAGCGCGCCGACCTTGGCAGGTTTCTCCACCATGTCGCATACCAGCCAGTCCACCGCCTTGCGCGGCGCGTATTTGAAGCCATCCTGCTTCAGGTGCTGCACCAGCGGATGCTTCGCCAGCACGCCTTTCATCGGGCCGTTGTCTACCGCCGTGACGCGGATGCCGCGCTTGACCAGTTGCCAGGTCCAGCCGCCGGGCGCGGCGCCGAGATCGACCGCGGTCATGCCCTGGCGCAGTAATCGTGTCTGCTCGCTCTTATCCATGAACACCTCGATCGCCTCTGCCAGCTTCAGCGTGGAGCGGCTCGGCGCTTCGGCGGGCATGCTTTGTCTCAGGATGCCCATGTGCCAGGGCGCGCTGTTGTATGGATCGCTGCTGCCGATCAGCGCGATGGATTTGTCCGGGAAGAACACATGCAGGCGCGGCAGTTTCCGGTTCGCGTCTTGAGTGTCCTCGGGCAATTTGCCTTGTGCGCGCAGCGGCTCCTCCAGCAGCGGCTGAAAGCGGCGCGTGAAGGCCGACAGCGTTTTACCGTCGTTGGTGTCCGGTACTTCCAGCCACAGCGTGCCGAAGGTACCCGGCAATGCGGTGATGGCATCGACCAGCGGCGTGAGGCGGTCGCGCTCCGACAGTTCCTCGATGATGTAATGCAACCGGATCAACTGGCGCGCGAAGATCAGCTCACGGTAGTGCAGCGATTGCTCGTTGAGCACGACGACGACATAGCCGCTGTCGGCGACGATAGGGGGCTGTTCGGCGATGACCGGCTTTTGTAGCCGTGCCTGGCGCAGCGCTTCCTGCGCGCAGTCCTGTTCGAAGCCGGGGCGGCAGTACAGCAGCCAGTGGGTGGTCGATATCGTTTGCATGGCGCGCATTGTGTCATAGGCAATGGTAATATCCGCGCCTCTTTTTTTGCGGAAATGATGATGGGCAAGCGCTACGATCTGATCGTGTTCGACTGGGACGGCACCCTGATGGATTCCACGGCGGTGATCTCGGGCTCGATCCAGGCGGCGTGCCGCGACCTCGACCTGCCGGTGCCGGACGGCGAAACGGCGCGCCATGTGATCGGCCTCGGCCTGAGCGAGGCGTTGCGCCATGCCGTGCCGAGCGCGCCGGAGTCGATGTACGAAGCGCTGGTGGCGCGCTACCGTTATCACTTTCTGGTGCAGGATGGCGAGATACCGTTGTTCGACGGCGTGCGCGAGACGATAATGGCGCTGCATGCGGACGGTTACCGGCTGGGCGTGGCGACCGGCAAGAGCTGCAACGGACTGGCGCGCTCGCTCGAAGCCACCGGCTTGAAACAGTACTTCCACGCCACGCGCACCGCCGACCGGACCTTTTCCAAACCGCACCCGGCCATGCTGCTGGAACTGATGGAAGAGCTGGAGTCCGAACCCGGGCGCACGCTGATGATAGGCGACACCACGCATGACGTGCTGTTGGCGCAGAATGCCGGCGTGGACATGGTGGCCATCGGGCACGGTGCCCATCCGCCGGAACAGTTGCTGGAACTTGCGCCGCTCGCGCTGGTAGACGATTTCGCGGCATTGCGCGAGTGGCTGAAGGCCAATGCTTGAGTCGTAGGGTGGGCACGTTTTGTGTGCCCACGCGAGAGAACGGTGGGTACACAAAACGTGCCCACCCTACATGGATCGTTTTAAGGAGTTGCAATGTCAGAGCCGGACAACAATTGGGAACGCGGTGTGCTGGAAAAACTGGCGATGTCCGCCATCCAGGAGCAGCGCCGCGCGCGGCACTGGGGCATCTTCTTCAAGGTGTTGACCTTCGGCTATCTGTTCATCCTGTTGTTCATCTTCATGGGCTGGTTCGGGCAGAAGGAGCCGGTGCTAGGCAGCGGCAAGCATACCGCGCTGGTGGACATGCAGGGCGTGATCGCGGCGGACAGCCCGGCAGGCGCGGATTTTCTGATCCCCAGCCTGCAGGACGCGTTCAAGGACAAGAACACGCAGGGCGTGATCCTGCGCATCAATAGTCCCGGCGGCAGCCCGGTACAGGCCGGCCAGATCAACGACGAGATCCGCCGCCTGCGCGCCCAGTATCCGCAGATCCAACTGCATGTGGTGGTCGATGACATCTGCGCTTCCGGCGGCTATTACGTGGCGGCGGCGGCCGACAAGATATTCGTGGACAAGGCCAGCCTGATCGGCTCCATCGGCGTGCTGATGGACGGTTTCGGTTTCACCGGCACGATGGAGAAGCTCGGCGTCGAGCGGCGCCTGCTCACCGCAGGCGAGAACAAGGGCTTCCTCGACCCGTTCTCGCCGCAGAACCCGGAACAGGTCGCCTACACCAAACAGATGCTGACCGAGATCCACCAGCAGTTCATCGACGTGGTGAAACAGGGGCGCGGCGCGCGTCTCAAGGAAACGCCCGACACCTTCAGCGGTCTGGTGTGGAACGGCCAGCGCGGCGTGGAGCTGGGTCTGGCGGACGGCTTCGGCAGCGTCGAATCGGTGGCGCGCGACGTGATCAAGGCCGAAAAGATCGTGGACTACACCATGAAGGAAAGCTTCGGCGAACGTCTGGCGAAGCGCTTCGGCGCGGGCGTGGCGAGCGCGCTGGGCTATTCCGCTCAGGGCGGCGTGGCGCTGCGCTGATTGCTGTATAGGTAGGAGCGCCGGCAGGCGCGATCAGCGATTTATCGCGGCTCCCGCCGCTCCTGCGAGCAATTCATCCAGATCGTTGACCGGCGGCAGGCACTGCGTGCCCTTGCACAGCCACGCGCTGGTCTGCTCCCGTAGCGGCTTGTCGAGCGCTTCCGGCAGGTCGGTCGCGTCTGCATCCAGTACCACGATCATCACATCGGGCAGGTAATGTCTGCGCAGGGCCGCCTGCCACTCCCTCGCCTCGGCGCCGCGTATCACCAGCAGACCGTCCGGTTGCAGATTCCCGGCCAGCGCGGTGCACAGGCTGCTGTGCGACATCGCGGACTGCTGCATCGCCGGGAAGAACAATCTCAGGCAACGCTCCGCCGCCGCGCGGTATTCCTCGTTTCCGGTCAGCAGCGCCAGGCGCTGCAAGGCTTGTGCCGCGATGCCGTTGCCTGACGGGGTGGCATTGTCGTGGCCGATCTTGTTGCGCTGGATCAGCGCCTCGTGGTCGTGGCTGGTGAAGAAGAAACCGCCCTGCTGTTTGTCCTCGAAGCGCTCCAGCAGGGCGTCGGCGAGCTGTACGGCAAAGTTCAGATCGGCAGTGCGGAACTCCGCTTGCAGCAACTCCAGCGCCGCATCCAGCAGGAAGGCGTGGTCGTCCAGATAGGCGTTGAGGTGGGTCTTGCCGTCCTTGTGCGTGGCCAGCAGTTTGTCGTCACGCCACAGCGTGGCGCGCACGAAATCCATTGCGCGTTGCGCGGAATGCAGCCAGTCATGACGCCCGAACACGCGTGCGGCGCGCGCCATGCCGGCGATCATCAGGCCGTTCCATGCACCGAGTATCTTGTCGTCGCGGCCGGGGCGCACGCGCCGTTCGCGCGCGGCGAACAGTTTTGTCTTTGCGCCATCGAGCAACGCTTCGGCCTGTTCCGGCAAAATGCCCAGGCGCCCGGTGATCTCGTCGAGAGAAGCGCTGACGCGCAGATTCCATGCGTGGTTCTCGAAGTTGGGCGCGCCGTCCAGTCCGTAATGCGGCGCGATGAGCGCGTATTCCTCCGCGTTCAACAGGCTGCGCACTTCGTCGCGCTGCCACAGGTAGAACTTGCCTTCCTCGTGCTCCGAGTCGGCATCCAGCGAAGAGTAATAGCCGCCATCCGGCGCTTGCATCTCGCGCAGCACCCAGGCGGCGGTCTGTTCGACCACGCGCGCGAACAGCGGCTCGCCGCTGTCCTGCCAGGCCGCGCTGTAAAGGCCGAGCAGCAGGCCGTTGTCGTAAAGCATCTTCTCGAAATGCGGGATGTCCCAGCTCGCGTCCACGCTGTAGCGGCAGAAGCCGCCGCCGAGCTGGTCGTACAGCCCGCCGCGCGCCATCTGGCGCAGGGTGTGCCGCGCCATGTGCAGCGCCTGCGCGCTGCCGGTGGCGCGACCGCGGCGCAGCAGCAGGTCGAGTTCCGCCGGGTGCAGGAACTTGGGCGCAGTACCGAAGCCGCCGTTGACCGGATCGAAGTTGCCATCCAGTTGCCGCAGCGCAAGGTCGAGCGGCGCGTCGTTCAATGCCGCCGCGCCGCTCTCGGGATGCATGCTGTCGAGCGCGGCGAGCAGATGTCCGCCCTGCGCGGTTATCTCCGCGCGCTGTTCGGCATACACCTGCGCGACGCGACGCAGCAGGTCGGGAAAGGCGGGCAGGTTGTAGCGCGCCTGTTTCGGGAAATAGGTGCCGCCGAAGAACGGCGTGCCATCCGGGCTGAGGAACATGGTCAGCGGCCAGCCGCCGCTGCGCTGCGTCAGCAGCGCATGTGCGTTCTGGTAGATATGGTCGAGGTCGGGGCGCTCCTCGCGATCCACCTTGATGTTGATGAAATGCCGGTTCATCACGGCGGCGACTTCGGCATCCTCGAACGACTCGTGCGCCATCACGTGGCACCAGTGGCAGGCCGAATAGCCGATCGATAGCAGGATGGGTTTGTCCTGTTCGCGCGCGATGCGCAGGGATTCGGCGTTCCACGCATGCCAGTCCACCGGGTTGCCGGCATGCTGCAACAGGTAGGGGCTGGTCTCTTGTGAAAGTTGGTTAGCCATGAGTTCAGCGCAGCAATGGCCGCAATTGTTTAAGCACGCTCTGCATGATGTGCGGTTGTGCCTTGGCGGTGGGGTGCAGGTTGTCGGGCTGGAACTGCTCCGGCGCGACGCCTTCCAGCAGGAACGGCAGCAGCTGCACGCGGTGTCTTTTTGCCAGCTCCGTATACATGTCCTCAAATTGCGCGATGTAGCTTGCGCCGTAGTTCGGCGGCAGCCGCATGCCGACCAGCAGCACCCGTGCGCGCGCTTCCTTTGCGAGCTGGATGATCTCGCCGAGATTGGTCTCGGCGCTCGCCAGGTCCAAGCCGCGCAGCCCGTCGTTCGCGCCCAGCGCCAGCACCACCACCGCCGGACGGTGCTGTTGCAGCGCCCGGACGATGCGTTGCCGCCCGCCCAGCGTGGTCTCGCCGCTGATGCTGGCGTTGACCACGCGGTATTTCGGGTGCGTGCGCTGCAACTCTTCCTGTAGCAGCACCGGCCAGCTTTTTTCTGCCGGGATGCCGTATCCGGCTGATAAACTGTCGCCGAACACCAGGATGTTGTTCGCGGCGTGTGCGGTGCATGGCAGCCACAGCGCGGCGGCCAGCAGGACGATCTTCAGGGACAGGAATCTCATGGCTCCGATTGTGCAGGCAGTTGAACTCGGCAAGCAAGTATTGAGTGGCAGCGAACCGCTGACCATCCTGCATCAGGTGAGTTTCACGGTCGAGACGGGCGAGAGCCTTGCCATCCTCGGTGCGTCCGGTTCCGGCAAATCCACCTTGCTCGGCCTGCTCGCCGGGCTGGACCTGCCGAGCGGCGGCAGCGTGCTGCTGAACGGCGCGGATCTGTTCGCGCTGGACGAGGACGGCCGCGCCCGGCTGCGCGGCGAACTGGCGGGCTTCGTGTTCCAGTCGTTCCAGTTGCTGCCGGCGCTGAACGCGCTGGAGAACGTGATGCTGCCGTTGGAACTGCAAGGCAAGGCGAATGCGCGCGAGCGCGCCGTCGAATCGCTGCGTCAGGTCGGTCTGGGCGAACGCATGCACCACCTGCCCAAGCACCTGTCCGGCGGTGAGCAGCAGCGCGTCGCGCTCGCCCGTGCTTTCGTCACCCGACCGAAAATCCTGTTCGCCGACGAACCCACCGGAAACCTCGATGCCGCCACCGGCGCGCAGGTCATCGAACTGATGTTGGAACTCAACCGCGCGCAAGGCACGACGTTGATCCTGGTGACCCACGACGAGGCGCTGGCGGGACGATGCGGCCGGCAGTTGCGGCTGGAGGCAGGGCGGGTGGTGCAGTGATGCAGCGGCCCGGCAACTGGGGTAAGCTGCCCCTTCGGGAGGAACCCGCGCAGGGTTGAATATGGCAAAAGCAAAGACGATCTACAGTTGCACCGAATGCGGCGGGCAATCGCCCAAATGGCAGGGACAGTGCCCGCATTGCGGCGAGTGGAACACGCTGGTCGAGTCGGTGGCGGATGCGCTACCCGTAGCGGGCAAGAACCGCTATAGCGCGCTGGCCGCATCCGGCAAGTTGCAGCAACTGGCCGAAGTGGAGGCGAGCGAAATATCGCGCACCCCGACCGGCATCGCCGAGTTCGACCGCGTGCTCGGTGGCGGGCTGGTCGAGGGCGGCGTGGTGCTGATCGGCGGCGACCCCGGCATCGGCAAATCCACCCTGCTGTTGCAGGCGCTGGCGCATCTCTCCGCCAGCAAAAAAGTCCTCTACGTCAGCGGCGAAGAATCGGCGCAGCAGATCGCGCTGCGCGCCAAACGCCTCGCGCTCGACGCGCGCGAAGTGCATCTGCTGCCGGAGATTCAACTGGAAAAAATTCAGGCCACCGTCGCGCACGAAAAACCGGACGTGGTGGTGATCGACTCAATCCAGACCGTGTATTCCGAGCAGCTCACCTCCGCGCCCGGCTCGGTGGCGCAGGTGCGCGAATGCGCCGCGCAGCTCACGCGCATCGCCAAGAGCGCCGGCGTCACCATCATCCTGGTCGGCCACGTCACCAAGGAAGGCGCGCTGGCCGGGCCGCGCGTGCTGGAGCATATCGTCGATACCGTGCTGTATTTCGAGGGCGATACCCACTCCAGCTTCCGCCTGATTCGCGCGTTCAAGAACCGCTTCGGCGCGGTGAACGAACTCGGCGTGTTCGCCATGACCGAGAAGGGCCTGCGCGAAGTCAGCAACCCGTCTGCGCTGTTCCTGTCGCAACACGGCGCGCAAGTGGCCGGCTCCTGCGTGATGGTCACGCAGGAAGGCACGCGCCCCTTGCTGGTTGAGATACAGGCGCTACTCGATGAAGCGCACTCGCCCAGCCCGCGCCGGTTATCGTTAGGTTTGGAACAGAACCGCCTCGCCATGCTGCTCGCCGTGCTGCACCGCCACGCGGGCATCGCCTGCTTCGATCAGGACGTGTTCATCAATGCGGTGGGCGGCGTGAAGATCACCGAGCCGGGCGCCGACCTCGCGGTGATCCTCGCGATGGTGTCCAGCCTGCGCAACCAGCCACTGCCGGAAAAGCTCGTGGTCTTCGGCGAAGTCGGCCTCGCGGGCGAAGTGCGCCCGGTGCAGCGCGGTCAGGAACGCCTCAAGGAAGCCGCCAAGCTCGGCTTCACCCAAGCCATCATCCCCAAAGCCAACGCGCCCAAGCAGAAGATACCCGGCATGGAGATCATTGCGGTGGAGCGGGTGGAAGAGGCGGTGGAGCGGATGCGGTAGTTCGGCTTCATGCCATGCGGCTACTCGAAATATCCAGATATTTCGGCATATTAACCGTATGAGGTGAGCGGGTCGTCGTGGGGCCAGCGGCGCAGCCAAAACGCTTATCGCTATTGCTGATCGCAGTCCGGAAGTTCTTCGGGAAGCAGCCGCTTAAGGAGTTCCAGGTATTACATGAGGACGGAGTCCCATTCTTCGACCCCGGTAGTAATTTCAATTAGACTCCATTCCCAGTCAGTGAGACGTAATAAAAACAGCGCCTATCCGCAGCCAGCGGACGGGCGCTACAGAAGGTGCGCAAAGCGGTGTTCAGCGCATAGTGAATGTCATGCAATTCACCTCGTTCTGCTTCATGCCGACCTGCACACTGTCGGCCATGCACTCCAGGTCTTCGTTGTGCTTGCAGATGCCGGTCTTGCAGGCGCCGATGCCGGCGATCCGGCTGACCGACTTGGTGTGTTGCGATCCGCTCATGAAGGTGTCGCAACAGGGGTGGGTCGCGTCGCCGATGGTGATGGCGCGCGCATGGCAGTTGCTGTTCATGTTGTAGGCGCAATCGTTCACCATGCAGTTTGCGACCAATGGCATCTCGATCATGATCTTGTTCATGGGTGTACTCCTTCTCAAGGATTGACGAACCGTCGCACGCGGCAGGCGGAGTTGTTTTCAGCAAGGCAGTCGTGAGACAGAAAGGCCGGCCCCGTTCGCGGATGTCAACGCTTGCGCGCCGGCATCCGCAGCGCGGGTTCGGCTGAGGCAGATGATGTGCCTAGCAGGCGGGGGCGGCTGTCGGTGTTTGCCTGATAATCGCATAGGAGGATCGGAAATCTCCCATCGGTGTTTGTCTTACAAACGATAAGGGGGCACTGGTTAACTTGATTGATTTGAATGGCTTAACAGGCTAATGTTTGCCCAATTCAATTATGTCAGCGATCCTTTTAGCCACCATCTAAAGGATGGGGCTCCGTCCTCATGTAATCCGATCGGCCTTACGTCAACACACCGTGAACAAATACCCGCACCTTAAATCACTTATCGCATGGCTACTGTTGGCGCTGTGGGTGCCGATGGCGGCGCATGCCGATGACGCGTGGACCGTTGCCGGGCCGGACGGGCAGCCGCAGGTGCGCTTGTATTTCTTCTGGTCGCTGACTTGTCCGCATTGCACTGCCGCCCATCCGTATGTGACGGCGATCCCTGCGGCGCGGCCCTGGGTGGAGTTGCATGAGCACGAGGTCTCGCGCGATGCCGCGAGCGCGCGCCTGTTCCGCGATATCTTCGAGCGCACTGGCGCGAATCAGCGCGCCGCCGTGCCGGCCTTTGTGTTCTGCGGCGAGCTGCATGTCGGCTGGGGCGGCGACGATACTACCGGCGCCGACTTGAGGAGCCGCCTCGATGCCTGCCGCGCGCGGGTGCTGGCCGGTCAGCCGGCGGCGAGTCCGCCTGTGGCGGCGAAGGAGACGGCGGCGAGCACGCGCATCGATGTCCCGCTACTCGGCACGCTCGATGCGGATACGCTCTCGCTGCCGGTGCTGACGCTGGTGCTGGCCGGGCTGGATGCGTTCAATCCCTGCGCCTTTTTCGTGCTGCTGTTCCTGCTGTCGATGATGGCGCACCAGAAGAGCCGCGCGCGCATGCTGCTCATCGGCGGCATCTTCGTGGCCGTGTCCGGGCTGATGTATTTCGCCTTCATGGCGGCCTGGCTCAACGTGTTCCAGTTGTTCGGCCATCTCGGCTGGGTGACGCTGGCGGCGGGCGCGCTGGCGGTATTCGTCGGGGCGGTGAACGTGAAGGACTTCTTCTGGTTCGAGCAGGGGCTCACGCTGTCCATCCTGGAATCGAAGAAGCCGGACATCTTCCGGCGCACGCGCGCCATTCTTGCTGCCGAAAGCATGCCGGCGATGCTGGCGGCCACGGTCTTCCTTGCCATCGCCGCGAACTTCTACGAGCTGTTGTGCACGGCGGGATTCCCCATGGTCTATACGCGCCTGCTGACGCTGCAAGACATCTCGCCTTTCGCGCGCCATGCCTGGCTCGCGCTGTACAACCTGATCTATGTCGTGCCGCTGGCCGCCATCGTCGCGGTGTTCGCCGGCACGCTGGGGGCGCACAAACTCACCGAGCGCGGGGGCAGGTTGCTGAAGCTGATGTCCGGCACGATGATGCTGGAGCTGGGCGCGCTGCTGCTGATCGCGCCGGAGCGGGTGAGCCAGATCGGCATCGCCTTCGGCATGCTGGCGCTGGCGCTGCTTGTCACGTTCATCGCCGCACGGCTGACCCGGCGCGCGGAAACGCCATAGCGCGTCGCGCGCTGCGGTTGTGCGCTCCCCCGTCTCGCGCTAAAGTGCGGCCACGACACGGTGCGGCGGAGCCAACGGATGCGGGAGTGGCCGCATCGCACCTCCTCCCGCAGCGGGAGGGTGGCAGCGAAGCTGCCGGGTACCCACCGGCGTACTCCTTGCGGGTGCAAACGGCTGGCTTCGCCAGTAACGTGTCGGAGGTGCAGCCGTAGTCCATAACAAGATCAAAGACGGGGAGGAACGGGCATGGCGTTAACCATTCTGGCGATACTGGCGGCATTCGTTTTGCTCGCATTCTTCCGCGCTTCGCTCACCAGCTGGGTGCTGGCGCTGGTCGTGGCGGTGTTCGCGCTGGCCAGCCAGAGCCGCATGACCGATGATGCGCTGCTCGTCGTGTCTGCCGCGCTGCTGGCGTTCTTCCTGCTGTTCGCCATTCCCGCCATCCGCCGCGTGCTGGTCAGCAGCCTCGTCCTCATGGCCTTCCGCAAGGTCATGCCGCAGATATCCGCCACCGAGCAGGAGGCTATCGACGCCGGCACGGTGTGGTGGGACGGCGACCTGTTCAGCGGCGATCCGGACTGGAACAAGCTGCTGGCGTTTCCCAAGTGTTCGCTGAAACCCGAAGAGCAGGCCTTCCTGGACAATGAAGTCGAGCAGTTGTGCGCGATGCTGGACGACTGGGACATCACCCACAAACGCGCCGACCTGCCGCCCGCGGTCTGGCAGTTCATCAAGGACAAAGGCTTCTTCGGCATGATCATCCCGAAGCGCTACGGCGGGCTGGAATTCTCCGCGCAGGCGCATTCGGCGGTGGTGGCGAAGATCGCCTCGCGCAGCGCCACGGCGGCGGTGACGGTGATGGTGCCGAATTCGCTCGGTCCCGCCGAGCTGTTGTTGCACTACGGTACCAACGAACAGAAGAACAATTACCTGCCGCGCCTCGCCAAGGGGCAGGAGGTGCCGTGCTTCGCGCTGACCGGCCCGTTCGCGGGATCGGACGCGGGCGCGATCCCCGACTACGGCGTGGTGTGCCGCGGCGAATTCAACGGCCAGCCGGACGTGCTGGGTATCCGTCTCACTTGGGAGAAGCGCTACATCACGCTGGCGCCGGTCGCCACGCTGCTCGGTCTGGCGTTCAAGCTGCATGACCCGGAGCGTCTGCTGGGCGGCGAGGTGGAGTGCGGCATCACGCTGGCGCTGATCCCCACCGCTACGCCCGGTGTGCTGGTCGGGCGCCGCCACTTCCCGCTCAATTCCGCGTTCCTCAACGGCCCGACGCAGGGCGAGGGCGTGTTCATCCCGCTGGACTATGTGATCGGCGGCGCGGCGCGCGTGGGCCAGGGCTGGCGCATGCTGATGGAGAGCCTGGCGGCGGGGCGTTCGATCTCGCTGCCCGCCAGCAGTGTCGGCGGTATGAAGATGGCGGCGCGCAGCAGCGGCGCCTATGCGCGCGTGCGCAAGCAGTTCCACCTGCCCATCGGCAGGTTCGAGGGCGTGGAAGAGCCGCTGGCACGCATCGGCGCGCACACCTACATGATCGACGCGGCACGCCGCCTTACCGCGCTGGCGGTGGATCTGGGCGAGAAGCCGTCGGTGATCTCCGCCATCGTGAAATATCACGCCACCGAGCGCGGGCGCAGCGTCATCAACGACGCGATGGACGTGCACGGCGGCAAGGGCATCTGCCTCGGCCCGGACAATTATCTGGGGCGCGCCTATCAGCAGACGCCCATTGGCATCACCGTGGAAGGCGCGAATATCCTGACGCGCACGCTGATGATCTTCGGCCAGGGCGCGATCCGCTCCCATCCCTGGGTGCTGAAAGAGATTGCGGCGGCACACGACCAGAATCGCGCCAGTGCCGCACGCAGCTTCGATGAGGCGCTGGCCGGACACATTGCTTTCGCTATCAGCAACGCGGCGCGCAGCTTCGTGTTCGGCCTGACCGGCGGGCGCGGCGCGCATGTGCCGCGCGACGGCGAGACGCGCCGTTACTACCGGATGCTGACGCGCTTCTCCGCCGCGTTCGCCCTGAGCGCGGACGTGGCGATGGCGGCGCTGGGCGGCTCGCTGAAGCGGCACGAGAAAATTTCCGGGCGGCTGGGCGATGTGCTGAGCATGCTGTACCTGTGTTCCGCGACGCTGAAGCGTTTCGAGGACGATGGCTGCCCGGTCGAAGACCTGCCGCTGTTGCATTGGGCGATGCAGGATGCCCTGCACCGCATGGAACAGGCGCTGGACGGCGCGATCCGCAATTTCCCCAACATGCCGGCGCGCTGGCTGCTGCGCGTGTTGATCTTCCCGCTCGGGCTGCGCATGGCACCGCCCTCCGACCGCCTCGGCCACCGGATCGCCACGCTGCTGATGCAGCCCGGTGGCACACGCGACCGCCTGACTGCCGACATGTATCTGTCACGCGACGAGCAGGATGCGCTGGGCGCGCTGGAATCGGCGCTGTCGAGCACGCTGGCCTGCGAGCCGTTGCAGGCGAAGCTGGAAGAGGCGCGCAAGGCGGGCAAGCTGAAGGCGATGGACGAACTGGCACGCATCGCCGAAGCGCGCGACGCGGGCATCATCTCGGCGGAACAGTCGTTGCAATTGCAACGCGACTACGCGCTGCGGCGCAAGGTCATCATGGTGGACGATTTCGCCCCGGCAGAGCTGGCGGCGGGCAAATGAGCCACGTAGGGTGGGCACGCCTTTTTGTGCCCACCCTACCGGAATAATTGTTTCATCCAGAGGGAGGGGGGTTAAGGATGCAACACAGCAACGAGGATGTGATCACCCCGCAACAGGCCGGCACGCTGCATGGCCTGTTCGTGGAGCGCGTGCGCCGTTCGCCGGACAAGACTGCCTACCGCTTTTTCGAGCGCGACGCATGGCACGACATCACCTGGCGCGAGATGGAGCGCGAGACGGCGCGCTGGCAGGCGGCGCTGGCATCGCTGGGATTGCAGCGCGGCGACCGCGTCGCCATCATGTTGCGCAACTGCCCGTGCTGGATGCGGGTCGATCAGGCGGCGATGTCGCTGGGGTTGGTGGTGGTGCCGCTATATACCGTGGATCGCCCGGACAACATCGCCTACATCGTCAACGATGCCGATGTGAAGGTGCTGGTGTTCGAGAGCGCCGAGCAGTGGCAGGCGTTGCGCACCGTGCGCGACCAGATGGCAGGTATGGTGCGCTTCGTCAGCCTTGACGAGGTGCGCGATGCCGCCGAACCGCGCCTGGTATGCATGCAGGAATTCCTGCCGGAAAACGCCGTGTTGCAGCCCTCAATACCCTCTCCTCAATCCTCTCCCGCAAGCGGGAGAGGAAGCGAACGAGAAAAACCTTATTCGATTTCTGCGGACACGCTGGCGAGCATCATCTATACCTCCGGCACCACCGGCAAGCCCAAGGGCGTGATGCTGAGCCACGCCAACATGCTGATCAACGCGCATGCCTGTCTGGAATTCTTCCCGGTCAGCCGGGACGACCTGCTGTTGTCGTTCCTGCCGTTGTCGCACACCTTCGAGCGCACTGCCGGTTATTACCTGACGGTGATGGCGGGTGCCACGGTCGCGTTCGCGCGCTCCATCCCGCAATTGTCGGAAGACCTGCGCACCATCCACCCGACCCTGCTGATCTCGGTGCCGCGCATCTATGAACGCATCTACGGCACGGTGCAGACCGCGCTGCGGGAAAGCACACCGCTCAAGCGCAAGCTGTTCCACTTCACCGTGGAGACCGGCTGGGCGCGCTTCCTGCACCAGCAGGGGCGCGGCCCGTGGAATGCCTCGTTCCTGCTGTGGCCGCTGCTGCATAAGCTGGTCGCGCAGAAGGTGCTCAACCATCTCGGCGGCAGGTTGCGCGTGGCATTGAGCGGCGGCGCGGCATTGCCGCCGGAGATATCGCGCATGTTCATCGGTCTGGGGCTGCCGGTGATACAGGGCTATGGCCTGACCGAGACCAGCCCGGTGATCAGCGCGAACCGGCTCGACAACAATTATCCGGACAGCGTGGGGCTGCCGATCAGCGGCATCGAGGTGCGCAGGGGAGAGCAGGGCGAACTGCTGGTGCGGGGTCCGAACGTGATGCTGGGCTACTGGAACAACCCGGCGGCGACGCGCGCGATCATCGACTCCGACGGCTGGCTCAACACCGGCGACGTGGTGCGCATCTCCGATACCGGGCACATCTACATCACCGGTCGCACCAAGGAGATCATCGTCATGTCGAACGGCGAAAAGGTGCCGCCGCTCGACATGGAACACGCCATCCTGCGCGACCCGTTGTTCGATCAGGCGATGCTGATCGGCGAGGCGCGCCCCTATCTGGCCGCGCTGGTGGTGCTCAATCCGGACGAGTGGAAACGCTTCGCCGCCGAGGTCGGCATCCGCCCGGATATGCCGGAATCGCTGCACGATAGCCGCGTCGAATCCCGCGTGCTGAAGCGCATCGCGCTCAACCTGCGCGATTTCCCCGGCTATGCCAACGTGCGCCGCGTGCTGCTGCTGACCGAGCCGTGGAGCGTGGACAACGGCCTGCTGACCCCGACGCTGAAGCTGATGCGTCCCAAGGTTTATGCCCGCTTTGCGCAAGAGATCGAAGCATTCTATGAGAGGCATTGAAGGAATGGATAAGGATAAGCCGATAACGACCACACTGCCGCAGCGCCAGCCGACCCTGCGCGTGGTGGCGATGCCGTCCGACTGCAATTTCGGCGGCGACGTGTTCGGCGGCTGGATCATGGGGCAGGTGGACATCGCCGGCTGCATCCCGGCGCTGCACCGCGCCAGGGGCAAGGTGGTGACGGTGGCGGTTAACTCGTTCGTGTTCAAGCAACCGTTGTTCATGGGCGACATCGTGAGTTTCTATGCGACCATCGTCAAGGTAGGGCGCACCTCGATCACCGTCAATGTCGAGGTGTATGCGCAGCGCGACCCGGCTGAGCCGACCTGCGTCAAAGTGACGGAGGCGACGCTGACCTATGTGGCGGTGGACGACGACCGCAAGCCGCGTGTGGTGCCGCAAGAAGGGTAATGGGAGCGCCGACGTCCTCGTCGGCGCTCCCGGTCGCACTGCAAGTTGAAATCTTCCGGGTTTATGGAGCCGTTATGAACGCAAATTTTCAGATCCGCAAAGTCGCCGTGCTCGGCGCAGGGGTGATGGGCGCGCAGATTGCCGCGCATCTGGTCAACGCCAATGTCGAGACACTGTTATTTGAATTGCCCGCCAAAGAAGGCGACCCGAATGGCAACGTGTGCAAGGCGCTGGACAACCTGAAGAAGCTTGACCCTGCGCCCGCCGCATCGCCCGCGAAGATCACCTTCATCCAGCCCGCCAACTATGAACAGCATCTGGAAAAACTGCGCGAATGCGACCTGATCATCGAGGCCATCGCCGAGCGCATGGACTGGAAGTCCGACCTGTATCGCAAGGTCGCGCCGTTCGTGGGCAAACACGCCATCTTCGCCAGCAACACCTCCGGCCTGTCCATCAACAAACTGGCCGAAGCCTTTCCGGAGAATCTGCGCCACCGCTTCTGCGGCATCCACTTCTTCAACCCGCCGCGCTACATGCATCTGGTCGAGCTGATCCCGTGCGCAGCGACCGAAGCGCCGCTGCTCGATCAGCTCGAAACCTTCCTCGTCTCCACGCTGGGCAAGGGCGTGGTGCGCGCCAAGGACACGCCCAACTTCGTCGCCAACCGCATCGGCGTGTTCTCCATGCTCGCCACCAAACACCACGCGGCGGCATACAACCTCGGCTTCGATCTGGTGGACGCGCTCACCGGGCGCTACCTCGGTCGCCCCAAGAGCGCGACGTTCCGCACGCTGGACGTGGTCGGCCTCGATGTGTTCGCGCACGTGGTCAACACCATGCGCGAGAACCTCACCGACGACCCGTGGCATCAACACTTTGAGCTGCCGAGCTGGTTCAACTACCTCGTCGACCAGGGTTCGCTGGGGCAGAAGACCAAACGCGGCATCTACCAGAAAATCGGCAAGGACATCCACGTCCTCGACCTGCACAGCAAGGAATACCGCCTGTCCGAGGCCAAGGTGGATGATGGCGTGAAAGACATCCTGCGCGAACGCGACTGGTCAAAAAAACTCGCCGGGCTGCACGCCAGCCAGCATCCGCAGGCGCAATTCCTGTGGGCGGTGTTCCGCGACGTGTTCCACTACTGCGCGCTGCAACTCGAACACATCGCCGACAACGCGCGCGACCTCGACCTCGCCGTGCGCTGGGGCTTCGGCTGGGACAACGGCCCGTTCGAGATATGGCAGGCGGCAGGCTGGCAGCAAGTCGCGGGCTGGATCACCGCCGACATCGCCGCCGGCAAGGCGATGGCGGACACGCCGCTGCCCGCCTGGGTCACCGACCCTGATCGCATCGGAGTCCACACCGCGCAGGGCTCCTTCGCCCCAGCACTTCAAATCCCCCCCAACCCCCCTTCGTCGAAGGGGGGAGTGGAAGATCAAAGCGTAGATGATTTGAACCCCCCTTTGCAAAAGGGGGGCAGGGGGGATTTGGGGTGTTATCAACCCCGCTCCACTCTTCCCGTCTACCACCGCCAACTCTTCCCCGATGCCCTGCTCGGCGAACAACGCCACTACGGCGAAACGGTATTCGAAAACGACGCCATCCGCATGTGGCACATGGGCGACGGCATCGCCATCCTCAGCTTCAAAACCAAGATGCACACCATCAGCAACGAGGTGCTGGACGGCATCCTGCGCGCGGTGGACGAGGCCGAGGCACACTTCAGCGCGCTCATCCTGTGGCAGAGCGAGCCGCCGTTCTCGGCGGGTGCGGACCTGCTGCAAGCGATGCAGGGCATGCAGGAAGATGCCTCCTCCGGCCTGCTGGACAAGCTCAAGGGCGCGGTGACGCGCGTCAAATACACCGTCGCGGGCGGCGGCGGGCTGGGCGACGTGTTCAACGCCGCCACCGGCAACGTGCCGCACGTCGAAGCCGTGGTCGCCAAGTTCCAGCAGGTGTCGCAACGCCTGCGCTACGCACAGGTGCCCACCATCGCCGCCGTGGATGGCCTCGCACTCGGCGGCGGCTGCGAATTTTCCATCCATTGTTCGAGGGTGGTCGCCACGCTGGAAACCTACATCGGCCTGGTCGAAGTCGGCGTCGGCCTGCTGCCCGCCGGCGGCGGCTGCAAGGAGATGGCAATGCGCGCCGCCGCCGAGGCGCAACGCTTCGCCAACGACAACCGCGTGGACGTGTTCCCCTTCCTGCGCAAATATTTCCAGCAGATCGCCATGGGCGAAGTCGCCAAGAGCGCCGAACTGGCAAGAGAGATGGGCTACCTCAGACCGTCCGACCGCATTGTGATGAATAAATTCGAGTTGCTGCACGTGGCGAAGGAAGAAGCCAAAGCCCTCAACGCCACCGCCTACCGTCCGCCGCTGCACCCGCACCGCATCGCCGTCGCCGGTCGCACCGGCATCGCCACCCTCAAGGCCGCGATGATCAACATGCGCGAAGGCGGCTTCATCTCCGAACACGACTACGACATCGGCTGCCGCATCGCCGAAACGATGTGCGGCGGCGACGTGGACGCGGGCAGCCTGGTGGACGAAGAATGGCTGCTCGATCTGGAACGGCGCAACTTCATGGAGCTGCTGGCGACCGAGAAGACGCAGGCGCGGATTGAGCATATGCTGAAGAATGGGAAGCCGTTGCGGAATTGAAATACTTTTGTAGGTCGGGTTGCGGTGCAAAAAAACGCGCCTAACCCGACTTGCAGGACTAAGGAAGGTCTGATTAAGTCCGTCACACCGGCGAAGGCCGGTGTCCAGTTTATTGAAAACACTGGATTCCGGCCTTCGCCGGAATGACGAATGAGGACTTAATCAGACCTTCCCTAACACTATCAAAAGGACATCATGGAGACATTTCTAACCAATATTACTTCCGGATTCCTAGGCGCTTTGATCGGTGCGGGTGTCACTATAATAATTAATTATAGAAATCGAAAAATCGAAGCTGTAGAGAATATGATTGCCTTGGTATATCCACTCGGTTTTAAGAGCTGGTGGGAACCGGATCAAGGAAAGCCATCATTGATATTCCATGATCGTTATCCGCAGCTATGGGAGGCACAAGCAACGATCAGTGCAGTACTGCTATGGTGGGAAAGAAAGGAGTTCGACGCCGCGTGGCAGAAATTTATGGTTATCGAGTACTTCAACGATATCCCAAATGACCAACTATCAAAGATTTTTCAAAAAGGTACTTACAGGAGCAGAGATGAAGCTGTAGAAAGAAGTGCGGAGTTCCTGGCGTACCTCAATGGGTTGCGTTAATAAGGCGATCATTCGGACGTAAACTACGCTGCGCTTCGTTTGCGCCGCACAGTTTTAATGTTTGATATCCACTTTATAAAAACACGACAGACTGCATCGGTTTGAACGGAGTAGGAAATGAGTCACATGGCATTCCCGCCATATAAGAGCAAAGTGCCTAAAGCAAAGAGCATAAAAGGCTTTGCTCTAAAAGACCTGTTAAAGATTCGCCGTAGTTACGATGCGTATCTGTTGAAACAACAGGCATATGAAATCGAATTGACGGCAACAGATACATTCAACAGAGATGTTCATCAAAAAAATTTGGAAATAGCAAAGGCTGAAGCTGACTGGGATCGTGTCCACCTAACCACTCTACGTGATCTTCAAAAGAGAATTGATGACGCACTATCTTCATGCAAGGTGGGCGTGATCGGTGGATTAGTCTTTGATCACGTCGAATATAAAAGACAGAGATACCGTCGCTCACAAGCAGAAGGCCTAATCAATAAGGCTGTTAAAGTTGAGAATGCAATCGAAGAAGTTTTAACCAAGAAACCGAAATTCCCTAGATATCCAAAAAAACAATGGCCCAAAATGCCGCGTGGAGAGACGAACCTAACGATTGGTGGTGCGAAGATTAAGCTTCACTTCAGGGAAATTAATCGGGAAGAACTGGATCAGCTCATCAGTCAGGCCGAGAGCCGAAAGAAGGAAGACGAGACTAAGGTCGTTGAGTTACAAGCCAGGCTTGCCTCATCAGAAAAGGAGGTTAGGAAGCAGGCTCGAAAGTTTAGGCAGGATCTTCATAAGCAGCTACAAGTCATGGCTGTTTGTCCCTATTGCAATGGAGTTCTGAATGACGGCAATGCTCATCTTGACCATATATATCCGATCTCAAAGGGTGGAAAATCAACAGCCAAGAACCTGATATTTGTCTGTGCAGAATGCAATCAAGACAAATCCAACCTTACCCTTCGGGCATTCCTTCTTCGATTTTTAAAAGATGAGCAGGCTGTTTACTCCCATCTAGAGTTGTTGAAAAAGGATTTCTGACAATGTCGGTGGTAATAGGGGACGTACCACGGTATTTTTGTGAAGGTGCAAAGGAATGAGTCCAGACGACCGCTACGATGTTTCAGGCTTGAGCGAGGCGCAGTTCGAGCTCGGTTCGGATGGGCTGGTGTTGAAGAATCTGCCGGGCATCACTTCATCTGCCGAAATAGATATTGCCGAGGCCAATGCTCTGGTGGTGGCGGTAGATCGTCTGGTGAGGATGTATGACGAGGAGCATTGTTTTACGGCAAACGATATTTGCGAGTTTCATCGCGTGTGGCTGGGAGGCATTTACGCTTGGGCGGGTGAGTATCGGCAGGTGAACGTGAGCAAGGGCGATTTCATGTTTGCGGCTGCCGGGCGTGTTCCGGCGTTGATGGCCGAATATGAAAGAGATGTGTTGTCGCGCTGTACGCCTTGCAAGTTCGCAACTCGGGATGAAGTGCTGTGCGCCTTGGCCGAGGCGCATGTGGAATTGGTGCTGATCCATCCTTTTCGCGAGGGAAATGGTCGGGTCTCGCGGGTGTTGTCTACACTGATGGCATTGCAGGCAGGGTTGCCGTTGCTCGATTTCAGCCTGATCGCAGGCGAGGAGAAAGAAAGTTACTTTGCGGCGGTCAGGGCAGGGCTGGACAGAAATTATCGCCCGATGGAGCGCATCTTCGCCGAAGTTATCGAGCGGAGCGTTGCGGAGTCTTGATGGGGGTGAGCGTTTTGGCGATTGAAGAGACTGTGGCCCCGGTCTCGATTGCCGTGGAACTGGAGACGTTGGTTACCAGTGCCTTGCGGTATTGCTCCGCCGTGCGCAGGTAGGGGTTAGACTGGATGAGCGATTTCTTTTTCATGCGTGCATGATAGCAATTCTGTGCGATCGTTCAACCATTTTGAGTGGGCTGTAAATATTGGAGATATGCCATGACCAAACAAGTCCAGGAAGCCTATATCGTCGCCGCGACGCGCACGCCGGTGGGCAAGGCGCCGCGCGGGATGTTCCACAGCATGCGGCCGGACGACCTGCTGGCGCATGTGTTGCGGAGCGTGCTGGCGCAGGCACCAATGCTCGACCCCGCCAGCGTTGGCGATGTGATCGTGGGCTGCGCGATGCCGGAGGCGGAGCAGGGGATGAACGTGGCGCGCATCGCGCTGTTGCTGGCGGGTATTCCGAACACGGTGCCGGGCATGACGATCAACCGCTTCTGTTCTTCCGGCGTGCAGGCAGTGGCGTTGGCGGCGGATCGCATCCGGCTTGGCGAGGCGGAGGTGATGATCGCGGCGGGCGTGGAGAGTATGAGCATGATCCCGATGATGGGCAACAAGGTGGCGTTCAATCCGGAGATATTCGCGCACGATGAGAACGTCGCCATCGCCTACGGCATGGGCATCACCGCCGAGAAGGTGGCAGAGCGCTGGAAGGTGTCGCGCGAGGCGCAGGATGCGTTCGCGTTGCAAAGCCACCAGCGCGCCATCGCGGCGATCAATAACGGCGAGTTCGCCGACGAGATCACGCCGTATCGCATCGCCGAGCATGTGCCGGACATGGGTAGCCGTGATGTGAAGACGAAGGTGCGCGAGGCGATGCAGGATGAAGGTCCGCGCGCGGACACTTCGCTGGAGGCGCTGGCGAAACTCAGGCCGGTGTTCGCGCAGCGGGGGTCGGTGACGGCGGGCAACAGTTCGCAGATGTCGGACGGCGCGGGTGCGGTGCTGCTCTGTTCCGAATCCGCGTTGAAGCGCTATAACCTTACGCCTATCGGCAAGTTCCTCGGTTTCTCGGTGGCGGGCGTGCCGCCGGAGATCATGGGCATAGGCCCGAAAGAGGCGATTCCGCGCGTGTTGAAGCAGGTGGGCTTGAGTTTGCAGGACATGGGCTGGATCGAGCTGAACGAGGCGTTCGCCGCGCAGTCGCTGGCGGTCATCAACGATGTCGGTCTCGACCCGGCCATCGTCAATCCGCTCGGCGGCGCCATCGCGCTCGGTCATCCGCTCGGCGCGACCGGCGCGATCCGCACCGCGACGCTGCTGCACGGCCTGCGCCGCCGCAAGCAGAAGTACGGCATGGTGACGATGTGCATCGGCACGGGCATGGGCGCCGCCGGAATTTTTGAGTCATTGTGACTGATACCCTCGTTGCCAACTTGAACGGCGATTGCCATGCAGCGATGGTGGACCGCGCCGCGCTGCAGCATGCGATGCTGACGCAGGGCGTGTTGTGGCATGGGCTGGTGACGGAGCGTTGCCAGCATCTGTTCGCCGATGTGGCGGTGTTCATCGACGCGGCGCAGTTGCGCCAGATGCGCGCGGTGATCTCGGCGGTGGAGCGGGTAGTGAGGGGTGGAGAGTGGATAGTTGGGAGTAGGGAGTGGGAGCAGCATTCCGCCAAGGGTGTGTTCTACGGTTACGACTTCCATCTCAACGCGCAGGGCGCGCATCTGATCGAGATCAATACCAATGCGGGCGGGGCGTTTCTCAATGCGCTGCTGATCGACAGCCAGCGCGACGCGGGGCTGCAGGGCGAGGCGGTCGCCGAGGCGGGGCTGGAGCAGCGCTTCCTCGCCATGTTCCGCAACGAGTGGCGGCTGGCGCGCGGCGATGCGCCGCTCGGGGTCGTTGCCATCGTGGACGAGCTGCCGGAGGCGCAGTATCTGTATCCCGAGTTCCTGCTGGCGCAGCGCATGTTCGAGCGCGTCGGCATCGCGGCGCATATCGCCGATCCCGCCGCGCTGCATACGCGCGGCGACGCGCTATATCTCGACGGGCAGAAGATCGATCTGCTGTACAACCGTCTGACCGATTTTTCGCTGCAACGGCATCCCGTGCTGCGGCAGGCGTATCTGGATGACGCTGTGGTGCTGACGCCCGACCCCGCGCACTACGCGCGCTATGCCGACAAGCGCAATCTGGCGCGCCTGAGCGATGCGGTGACGCTACGCACGCTGGGCGTGACCGAAGCGGATATCGCCGTCCTGTTGGCGGGCGTGCCGCAGACGCGGCTGGTCGAAGCGGCAGACCAAGCGCACTGGTGGGCGGAGCGCAAACAGTGGTTCTTCAAACCCAACAGCGGCTACGGCAGCAAGGGCAGCTACAGCGGGCCGAAGCTCACGCGGCGCGTATTCGACGAGATCATGCAGGGCGGCTACGTGGCGCAGCGCATGGCGGCGCCGGGCGAGCGCATGGTCTGCGCGGAAGGAAACGAGGCGCAGCCGTACAAGTGTGACGTGCGCTGCTATGTGTACGACGGCAACATCCAGCTCGTCGCCGCGCGGTTGTACCAAGGGCAGACCACCAATTTTCGCACGCCGGGCGGCGGCTTCGCGCCGGTACGCGTGGTCGGGTAGAATGCCTGCATGTTGATCTATTCGTTCCTCGCCATCGGACTCGGTGCGGCGCTCGGCGCATGGCTGCGCTGGGGCTTCGGGCTGTGGCTCAATCCGCTGCTGCCGGATATGCCTCTCGGCACCTTGTCGGCCAATCTGGTCGGCGGCTACCTGATCGGGATGGCGATCGCGTTCTTCCTGCAACATCCCGGTTTCTCGCCCGAGTGGCGGCTGTTCATCATCACCGGATTCCTCGGCGGGCTGACGACCTTTTCGACTTTTTCTGCGGAGACTGTCACGCTGTTGCTGCGTGGGCAGTATGCATGGGGTGCCGGCATCATCGCGGCACATCTGGGCGGCTCGTTACTGATGACCGTAATGGGGATACAGACCGTCAAGTGGTTACAAGGAGGGCAATGATGAACGCACTGATCTTTTACATCGACGAGAAGGAACATCACACCGGGATACCGTTCTACGAATGGGTGCTGAAGGAGGCACGCGAACTCGGCATCCACGGCGGTTCGGTGTTCCGCGCCATCGCCGGATACGGCCGCCACGACCGGCTGATGGAGGAGACCTTCTTCGAGCTGGCCGGCGAGCTGGCGGTGAAGGTCGAGTTCATCCTCGACGACAAGCTCACCGAGCAATTGTTGGAACGTATCGGCAAGCAAGGCAAGGAAGTGTTCTACGTGCGTTATCCGGTGCAGTCGGGGATCGTTTGAACATGAGGCGTCTGGCTGGTTCGCTCGGAGCAGCGGCGGCATTGCTGCTGCCGTCCGTCGCCTGCGCGCATACCGGAACAGGCGATGTCGGCGGTTTCATGCACGGCCTCGCGCATCCGTTAGGCGGGCTCGATCACCTCTGCGCGATGCTGGCGGTGGGATTGTGGGCAGCGCAGACGGGCGGGCGCGCGCTGTGGGCTGTGCCGCTCACCTTCGTCGGCGTGATGACGCTGGGCGGGATGTTGCCGCTGCTGGATATCGGCCTGCCGTTCGTCGAGCCGGGTATCGTGTTGTCGGTGCTGTTGCTCGGTGTGCTGATCGCTGCGGCAGTGCGCCTGCCGCTCTGGCTGGGCAGCAGCATGGTCGGGCTGTTCGCGCTGTGGCACGGGCATGCGCATGGCGCCGAGATGCCGGAGAACGCTTCCGGCATCGGCTACGCGCTGGGGTTCATGCTGGCCACGGCGTCGTTGCATCTCGCCGGGATCGGCTTCGGGCTGGGCATGCAACGGCTGGCGCGCGAGCGGCTGGTCCGTTTCGCCGGCGCGGGCATCGCGCTGTGCGGGGTTTATCTGGTGACGGTGTAGCGGGTAGCTTTTCTTGTGGGAGCGCAATTTATTGCGCGATGTGTACCTTCTGAATCGTTCGATGAATCGGACTCCCACAACGGTGGCTCAGTTCAAATAAATTATCCCAATTCAACGGAGGTAATCATGAAAAAGATCGCAGTGTTGATTTCGTTATGCTGGTTGTTGCTCCCTGCGGCGCAGGCTGCGGTGCAGGGCAAGGAGGTCAGTTATCAGGCGGACGGCGTCACGCTCAAGGGCTATATCGCCTGGGACGATGCCATCAAGGGCAAGCGCCCGGCGGTGCTGGTGGTGCATGAGTGGTGGGGCCACAACGCCTATGCGCGCAAGCGCGCCGACATGCTGGCGGAACAGGGCTATACCGCGCTGGCGGTGGATATGTACGGCGACGGCAAGCAGGCCAACCACCCCGATGAGGCGGGCAAGTTCGCCGCCGAGGTGAGCAAGAACCTGCCGATGGCCGAGCGGCGCTTCGAGGCGGGCATGAAACTGTTGCGCAAACAGCAGACCGTGGACGGCAAGAACCTGGCGGCGATCGGCTACTGCTTTGGCGGCGGCGTGGTGCTGCACATGGCGCGCACCGGCGCGAACCTGAAGGGCGTGGCGAGCTTCCACGGTGCGCTGAGTACCGACACCCCGGCACAGCCCGGCAAGGTCAAGGCGCGCGTCGTTTCGTTCACCGGCGAGGACGATGCGATGATCGGCGCGGACAAGGTTGCCGCGTTCAAACAGGAAATGGACAACGCCAGAGCAGATTACCGCGTGGTCACCTATCCCGGCGTGAAGCACAGCTTCACCAATCCTGACGCGGATGAACTGGGGCGGAAGTTCAACCTGCCGCTGGCCTACGATGCCACCGCCGACAAGGATTCATGGCAGCAGACGGCGGTGTTCCTGCGCGAGGTGTTTGGCAGCAAATAATTGTTGTTCAATGCGAAACGACGCCCCGTTCAGGGGCGTCGTCGTTTTCCGGGGCTTGAATCGCTTGTTCAACGATATCGGCGGGCCGTCCGGTCGCAGTAATTATCTAGGCAATCTATCCGGTTGCCGGGAAGTGTTATCCGGTGGTATTAAGCGAACTGGATTTTTCCCGGACAACGATTATGCAATCCATCCAGAATCTGATCGATAACGTCGAGAGGGTCATCGTCGGCAAACGCCCGGTGATCGAACTGGCCGTCATCTCCATGCTCTGTCGCGGCCACGTGCTGCTGGAAGACGTGCCGGGCACCGGCAAGACCATGCTGGCCCGCGCGCTGGCCCGCTCGGTGGCGGTCGATATGAAGCGCCTGCAATGCACGCCCGACCTGCTGCCTTCGGATATCTCCGGCGTGCCCATCTACAACCAGAAGACCGCCGATTTCGAGTTTCGTCCGGGGCCGGTGTTCACGCATATCCTGCTGGCCGACGAGATCAACCGCGCCACGCCGCGCGCGCAATCCGCGTTGCTGGAATGCATGGAGGAGTTCCGCGTCAGCGTGGACGGCACGACCTACGACCTGCCGCCGCTGTTCATGGTGCTGGCCACGCAGAACCCCATCGATATGGCCGGCACGCATGTGTTGCCGGAAGCCCAGCTCGACCGTTTCTTCGTGCGGCTCAGCGTCGGTTATCCCACGCTGGAAGAAGAGGTGAAGATACTGGACGCGCAGGCACTGGTGCATCCCATCGAGAAGCTGCAGGCGGTGACCACGGAAGCGGAGATACTGGCGGTGCGCGAGACGGTGAAGCAGGTCCATATCAATCCCGACGTGGCCGAATACATCGCCCGCATCACCGCCGCCACCCGCCA
>MGWS01000026.1:90758-164322 GCA_001801105.1 Gallionellales bacterium GWA2_60_18
CGCGATTACGTCACGCCGGACATGGTCAAGCATATGGCCGGTCCGGTGCTGGAGCACCGCCTCATCGTGCGCCCGCAGGCTGCCGCGCTGGGCAAGACGGCGCACCTGATCCTGAAAGAGGTGCTGGATCAGGTGACGCCGCCGGTGTGAGGCGGTAAACAAAAGCACGGGATCACCGATGAGTCTGAACCTGCCCGCATGGAATCCGCGTCACCTCAAGCCGCTGGTGCTGGTCGGTCTCACGCTGGTGGCCTATGCCGCGGCGATCAACCGGGAACAGGCGTTGCCCTGGGCGATCGCGGCGCTGTTGCTGGCGACGCTGGTCACCGGGTTCGCCTGGCCGCACTGGCTGATCAAACGGCTGTCGGTGACGCGGACCGGACCGGAACGCGCCGAGGAAGGCGAGACCATCCATTTCAATGTGACGGTGCGCAATCAGGGCTGGTTGCCGCGCTTCATGGTGGAGGCGGTGGATCATCTGCCCTTCGTTGGCGCGGCGCGGGGGGATGACGCTGCCGAGAAGGTGCTGGGCGTGGTCGCCTATATCGGCGGCAATTCGACGCGCAGTTTCGATGTGCCGCTGCTGTGCGAGAAGCGCGGCTTCTATCGGCTCGGCCCGGTCGGGCTGGCTTCCGCTTTTCCGCTCGGTCTGATCGAGGCGCGCCAGCAGAAGAACGGCGGGGTACAGACGCTGACCATCTATCCGGATGTGTTTGCCATCGTGGCATTGCCGCTATCCGGCACGCCCAGCGAGATCCATCGCGGCGGTTTCCTGCTGCCGGAGGGCGCGGGTGCGGCGGAATTCTCCGGCCTGCGCGAATACCGTCGCGGCGACAATCCGCGCCATGTGCACTGGCCGACCACGGCGCGCCTGAACGAGTTGATGGTGAAGGAGTTCGAGCCGCTCGCTTCCGCTTCCCTGTACCTCGTGCCGGATATGTCGGCCGATGCGAACGTCGGCAAGGGCAAGCATTCCAGCTTTGAGTACGCGGTCCGCATCGCGGCTTCCATTGGGCGCTACGCTTGCGGCAACGGCATGCAGGTCCGTATGAGCGGGGAAGGTGGGCGCAGTCTTGCCGTCGGCATCGGCTCAGGTGAGGCGCACTTCCGCAGCATGCTCGACGCGCTGGCCGTGGTGGATGCTGACGGGGCGATACCGTATGCCAAAGTCTTGCAGGATGTCGCCATGCATTGCCGCTACGGACAGACGGTGGTGGTGTTCCTGTCCGAACCGGAAGCGCGCGTTTCTGCCACGGTGCAGGCCATCGCCTTGCTGCGCGCACGCGGCGCCAATGTGCTGGCGATCGAATTCGAGCGGGGATCGTTCCTCGATGAGAAGGCGCCGCCGTCCGGCGCGGGCGCATCGCCCTGGGCGGGCCTGCTCGATCTGGGCATCGTCTCTCTGACCATCCGCAAGGGCGACGATCTGTTGAGTGTGTTCAATCCATGAGCCCGCCGCTGCGCTATCTGCCCGCCTATCTTGGCCTGTTCGCCGCACAGGTTCTGGCAGTGGCATGCAACGCTTTTCTCGATATCCAGTACGGCGGTTTCAGCACCGAAGTCCTGTTGTGGGCTTGCGCGTTCGCCATCACGCTGCGCGCGGGCTGGCGCCAGAATGGCGAGGCCGATGAAAAGGGCAGGCGCTGGATGCGCAATTCGCTGATCTTCGGCGCGCTGATCTCCGTGGTGATCTTCATTCCGATGTGGGGCTTTCCGCGTGCCGGCCTGTACATGCTGGCGATGTTGCAGGTGGCATACAACTGCGTCACCACCACGCGCCGCCATCTGCACATGAGCCTGCTCATCTCGCTGGTGATGGTGTTGTTCGCCGCCTCGCACTACCGTGCGGACTGGACCATGCTGTTCTATCTCGTTCCTTATGTGGCGGCTGTGGTGTTCACCCTGGTGGCGGAGCAGATCAACCGCAGGGCAGGCGAGTTGCACCGGCAGAGTCTGGGGCAGCAGGTGGTGGGGGCGCAGGGAACGGCGATCATTGCGGCGACATCGGTGATTCTTGTATTGGGTCTGCTGTTCTATGCGCTCACTCCCCAAACCAGCTGGATGTCCCTTGCCTGGCGCTGGGGGCTGCCAGGTAGCGTCAACATCGGTGACAGTGATGCCCAGCTTGGCGGTGGCGGTGCGCAGTCCGGCGGAAGCGCCGGAGGACAAACCGGCGGAAGCGGCGGTGGGGGCAGCGCCGGTAATGCGGCGGGTTCCGGCATGGGGCTGGAGTGGCCGTCGGCAGGGGAGATGCGCAAAGCTGCGGCAAGAAAAGGCATGCCGGAATGGCAGCGCGACACGATCAACGGACTGGCCGATCTCACGGAAGGCATGGGAAAACTGATGAAGCCCGTATTCGCGAGTTGCGTGGATCTTTGGGAGTCGTTGAAAAAATGGCTCAAGGAGAATCGCGACACGGTGATCAATATGCTCATCATCCTGGGCGTGCTGGCGTTGCTCTATGCGTTATGGAGATTGATGCGTGAAGCGCGGATGGTGACCTGGCTGCGCACGCGATTCGATTATTTCCGTCTGGTACTGTCAGGCACGCGCAGCGGCGGCGTGCGGGACTCGTTGATCTGTTACGAGGCCATGGTGCGGCTTTTCGAATTGCAGAATATCGAACGCGGCAGCCGTGAAAATACCCGCGAGTATCTGAACGAGCTCAATTGTTACTACCGCCATCTGGGGCGCGAGACCGGGGAGATGACGCGCCTCTACGAGGATGCGCGCTACGGTGGCATAACCGGTCCTGTGCAGGCTGGGCGCATGCGGGAGCTGTATCGGCAGATATTCCGGCATGTCGGGTAGCGCTCCCGGTGCCATCGGGCAAGGGCGCCCAACCCGTAGCGTAAAGCAAAAGACTTCTTCGGTTTAATTGACCGAAGAAGTCTTTTGCCTTGTGGCTACGATCGAACTATTGAGCGAAGAAATCCTTCACTTTATCCATCCACGATTTGGCGCGGGGGTTGTGGTGCGCGCTGTCGGCCGCGTTGATGGCCTCGAACTCGCGCAGCAATTCCTTCTGGCGGTCGGTTAGGTTGATCGGCGTCTCTACGATGACGTGGCAATGCAGGTCGCCGTGGCTGGTGCTGCGCACGCCTTTGATGCCCTTGCCGCGCAGGCGGAACTGTTTTCCGCTCTGGGTTTCGGCGGGGATTTTGATGAGCGCCTTGCCGTCCAGTGTGGGGATCTCGATCTCGCCGCCCAATGCCGCGGTGGTGAAGCTGATCGGCATCTCGCAATGCAGGTCGTTGTGGTCGCGCTGGAACACCGCGTGCGGCTTGATGTGGATCACCACGTACAGGTCGCCCGGTGGCCCGCCGTTGACGCCGTGCTCGCCTTCGCCCGAGAGCCGGATGCGGTCGTCGTTGTCCACGCCTGACGGGATCTTCACCGACAGCGTCTTGTGCTGTTTGATGCGTCCGCTGCCGTTGCAGTCCTTGCATGGCGAGGAGATCATCTTGCCGGTGCCGTGGCAGCGCGGGCAGGTCTGCTGGATCGAGAAGAAGCCCTGCTGTATGCGCACCTGCCCCTGCCCGTGGCAGGTGGTGCAGGTGGTCGGGCTGGTGCCCGGCTTGGCGCCGGAGCCGTGGCAGGTCTCGCATTCCGCCATGGTGGGGATGCGGATCTGCGTCTCGGTGCCGCGCGCGGCCTGCTCCAGCGTGATCTCCATGTTGTAGCGCAGGTCGGCGCCGCGCTGCACGCTGCTGCGCCCCGCTCCTCCGCGCGCCCCGCCGAAGATGTCGCCGAAGATGTCGGAGAAATCGAAACCCGCAGCACCAGCGCCGCCAAATCCGCCGCCGCCCATGCCACCCGCCTCGAAAGCGGCGTGGCCGTACTGGTCGTAGGCGGCGCGCTTCTGCCCGTCGGAGAGGGTCTCGTAGGCTTCCTTCGCTTCCTTGAAGTGTTCCTCCGCCTTCGGGTTGTCCGGATTGCGGTCGGGGTGGTGCTTCATCGCCAGCTTGCGATAAGCCTTCTTGATCTCTTCCTCGGAGGCGTCACGATTGACGCCGAGGACTTCGTAGTAGTCTTTTTTTGACATAGTCGTTAGTAGTTAGTCGCTAGTCGTTAGTTGAAAAGCGAACTGGTCGCTGAATTGTTATCGCTAGTCGTTAGTCGAAAAGCCAACCCAAGGGGTTAGCTAACGACTAACGTCTAGCGACTAACGACTACTTCTTGTCCTTCACTTCCGTGAACTCGGCATCCACCACGTCGCCTTCATCCTTCTTGCTATCGGCACAGCTTTCGCCCGGTTCGCAAGTGCCGCAGCCGCCGGCTTGTGCCTTGGCCTGTTCGGCGGCATACATCTTCTCGCCCAGCTTCTGCGCGGCGGTCGCCAGTGCTTCGGTCTTGGCTTCGATGGCGTCCTTGTCGTCGCCCTTCACCACTTCCTCGGCTTCCTTCACTGCGGCTTCGATGGCAGACTTCTCGTCAGCCGTGAGCTGCTCGCCGTATTCCTTCAGCGACTTGTTGGTGGAGTGGATAAGCGCGTCGAGCTGATTGCGCGCGGTCACCAGTTCCACCGCCTTCTTGTCTTCGTCGGCATGCGCTTCGGCATCCGCCACCATGCGCTGGATCTCTTCCTCGCTCAGACCGGAACTGGCCTTGATGGTGATGTTGGCTTCCTTGCCGGTGGCCTTGTCCTTCGCGCCCACATGCAGGATGCCGTTGGCGTCGATGTTGAAGGTCACCTCGATCTGCGGCATGCCGCGCGGTGCCGGCGGGATGTCGGACAGGTTGAACTGGCCCAGGCTCTTGTTGCCGGAAGACATCTCGCGCTCGCCTTGCAGTACGTGGATGGTGACCGCGTTCTGGTTGTCGTCGGCAGTGGAGAATACCTGCGATGCCTTGGTCGGGATCGTGGTGTTCTTCTTGATCAGCTTGGTCATCACGCCGCCCATGGTCTCGATACCCAGCGACAACGGGGTCACGTCCAGCAGCAGCACGTCCTTCACTTCGCCTTGCAGCACGCCGCCCTGGATCGCCGCGCCGACGGCCACGGCCTCGTCCGGGTTGACGTCCTTGCGCGCTTCTTTGCCGAAGAATTCCTTAACCTTCTCCTGCACCTTGGGCATGCGGGTCTGGCCGCCGACCAGGATCACGTCGGCGATGTCGGCGTTGCTCACGCCGGCATCCTTCATCGCGATCTTGCACGGCTCGATGGTGCGTGCGATCAGGTCCTCGACCAGGCTTTCCAGCTTGGCGCGGGTGATCTTCACGGCGAGGTGTTTCGGGCCGCTGGCATCGGCGGTGATATAGGGCAGGTTTACTTCGGTCTGCTGCGCGGAAGACAGCTCGATCTTGGCCTTTTCCGCCGCGTCCTTCAGGCGTTGCAGCGCCAGCATGTCCTTCTTCAGGTCGATGCCGCTTTCCTTCTTGAATTCATCCACCAGGAACTCGATCACGCGCATGTCGAAGTCTTCGCCGCCGAGGAAGGTGTCGCCGTTGGTGGACAGCACTTCGAACTGGTGCTCGCCCTCGATCTCGGCGATGTCGATGATGGAGATGTCGAAGGTGCCGCCGCCCAGGTCATACACCGCGATCTTGCGGTCGCCTTCCTGCTTGTCCAGGCCGAAGGCCAGCGCCGCCGCGGTCGGCTCGTTGATGATGCGTTTCACGTCCAGACCGGCGATGCGCCCGGCGTCCTTGGTGGCCTGGCGCTGGCTGTCGTTGAAGTAGGCCGGCACGGTGATGACCGCCTCGGTGACAGACTCGCCCAGATAGTCCTCGGCAGTCTTTTTCATCTTCATCAGCACTTCGGCGGAGATCTCCGGTGCGGATATCTCCTTGTCGCGTACCTTGACCCATGCGTCGCCGTTCTTGGCCTTGACGATGGTGTAGGGCACCATGTCGATGTCCTTCTGCACCATCTTCTCCTCGAAGCGGCGACCGATCAGGCGCTTCACGCCGTACAGGGTGTTCTTGGGATTCGTCACGGCCTGACGCTTGGCGGCAGCGCCCACCAGCACTTCGCCGTCTTCCATGTAGGCGATGATGGACGGCGTGGTACGCGCGCCTTCCGCGTTCTCAATGACCTTGGTTTTGCCGCCTTCCATGATGGCGACGCAGGAGTTGGTCGTGCCCAGGTCGATACCGATGATTTTTCCCATGATGCTTTCCTTTCAGTTGAATTGGTTGGATTCGTTAATCTGTTGTTGCCCTGCCGCATAACATCAGGGCGGCATTGGATATTTCAAGTGCAAATTCGATAGTTGTTAGTCGCTAGTCGTTAGTCTCTAGTTGGTGTTGTCCGCTGCGCGGGTTTTTAACTAACGACTAGCGACTAACGGCTGAATTATTATTCTTTCCCCTTCGCCACCATCACCAGCGCGGGGCGCAACACGCGGTCGTTCAGCGCATAACCCTTCTGCATCACGCTGACCACGGTATGCGGCTCCTGATCGCTCTCCAGCATGCCGATGGCCTGGTGCTTGTGCGGGTCGAGCTTCTCGCCGACCGGGTTGATCTCGACGATGTTGAACTTCTCGAACACGCTGGCCAGCTGCTTCAGGGTCAGCTCCATGCCGCTCTTGAAGCTTTCTACCGTCGCTGTTCCCACTGCCAGCCCGGCTTCCAGGCTGTCTTTCACCGCCAGCATCTCGCCGGAGAAGCGCTCCACGGCGAATTTCTGCGCCTTGCTCACATCCTCGGCGGCGCGGCGGCGGATGTTCTCGCTCTCGGCCTTGGCGTACATCCAGGCGTCGTAGTGTTCCTGCGCCTTGCGCTCGGCTTCCTTGAGCATCTCTTCCATGCTGGGCATGACCTCGGTGGTGTTTTCTGCGGCAGAACCGGCGCTCGCGGCATCCTGCGGGGTGTTTTGCTGTTGTTCCATGTGTCTCTCCTGTTTGCGACAGGCGGGTTATGGGGGTGGATGATTCGATTTCAAGGGCAAACGCAATATTTTTTGCATGAGGGCGCCTCGAAAAACCGTAGCGAGCGGCTCGAGTGCAAGGCGCACGGAGCGGAGCGACCGAGACATACCTCGTCTGGTAGGCGAGGAAGTGAGCACCGCGCAACGCAGCAATCGAGCCGCGCAGTAGGTTTGTCGAGGCACCCGTGAGATAATGCGCGCCGTTTAAAAGCCGCATCCTCATGTCCACCAGCAAGAACTACCACTGGCGCATCGCCGGGTTCTATTTTTTCTACTACGCCTTCATAGGGATGTTCGCGCCCTACTGGAGCCTGTACCTCAAATCGTTGCATTTCGGTGCCATCGAGATCGCCATCCTGATGTCGATCCAGCCGGTGATGCGCATGATCGCGCCGAACATCTGGGGCTGGCTGGCCGACCATACGAACAAGCGCCGCGAGGTGGTGATCGTCGCGGCGAGCATGAGCGCGCTGTTCTATCTGGGCGTGTTCGCTACCACCAGTTTCTGGGGGCTGTTCCTGGTGCTCGGCCTGATGAGCTTCTTCTGGAGCGCCTCGATGCCGCTGGTGGAGGCGACCACGCTCAGCTGGCTGGGCAAGAACACCGCGCACTACGGGCGCGTCCGTTCATGGGGATCGGTCGGTTTCATCGTCGCCGTGGTGGGGCTGGGCTTTGCCTTCGATTACATCGCCATCGCCTGGCTGCTGTGGGCGGGGCTGGTGTGCGAGATCGGCATGCTGATCTTCGCGCGGCAGATGCCCGCCACCGAGGTGCTGGCGCACCATACCGACCACCAGCCGATCCGCAGCATCGTGCTGCAACCGCGCGTGCTGGCGCTGTTCGTCTCGTGTTTCCTGATGTCGGTGGCGCACGGCCCTTATTACACCTTCTTTTCCATCTATCTGGTCGAGCACGGCTATGCCAAGAGCGCGGTGGGTGGGTTGTGGGCGCTCGGCGTGATCTGCGAGATCGGGGTGTTCTTCCTGATGCCGGCGCTGGTGCGGCGCTTCGGCTTCGCGCGCATCCTGCTGTTCAGCTTCGGCTGCGCGGTGCTGCGCTTCATGCTGATCGGCTGGGCGGTGGATATCCTGCTGCTCATCCTGGTCGCGCAGGTGCTGCACGCCGCGACCTTCGGCGCCTATCACGCGGCCTCGGTGGGGCTAGTGCATGGGTTCTTCCAGGGGCGGCACCAGTCCAGGGGGCAGGCGCTGTTCGGCAGCGTCACCTACGGCGCGGGCGGGATGCTGGGCGGTCTGGCCAGCGGCCCGATCTGGCAATATTGGGGAGCGTCCGCGCTGTATTCGTTCAGCGCCGGCATGGCGTTGCTCGGGATGTTGGTCGCGTCCGGCGTGATGGAGGCGGCAAGCGGACGACAGGGTTATTAGGCGTCGCCTTTCCTCCGGTCGCCTGTCCGCTTGCGGCGGTCTTCCACGTATTATTTGCGTTCCTGCGCTTCGGCGGCGACGCGAAGTCGACCTGTTCGTTGCCCTGTGCATCCTGCTTTCTGGCGATGCTGCCGAGCAGGAGTTCCGGATAGAGCCGATCATGGCATTTTTCGAGATAGCAGCGGTCGGGCATCTGCGCCAGCATAGGTGTTGGTCACGTCGAAATTGTTCATGCGGAATTTCATGCCATCGTTATCGGGCGAGCCGGTATTGTGTGCCCGTAATGCTAACGAGGTTTTTGCGGAAGGGGTCGTTTTGTTTTCGTGCAGGGCGGATTTTGCGCGGCCGGTATCCTGATTGCGCGCCGGTTGTGGCATAATCGCGCGCTCAATCAAGGTGTGACAATGGGCGCAAAAACTTTATACGACAAACTCTGGGATACGCACGTGGTGCGGCAGGAAGCCGACGGCACCGCGCTGATCTATATCGACCGTCAACTGGTGCATGAAGTCACCAGCCCGCAGGCCTTCGAAGGCCTGAAGCTGGCGCAGCGCAAGCCGTGGCGCACCGCTTCCATGCTGGCGGTGCCGGACCATAACGTGCCGACGACGCACCGTGAGTTCGGTATCGCCGACCCGATCTCGCGCCTGCAGGTGGAGACGCTGGATGCCAATTGCGCCGAGTTCGGCGTGGTCGAGTTCAAGATGAACGACATCCGCCAGGGCATCGTGCATGTGATCGGCCCGGAGCAGGGCGCGACGCTGCCTGGCATGACGGTGGTGTGCGGCGATTCGCACACCAGTACGCACGGCGCGTTCGCCGCGCTGGCGCACGGCATCGGCACCTCCGAGGTGGAGCATGTGATGGCCACGCAGTGCCTGATGGCGAAGAAATCCAAGGCGATGCTGGTCAAAGTCGAGGGGGCGCTCGGCAAGGGCGTGACCGCCAAGGACATCGCACTGGCGGTGATCGGCAGGATCGGCACGGCGGGCGGTACGGGCTATGCCATCGAATTCGCGGGCAGCGCGATCCGCGCACTTTCCATGGAAGGGCGCATGACGCTGTGCAACATGGCCATCGAGGCCGGCGCACGCGCCGGCATGGTGGCGGCGGACGAAACCACCTTCGCCTACGTCAAGGGTCGCCCCTTCGCGCCGCACGGCGAACACTGGGACAAGGCCGTGGCGTACTGGCGCACCCTGCACAGCGATGAGGGGGCGAAGTTCGACGCGGTGGTGGTGCTGGATGCCGCAAACATCCGTCCGCAGGTGACCTGGGGCACTTCGCCGGAGATGGTCACGTCCATCGACGAACGCGTGCCTGATCCCGCTTCCGCACCCGACGAGGTGAAGCGCCACGACTGGCAGCGCGCGCTGGATTACATGGGCTTGCAGGCGAATACGCCTATCAATGAAATCAATATCGACAAGGTGTTCATCGGTTCCTGCACCAATGGGCGCATCGAAGATATGCGCGCCGCCGCCGCGGTGGCCAAGGGCAGGAAGGTCGCGCCCAACGTCAAGCTGGCGATGGTGGTGCCCGGCTCCGGCCTGGTAAAACAACAGGCCGAACAGGAAGGACTGGACAAGGTGTTCATCGAGGCGGGCTTCGAGTGGCGCGATCCGGGCTGCTCGATGTGCCTGGCGATGAACGATGACAGGCTGGAGCCGGGCGAACGCTGTGCCTCGACCTCCAACCGCAATTTCGAGGGGCGGCAGGGGCAGGGTGGCCGCACCCATCTGGTGAGTCCGGAGATGGCGGCCGCAGCGGCGATCGCCGGGCATTTCGTGGACGTGAGCAAACTCTAAGGAGACGAAGATGAGAAAGATGGCTTTGTTATTGGCCGCATTGATGCTGGCCGGTTGCAACACCATGGAAGGGCTGGGCAAGGACATCCAGAAGGGCGGCGAAGAATTGGAAAAGGCGGCGACAAAGTAATGCGTAAATTCACCTTGCTCGAGGGGCTGGTCGCGCCGCTGGATCGCGCCAACGTCGATACCGATGCCATCATCCCCAAGCAGTTCCTGAAGTCGATCAAGCGCTCCGGCTTCGGCCCGAATGCGTTCGACGAATGGCGCTATCTCGACCACGGCGAGCCGGGCATGGACAATAGCAAGCGCCCGCTGAACCCGGACTTCGTGCTGAACCAGCCGCGCTATCAGGACTCGCAGATATTGCTGGCACGCGAGAACTTCGGCTGCGGTTCTTCGCGCGAACACGCGCCCTGGGCGCTGGAAGACTACGGTTTCCGCGTCATCATCGCGCCGAGCTACGCCGACATCTTCTTCAACAACTGCTTCAAGAACGGCCTGCTGCCGATCCGGCTGGATGCCGCTGTCGTGGATGCGCTGTTCAAGGCGGTGGAGGGCAATGCTGGCTACAAGCTCAAGATCGATCTGGAACAGCAGACCATCACTGCGCCCGACGGCACGGTGTACCAGTTCGAAGTGGACGCCTTCCGCAAGCATTGCCTGTTGAACGGGCTGGACGACATCGGCCTGACCCTGCAGCATGTGGACGACATCAAGGCGTTCGAGGAAAAACACCGCGCGGCGCAGCCGTGGCTGTACGCTTGAAATAAATATGTAGGTTGGGTTAGCACGCAGTGCGTAACCCAACATTGCAATCGTTGGGTTACGGCCTGTCGGCCTAACCCAACCTACGGTAGATTTTAGACGGGAAAGCAAAAATGAAAATTGCAGTATTGCCGGGTGACGGCATCGGACCGGAGATCGTTGCGCAAGCCACCAAGGTGCTGGAGGCTCTACGCCGTGACGGCATGAAGATCGAGATGGAACAAGCGCCCATCGGCGGCGCGGGCTACGAGGCGGCGGGTGACCCATTGCCGGATGCAACGCTGGCTCTCGCCAAAGCTTCTGATGCTGTGCTGCTGGGAGCGGTGGGCGACTGGAAGTACGATACGCTGCCGCGCGACAAGCGCCCCGAGCGCGGCCTGCTGCGCATCCGCAAGGAACTCGGCCTGTTCGCCAACCTGCGTCCGGCGCTGCTGTATCCCGAACTGGCTTCCGCCTCCACGCTGAAACCGGAAGTGGTGTCCGGGCTGGACATCATGATCGTGCGCGAACTCACCGGCGACGTGTATTTCGGCCAGCCGCGCGGCATCAGTACCTTGCCGAACGGCGAGCGCGAAGGCGTCAACACCATGCGCTACTGCGAATCGGAGATACGCCGCATCGGCCACGTCGCGTTCCGCATCGCGATGAAGCGCAACAAGAAGGTGTGTTCGATAGACAAGGCCAACGTGCTGGAGACTACCGAGTTGTGGCGCCAGGTGATGATTGAAATCGCCAAGGAGTATCCAGAAGTCGAACTGAGCCACATGTACGTGGATAACGCGGCGATGCAGCTGGTGCGCGCACCTAAGCAGTTCGACGTGATGGTCACCGGCAACATCTTCGGCGATATCCTGTCGGACGAGGCATCGATGCTGACCGGCTCCATCGGCATGCTGCCATCCGCCTCGCTGGACGCGAACAACAAGGGCATGTATGAGCCCAGCCACGGCTCCGCGCCCGACATCGCGGGCAAGGATGTGGCCAATCCGCTGGCGACCGTCCTGTCGGTGGCGATGATGCTGCGCTACACCTTCAATGATGAAACCAGCGCAACCCGCATCGAGAATGCGGTGAAGAAGGCGCTGGCGCAGGGCTACCGCACGGCGGACATCTACACCGAAGGTTGCAGCAAGGTCGGTTGTGCAGCGATGGGCGATGCGGTGGTTAAAAGCTTGTAGCTCGTAGCTGGTAGCGTGTAGCCATGCAGGTTTTGCTACTCGCTACAAGCTACCGGCTACCAGCTTAATTATTTGAGAGAGAAAAAATGAGCAAGCAATACGACGTATGCATTCTGGGCGCGACCGGCGCGGTGGGCGAGGCGATGCTGGCCATCCTGGAACAGCGCAAGTTTCCGGTGCGCAATCTTTATCCGCTGGCATCCAGCCGCTCGGCCGGTTCCAAGGTGAGTTTCAACGGGCAGGAGATGACGGTCATCGATGTCGATGATTTCGATTTCTCCAAGGCACAGATCGGCCTGTTCTCTGCAGGCGGCAGCGTGTCGGAGAAGTATGCTCCGAAAGCGGCGGCGGCGGGTTGCGTGGTGATCGATAACACCGCGCACTTCCGCTACGAGCGCGACATTCCGCTGGTGGTGCCGGAAGTGAATCCGCATGCCATCGCGCAGTACAAGAACCGCGGCATCATCGCCAACCCGAACTGCTCGACCATCCAGATGCTGGTGGCGCTGAAGCCGATCAGGGATGCGGTGGGCATCGCGCGCATCAATGTGGCGACCTATCAGGCGGTGTCCGGCACCGGCAAGGAGGCGATCGAGGAGCTGGCCGAGCAGACGCGCGCACTGTTCAACCAGAACGAGGTGCAGGTGGAGGTGTATCCGAAGCGCATCGCGTTTAACGTGCTGCCGCAGATCGACGTGTTCATGGACAACGGCTACACCAAGGAAGAAATGAAGATGGTGTGGGAGACACAGAAGATCATGGAGGATGACTCCATCCTGGTGAATGCGACTGCGGTGCGCGTGCCGGTGTTCTACGGGCATTCCGAGGCGGTGCACATCGAAACCCGCAAGAAGATCACTGCCGATGAAGCGCGCGCGCTGCTGGAAAAGGCGCCGGGCGTGGTGGTGATGGATAAGCGCGAACCGGGCGGCTACCCGACCCCGATCGAGGCGGCGGGTAACGATGCGACTTACGTGGGACGCATCCGCGAGGACCTCTCGCATCCGCTGGGCTTGAATCTGTGGGTGGTTAGCGATAATGTGCGCAAGGGAGCGGCGCTGAACAGCGTCCAGATTGCGGAAATCCTGATCGCCGAGTATCTCGACTAGAAACATTATTAGCTTGTGCGGATAACTCCATGATGTTATTTTATTTGCCAAATGAATAGAGTGAGGGTGGTAGCGTGCGTACATCACTGGTAAAACTGATTGGGTTCATCTTTGCCTTGACGCTTTCCGCGACCGCGTCCGCCATCGGGCTGGGCGGAATAAGCGTGGATTCCGCGCTGGGGCAACCGCTCAACGCAAATATCGAACTGGTGGCGGTCAGCAATGCCGAGAAAACCAGTCTGATCGCGCGCCTTGCCTCGCCCGATGTCTATGCGGGCGCAGGACTCGAATACCCCTACGGCAACAAATTCACCTTCGAAATCGAGAGCCATGCGAACGGCGAGCCTTATCTCAAGGTGAGCAGCGCACAGCCGGTCAACGACCCCTTCGTTAGTTTGCTGGTCGAGTTGACCTGGTCGTCCGGCAAGTTGTTGCGCGAATATACTTTCCTGCTGGATCCGCCGGGATATGTTGCGGAACAGCCGAAGCAGGCGGAGATGATGCCGGTCGCGCCGGTCGCGCAAGCTATGCCGGATGAGGCTGCGCCAGTTGCCGCTGCACCGGCTGAGGTCGCGCCGACCGAGAGCCAGCCGGCTCCCGAACAGATGGAAGCCGCAGCCGACAAGATGGCTGAGGAGCCAGCCGAGAAACCGGCCGCCGTGAAACAACCGGCCGCGCCGGCCAAACCTTCCGCTCCGGCGCCGATGGCGGAAAAACCCGCTCCCGATAACATCACCGTCCAGCGCGGCGACACCCTGAGCAAGATCGCGGCGCAGTACAAGCCGGCGGACGTGAGTCTGGAACGTATGCTGGTGGCGCTGTATCGCGCCAATGCCGACCAGTTCGACGGCAAGAACATGAACCGCATCAGAACCGGCAAGATACTGCGGTTGCCTGACCAGAATGAACTGACGGGTGTTGTGCAGTCCGCGGCGGTGAAGGAAATCCGCGTGCAGACCGAAGACTGGAATGCTTACCGGCAGAAACTGTCCGGCGCAGCCACTGTCAGCACCAAGCCGCAGGAAGCCAAACAGGCGGCCAGCGGCAAGATCACCAGTTCGGTGATCGACAAGGCGCCGGTTGCCAAGGAATCCGCCAAGGAAGTGCTGAAACTGTCCAGGGGCGAAGCGCCGGGTGACAAGGCTGCCGGTGGCAAGACCATGTCCGCGCAGGACAAAAAGAATGCCGCACAGGAAGACGCCATCGCCAAGTCCAAGGCATTGAAGGAAGAGCAGACGCGCACCGCGTTGTTGCAGAAGAACATGGAGGACATGAAGCGCCTCGCGCAGCTGAAGTCCGAGGCTGCTGCGGCGGCGAAGGGCAAACCGGCCGACAAGAGTACGCCCGCCATGTCGGCAGCACCGGCTTCCGCTGTGGCTGCGGCCGGAACAACCAAGCCCAAGGCAGACAAACCGAAAGCGGCTGACAAGAAGCCAGTCGACAAGCCCACGCCAGCCGACAAGCCGAAGCCCAAGGTGGTCGTGGCAGAGCCGTCCTTGCTGGACGAGCCGCTTTATCTTGCCGTCGGTGCGGCAGTCCTGCTCGGTCTCGGTGGCGCCGGTTTCATGCTGGCCCGTCGCAGGAAGGCGAAGACGCCTGCCGCACAGGCGGTTGTTGAGGAAGAAGTCGGCTCTACCACCGGGCAACTGACCGCTCCTGTAGCGCCGTCTCCCGATACCGGGGATTTCACCGCCATGGCTGATGCCGATGCGGCGGCTGAAGCACAACCGTCGGATGACGTCGACCCGATCAGCGAAGCGGACCTGTTCCTCAATTTCGGACGCGATGCGCAAGCCGAGGAGATACTCAAGGAAGCTTTGCGCAATACCCCGAACAATCACCAGATACATCTCAAGTTGTTGGGTATCTACGCCAACCGCAAGGACGTGAACTCCTTCTCGTCCATCGCGCGCCAGTTGCACGATACCGGCGATGAGGTGGCGTGGCAGCAGGCCGCTGCCATGGGACGCAGGATCGATCCGGGCAACCCGATGTACGGCAGCGAGGGAAGCATGGAGGACGCCGACAGTGCGACCATGCAGACGGCGGCCATCGGCGGTGCGGTTCCGGACTTCATGCAGGACGAAACCCCCGCAGCGCAGGAAACTGTCGCACCGGTTGTCGACTTCGATCTGGGCGCGCCGGCCGAGCCGGTGCAAGAGGAGGTGCGCGGTTCGGAACAGACCATGATCCTGTCGCCATCCGATATGGCCGCAGCGCAGGCGGAGGCCATGGATTTCGATATCACCTCGACCATCCCGCCTGCCAGCGCGCCGGCAATGGATTTTGAAGATGTTGCTGTTTCAGCGCCAGCCGTCGCCGAGCCGGCTGAGGCCGCGGCGCCTAATTTGGATGACCTGATCTTCGATGTGACCTCCACTCATGCGCCTGCGCCGGAGGCGCAGCCGGAAGAGATCAAGCCTGTCCCGGCCGCAGCGGCAGAGGATGGCGGAATGGAATTCACGCTGGACTTCCCGGTCGAGGAAGCAGCCCCAGCGCCCGCAACGCAAGCTGCCGACACCGGATTGGCCGGCATTACCCTGAATCTGGACGAGGAGGATCTGTCACCGCTCGAACCCCAGGCAGAAGCCGCTCCGGCGGAAGTCAGGGACGAGCATTGGCACGAGGTCGCCACCAAGCTCGATCTGGCCAAGGCCTATCAGGAAATGGGCGATGCGACCGGCGCGCGCGAGATTCTCGAAGAAGTGCTGGCCGAGGGCGATGCGGGGCAACGCGAGGCCGCTCAGGCCATGCTCGACCAACTCGGGTAATCTTATGTGCTCCAAGGCGGCAGCCCGCTACCGGGCTGCCGTTTCATTTTGGAACTTCCTATGACGCTCCATCCCGCCGCGCAAATCCTGACCTGGGGCCTGCTGGTCGCAGCCATGCAGATGCTGGCGCTGGCGCCTCTGTTGGCCGTAGTCCTGCCGGTCATGCTATTCACGCTTGCCGTATCCCGCCACAAATTCATCCAGTTGCTGCGCCGCACCCGCTGGATCATGCTGTCGCTGTTGCTGATCTACGCATGGAGTACGCCCGGTGCACCGCTGTTTGAAATGCTGGGCGGGTTCAGCCCGAGCCGCGAAGGGTTGAGCGACGGGGTGTTGCAGCTCACCCGTTTGCTGGCCGCGCTGGCCGGGTTGGCGATATTGCTCGACCGGCTGCACCGCCAGGCATTGATCGCGGGTCTCCATACATTGTTCGCGCCGCTGCGCTGGTTCGGGCTGTCGCGCGAGCGCATCGCGGTGCGGCTCGCGCTGACGCTGCACTATGCCGAGGTCACCATGCTGCGCAAGACCGGCTGGCAGGATGCCATGCGCAACTTGTTCGAGCCGCATGGCGAAACCGAACGGCACCTGGAGTTGCCGCTGTATCGTTTCGGCATCGGCGACGTACTGTTGCTGACGATCGCTACGGCCTTGTTGTGGCTGGCCTCATGACCAGGATCGCGCTCGGCGTGGAATACGACGGCCGCGCTTACAACGGCTGGCAGAGCCAGCCCGACGTGCCGAACGTGCAGGATGCGCTGCAACGCGCGTTGAGCGAGGTGGCCGGGGAAAGCATCTCCGTCCTCACGGCTGGGCGTACCGATACCGGGGTGCATGCGCTGGAGCAGGTCATCCATTTCGATACCGCCATCGAGCGTCCGCTCACCGCCTGGGTGCGCGGCGTGAACGCTTTTTTGCCGAAGGACATCGCCGTGCTGTGGGCGCATCCGGTGCCGGAGGAATTCCACGCGCGCTTTTCGGCGCATGCGCGCAGTTACCAGTATGTGCTGGTCAACCGGCCCGCGCGCATCGGCGTGCACCAGGGCAAAGTGGGCTGGTTCTATCTGCCGCTGGATATGGCGGCGATGCGGCAGGCGGCGGATCATTTGCTGGGTGAGCACGATTTCAGCGCTTTCCGCGCCGCGCAATGCCAGGCCAAATCGTCGGTGAAACATCTGAAGCAGCTCGATATAAGCCAGCAGGGCGACACCTTTTTCTTCGACCTGACCGCCAACGCCTTCCTGCATCACATGGTGCGCAACATCGTCGGCTGTCTGGTGTATGTCGGCAAGGGCAAGCACCCGCCGCAGTGGCTGAAGCAAGTGCTGGAAAGCCGCGACCGCAGTCTTGCCGCGCCGACCTTTGCGCCGGACGGGCTTTATCTGCGGCATATTCACTACGATCCGAAGTGGGGATTGCCGCAGTCAGCGGTTACAATATCGCCATGACACGCATCAAAATCTGCGGCATCACCCGCGAACAGGACATCCAGGCCGCAGCACACAGCGGCGCGGATGCGCTCGGCCTGGTGTTCTACGAGAAGAGCCCGCGCCATGTCACGCTGCAACAGGCTGCGCGGCTGGCGCGTGCCGTGCCGCCGTTCGTGACGGTGGTCGGCCTGTTCGTCGATTCGTCCGCCGCAGAGGTGCGCGCGGCATTGTCCGCAGTTGCGCTCGACCTATTGCAGTTCCACGGTGATGAGACGCCGGAGTTCTGCGCGCAGTTCGGCAGGCCGTATCTCAAGGCGATACGGGTGAAAGACGGGGTGGATTTGGTAGAATGCGCGGCCCGTTACGCCGGTGCGCAGGGCCTGCTGCTCGACGCCTATATCGAAGGCGTGCAGGGCGGCACGGGCGAGTCGTTCGACTGGAAGCTGATTCCGCGCGACCTGCCGTTGCCGGTGATCCTTTCCGGTGGTCTGCATGCGGGCAATGTGGCGGCAGCGATCAGGCAAGTGCAGCCTTATGCGGTGGACGTGTCCAGCGGCGTGGAGGCAAGCAAAGGAATCAAGGATGCGGCGAGGGTCGCCGCGTTCATCAATGAGGTTAGACAGATTGACTTACGACTTTCCTGATAGCTCCGGCCACTTCGGCCAGTTCGGCGGCATCTATATGGCCGAGACACTGATTCCCGCAGTGGAGGAATTGCGCCAGCAATACCTGCGTTTCCGCGACGATCCGGAGTTCAAGGCCGAGTTCGCCTACGAACTGAAGCACTACGTCGGCCGCCCCAGCCCGATCTATTACGCCAAACGGCTGTCGGATGACCTGGGTGGTGCGCAGATCTACCTGAAGCGCGAAGACCTGAACCACACCGGCGCGCACAAGATCAACAACGCCATCGGCCAGGCGCTCCTTGCAAAAAGAATGGGCAAGAAGCGCGTGATCGCCGAGACCGGCGCGGGCATGCACGGCGTGGCGACGGCCACCGTGGCGGCACGCTTCGGCATGGAATGCATCGTGTACATGGGCGCGGAAGACATCCAGCGCCAGGCGCCCAACGTGTTTCGCATGAAGCTGCTCGGCGCCAAGGTGGTGCCGGTGGAGAGCGGCTCGAAGACGCTCAAGGATGCCTGCAACGAAGCCATCCGCGACTGGGTCACCAATGTTGAAAGCACGTTCTATATCTTCGGCACGGCGGCGGGTCCGCATCCGTATCCGATGATGGTGCGCGACTTCCAGTGCGTGATCGGCAACGAGGCCAAGGTGCAGATGCCGGAGATGATCGGGCGTCAGCCGGATGCGGTGATCGCTTGCGTCGGCGGCGGTTCCAACGCGATCGGGTTGTTCCATCCCTACATTGAAGTGCCGGAGGTACAGATCATCGGCGTGGAGGCGGGCGGTCACGGCATCGCCAGCGGGTCGCATGCCGCGCCGCTCACCGGCAACGCCAAGGTCGGCGTGCTGCATGGCAACAAGGTGTATCTGATGCAGGACGAGGACGGCCAGATCATCGAGACCCACTCCATCTCGGCCGGACTGGATTATCCTGGCGTTGGCCCCGAGCATTGCCTGTTGAAGGACCTCGGCCGCGCGCAATATGTCGCCATCAACGACGATGAAGCGCTGGCCGCGTTCGACGCGCTGTGCCGTTTCGAGGGCATCATCCCCGCGCTGGAATCCAGCCATGCCTTGGCGCATGCGATGAAGATCGCGCCGGGTATGGCCAAGGACAAGGTGTTGCTGGTGAACCTGTCCGGTCGCGGTGACAAGGACATGAATACCGTGGCGCGCATCAAGGGAATCACGCTATGAGCCGCATCCAGACGACCTTTGACAGACTGAAGCAGCAACAGCGCAAGGCGCTGATCCCGTTCATCACCGCAGGCGATCCGTCGCAGCGGCTTACCGTGCCGTTGCTGCATGCGCTGGTGAGCGCAGGCGCGGACGTGCTCGAACTGGGTGTGCCGTTCTCCGACCCGATGGCGGACGGTCCGACCATCCAGCGCGCTTCCGAGCGCGCGCTCAAACAGGGCATGACGCTGCGCGGCGTGCTGGGCATGGTGGCGGAGTTCCGCAAACAGGATACGACCACACCGGTGGTGCTGATGGGCTACGGCAATCCGATCGAGGCGATGGGCTGGGAAGCGTTCGCCCAACGTTGCGCCGAAGTCGGCGTGGACGGTGTGTTGACGGTGGATTTCCCGCCGGAAGAGAGCCACGAAGCGTTCGAGCATCTGCAACGCCACGGTATTGCCCCCATCTTCCTGCTCGCGCCGACCACCAACGAGGCGCGAATCGAACAGGTCGCCAAGCTGGCGCGCGGTTATGTGTATTACGTCTCGCTCAAGGGCGTGACCGGGGCGGGCAACCTCGACCTGTCCGCCATCGAACAGAAGCTGCCACAGCTGCGCAAGCACATCACCTTACCCATCGGCGTCGGCTTCGGCATTCGCGATGCCGCAACCGCGCAGGCGGTGGCGAAACTGTGCGACGGCGTGGTGGTCGGCAGCCGCATCGTGCAGGAGATCGAGGATTCGCCGGAACAAGACGTGGTTGCCAATGTGAGCAGGCTGGTAAAAGAATTGAGACAGGCCATCGACCAGGCCCAAGGAGAATAGACATGAGCTGGTTCCAGAAACTGCTGCCCCCCAAGATTAAGCGCCGCGAAGGCGACGCCAAGAAGAACGTGCCGGAAGGGTTGTGGCACAAGTGCCCCAGCTGCCAGGCGGTGCTGTACCACTCCGACCTGGAGAAGAACCAGAGCGTCTGCCCGAAGTGCAGCCACCACCACCGCATCACCGCGCGCACCCGGCTCGACCTGCTGCTCGACGGCGAGGGGCGGTTCGAGATCGGCGCGGAAGTGCTGCCGATCGATACGCTCAAGTTCAAGGACAGCCGGAAGTATTCGGAGCGCCTCGTCGCAGCCAGGAAAGATACCGACGAGGAAGATGCGCTGGTCGTGATGCAGGGCAGCATCCATGCGGTTCCGGTGGTCGCTGCCGTTTTCGAGTTCAGCTTTATGGGCGGTTCGATGGGCTCGGTGGTGGGCGAGCGTTTCGTGCGCGGCGTGCAGGTCGCGCTGGAACAGAAATGCCCGTTTATCTGCTTCGCCGCCAGCGGCGGTGCGCGCATGCAGGAAGGGTTGCTGTCGCTGATGCAGATGGCCAAGACCAGCGCCGCGCTGACCCAGTTGAGCCAGGAAAAACTGCCGTTCATCTCGGTGCTGACCGACCCGACCATGGGCGGCGTGTCCGCCAGCTTCGCCTTCCTCGGCGACGTGGTGCTCGCCGAGCCCGGCGCACTGATCGGCTTCGCCGGCGCGCGCGTGATCCAGCAGACCGTGCGCGAGACCCTGCCGGAAGGCTTCCAGCGCGCCGAGTTCCTGCTCGAACACGGCGCCATCGACAGGATCGTGGATCGGCGCGAGATGCGCGATCAACTGGCGACGCTGATTACGCTGCTGACCAAACAGTCGGCGGTGGCGGAGATCGAAGCCGCCTGACACCGATGCTCTATTACGCACTCAAGGTCGGGATTTCCGCCATTGTTATCGTGGCGATAACGGAAGTCGCCAGACGCAGTAGCGGTTTTGCAGCTTTGATTGCCGCATTGCCGCTGACCTCATTGCTGGCATTCGTATGGTTGTATGTCGAGGGGGCAGAACCTGCGCGTATCGCAGGACTGTCCAGCCAGATTTTCTGGCTGGTGCTGCCATCACTGGTTTTATTCCTGCTCTTGCCGCTGTTGATCAGGCAGGGCATGGGATTCTGGCTGAGCCTTGCACTCTCGATAGCGGCTACTGCTGGTTGTTACCTTGCGATGCTGCCGGTGTTGCGCAAGTTCGGGGTGCAGTTGTAAGCATTGAATTTCCGGCATGCCATCCAACTTGGCCGAATGGCTCTCCTACCTCGAATCCCTGCATCCCAAAACCATCGCGCTCGGTCTCGAGCGCGTGGCGCAAGTCAAACAGCGGCTGAATCTTGATCCCGATTTTCCCGTCATCGTCGTCGGCGGTACCAACGGCAAGGGTTCGGTGTGCGCGCTGCTGGAAAGCATCCTGCACGCCGCCGGTTACAAGGTCGGCTGCTATACCTCGCCGCATCTGCTGCATTACAACGAGCGGGTGCGTATCGGCAAGCGGCAGGCGAGCGATGCGGAGTTGTGCGCCTCGTTCGAGCGGATCGAACAGGCACGCGGCGACATCCCGCTGACCTATTTCGAGTTTGGCACGCTGGCCGCGATGCAGTGTTTCATCGGGCATAAGGTGGATGTCGCCATCCTTGAAGTGGGGCTGGGCGGCAGGCTGGATGCGGTGAATGTATTCGACAACGATTGCGCGGTAGTCACCAGCGTGGACATCGACCACACCGATTATCTGGGCGAGACGCGCGAGCAGATCGCGTTCGAGAAGGCCGGCATCTTCCGCTCCGGCAAGGTGGCGATCTGTGCCGACACTAATGTGCCGCAGGCGATCCGTGACCATGCGCAGCACATCGGCGCAGAGTTGTGGTGCTTAGCCGGCGAGTTCGGCTTCAAACAGCATCAAGGGCAGTGGGATTATTTTGGCAAGGTGGGTACACGCAACTCGCTACCCTATCCGGCGTTGCGCGGCGCGTTCCAGTTGTACAACGCCAGCGCGGTACTGGCGGCGCTGGATGCGCTCAAGGATAGATTGCCGGTGAGCATGGCAGCGGTGCGGCGCGGCCTGGTCGAGGTGCAGTTGGCCGGGCGCTTCCAGGTGGTGCCGGGGCGTCCGCAGTTGATCCTCGATGTGGCGCACAACCCGCATGCGGCGCGTTCGCTGGCGCAGAACCTTGCCGCGCTGCCGCCTGCAAAGACTTTTGCGGTGTTCGCCATGCTCAAGGACAAGGATATGGCGGGGGTGGCGCAGGCCCTCGATCCGCACATCGACAGCTGGCTGGTGGCGGGTCTCGCCATGCCGCGCGGTGCAGGCGCCGAAGAGCTGGCGCAGGTGCTGCGCAATACGGGGGTGCGCGGCGCCGTCATGGCCTTCGACAGCGTCGCCGCCGCGCTGCATCATGCCTGTGATGTGGCAGGCGAAAATGATAGAATCGCAGCCTTCGGATCGTTCCATACGGTGGCGGAGGCGATGGCAGCCAGAGGGCTGCGGATTCCATAGCGGAATCTGCGCCGCGCGCCGCACCGTACCCAATCAAGGTCTCAATGCAATGGCGAAACAGCAGACGGAAGAAGAACTGAACATCAAGCGCAAGGCGCGTCGCCGTCTGGTCGGCGCGATCGCGCTCACCCTGGCGGTGGTGGTGATCCTGCCCATGATGCTGGAGAGCGAACCGCGCCAGACTTCGCAGGACATCGACCTGCGCATCCCCGCGCCCGATAAGGTCGGCGAATTCGTTCCTGGCGTGGTGGTCCCGGCCATGCCGGAAGCGCCCGAACCCGAGGCTCCGGTGGCGGTTGCACCGGATGCGGGCGCGGCTTCTGCCGTGGTGCCTGCCGCCGAGGTGAAGCCGGCCGCGCCGCCGGTCACCAGCGAGCCTGCCGCCAAGCCGCAGGAAGCGGCGAAGCAGGACAAGCCGGCGCTGGCGGAAGCCTTTATCGTGCAGGTCGGCGCCTATTCCAACGCCGATACCGCGAAGCAGGAACTGGCCAAGCTGAAGGAATGGGGTTTCCGCGCGGCCTATCTCGAAAAGGCGGGCGACAAGACGCGTGTGCGTGTGGGGCCGTATGCCGAACGCGAAAAGGCCGATAAGGTGCGCGGGATGCTGGAGAAGCATGGCTTGCATCCGGTCGTCATGGGTAGTCAATGACCGGATTCGATTTCGCCGTCATCGCGATCCTGCTGGGTTCGCTGTTGCTCGGATTGTGGCGCGGGCTGGTGTATGAGGTGCTGTCGCTGCTCGGCTGGCCGCTGGCCTTCGTGCTGAGCCGGATGTTTGCGGGCGATGTCGTGCCGCTGATGCCGGGAGCGCAGGAGGTGATGAGGATCACGCTGGCCTATGCCGCGGTCTTCGTCGCGGCGCTGGTCGTGTGGGGCGTGCTGGTGTGGTTCGCCTCGAAGCTGATCAAGGCGCTGGGGCTGGGCTGGCTGGATCGCGGGCTGGGTGGACTGTTCGGCGCGCTGCGCGGCTGTCTGGTGGTGCTCGCGCTGGTGTGGCTGGGCGGCATGACCGGATTGCCGGAACAGCCGTTCTGGCGCAACGCGCAGAGCAGCAGGGCGGCGGAGGGCGTCGCGCTGTGGAGCAAGGTGTGGTTGCCGGACAATATCGCGCAACGCATACATTACGGACTTCGTGGTTGAGGAAAAGACATGTGCGGCATTCTCGGTGTAGTTTCGCAGGTTCCGGCCAATCAGCTGCTGTATGACGGCCTGCAGGTGCTGCAGCATCGCGGCCAGGATGCGGCGGGCATCGCCACGCTGGATGGGCGCACCTTCCATCTGCACAAGGGCAACGGGCTGGTGCGCGACGTGTTCCGCACGCGCAACATGCGTGCACTGCAGGGCAATGCGGGCATCGCGCACGTGCGCTACCCCACCGCCGGTTCTGCGGTGGACCATAACGAGGCGCAGCCGTTCTATGTGAATTCGCCGTTCGGCATCGTGCTCGGGCACAACGGCAACCTCACCAACACCAGGGAACTGCAGAAGCAGCTGTTCGCGGACGACCTGCGCCACGTCAACACCAACTCCGATTCGGAGGTGCTGCTCAACGTGTTGGCGCACGAGTTGCAGTTGCAGTCCAAGGGGATGCGCCTCGATTCGGCGACCATCTTTGCGGCGGTATCGGGCGTGCACCGGCGTTGCCGCGGCGCCTATGCGGTGGTGGCGATGATCGCCGGGTATGGCCTGCTGGCGTTCCGCGACAGCTATGGCATCCGTCCGCTGGTGGTGGGCGTGAACGAGACGGCGCAGGGCGCGGAGTATCTGGTCGCTTCCGAGAGCGTAGCGCTGGATACGCTGGGCTTCCGCTTCCTGCGCGATATCGCGCCGGGCGAGGCGGTGTTCATCGATTTCGACGGCAATTTCCACAGCCGGCAATGTAGCGACCATGCGCGGCTGAATTCCTGCATCTTCGAATACGTCTATTTCGCGCGCCCCGATTCGATGATTGACGGCGTGTCGGTCTACGAGACGCGTCTGCACATGGGCGAATATCTTGCCGACAAGATCGCGCGCGAATGGGCCGGCGTGAAGATCGACGTGGTGATCCCGATCCCGGATTCCAGCCGTCCCAGCGCATTGCAACTGGCCAACCGGCTCGGCATCCCGTTCCGCGAGGGCTTCGTGAAGAACCGCTACATCGGCCGCACCTTCATCATGCCCGGACAGGCGATGCGCAAGAAATCGGTGCGCCAGAAGCTGAATGCCATCGGCGTCGAGTTCAAGGACAAGGATGTGCTGCTAGTGGACGATTCCATCGTGCGCGGCACCACCAGCCGCGAGATCGTGCAGATGGCGCGCGAAGCCGGTGCGCGCAGGGTGTATTTCGCCTCCGCTGCGCCGCCGGTGCGCTTCCCCAACGTGTATGGCATCGACATGCCGAGCCGCGCGGAGCTGATCGCCACCGGGCGCACCGACGCCGAAATATGCTGCGAGATCGGTGCCGACGGTTTGATCTATCAGGACCTGGAAGACCTCAAGGCGGCGGTGCGCAAGGCCAACCCGGCCATCGTGGATTTTGATGCGTCATGCTTCGACGGCAAGTACATCACCGGCGACATCACCGAGGACTACCTGTACGCCGTCGAAGCGATGCGCGGCGCGGGCCAGCCGGCCAGTCCGGCGGATGATGACCAGATGGAATTGAATCTGGCGATGAGCGTCACATCGATGTGATTAAGAACAGGATTCCGGATCAAGGATCCGGGATTCGAGATTGAGGGCACTATGAGCGATAAAGATTATCAGCCGGAAACGCTGGCTGTACGCGCCGGCAGCGTGCATAGCCAGTTCCACGAGCACAGCGAGGCGCTGTTCCTGACTTCCAGCTTCACCTTCGACAGCGCAGCACAGGCCGCTGCACGCTTCATCGGCGAAGAGCCGGGCAACATCTATTCGCGTTTCACCAACCCGACCGTCACCATGTTCGAGGAGCGACTCGCGGCGATGGAAGGCGCGGAACAATGCGTAGCCACCTCTTCGGGCATGTCGGCGATCCTGGCGTGCTGCATGGGGCTGCTGAAAGCGGGAGATCATATTGTCGCGTCGCAGAGTATCTTCGGTGCGAGCGTGAACCTGTTCAACAATGTGCTGAAAAAGTTCGGCGTGGAAACGACCTACGTCTCCGCCTCCGATGTCGCGGCATGGCAGGCGGCGCTGCGCCCGAATACGAGATTGTTCTTCCTCGAGACCCCGTCCAACCCGCTCACCGAGATCTCCGACATCGCCGCGCTCGCTGCGGTGGCCAAGGGTTGCGGCGCGGTGCTGGCGGTGGACAACTGTTTCTGCACACCGATCTTGCAACGACCGCTGGAGCTGGGCGCGGACATCGTGATCCATTCGGCGACCAAGTACATCGACGGACAGGGGCGCGTGCTGGGCGGCGCGGTGCTGGGCAGCAAAAAATTGATGGAGCCGGTGTATGGATTTTTGCGTACTGCCGGACCGACCATGAGCGCGTTCAACGCCTGGGTGTTCCTGAAGGGGCTGGAGACGCTGAAGATCCGCATGGAGGCGCACAGCGCCAGTGCGCTTGAGCTGGCGCACTGGCTGGAAGCGCAGCCCAGCGTGGCGCGCGTGTTCTATCCCGGTTTGCCGTCGCATCCGCAGCATGCACTGGCGATGAAACAACAGAAATCCGGCGGCGGCATCGTGTCGTTCGAGGTGAAGGGCGGCAAGGAAGCCGCATGGCGTGTGATCGACAGCACCAGGCTGCTTTCCATCACGGCCAACCTCGGCGATACCAAGACCACCATCACCCATCCGGCCAGCACCACCCATGGGCGCATCTCGCCGGAAGCGCGCGCGGCGGCGGGGATATCGGATGGGCTGATCCGCATCGGAGTGGGGCTGGAGGCGCTCTGCGATATACAGGCTGATCTGCGGGGATTGGGCGGCTGATGGATGTCCTGGCCGCACAAGTCGGCGGTTTGCTCAAGGCGCATGGCTTGATGCTGGCGACGGCGGAGTCCTGCACCGGCGGCGGGGTGGCGCAGGTCATCACCGGCGTTGCCGGCAGTTCGGCATGGTTCGAACGCGGCTTCGTCACCTATTCCAATCTGGCCAAGCAGGAGATGCTGGGCGTGAGCGAAGCGACGCTGGTACAGCATGGTGCGGTCTCCGAAGCAGCTGCACGCGAGATGGTGGCGGGCGCGTTACAGCACAGTGCCGCACAGGTGGCGCTGGCTGTCAGTGGTATCGCCGGTCCGGACGGCGGCACTGCGGACAAGCCGGTCGGTACAGTATGGTTCGCATGGGGTATCAGGAACGGAATGACGCTTGCGCGTCTGCATCACCTGTCCGGCGACCGCGCCGAGATACGCGCACAGGCGGTGCATATCGCCTTGCAGGGCGTGGTGGATATACTGAAATACAGGACCGAGCAGGCATGAGCCTGCCATAATCGAAACATCGTTCAAAGGGGAAAATCAAGATGGATGAGAACAAGAGCAAGGCACTCGCGGCGGCATTGAGCCAGATCGAAAAGCAGTTCGGCAAGGGCTCCATCATGCGTCTGGGCGAGAGCGATGTTGCAAAAGACATTGAGGTCGTTTCCACCGGCTCGCTGGGGCTGGACATCGCGCTGGGCGTCGGAGGACTGCCGCGCGGCCGCGTGGTGGAAATATACGGGCCGGAATCTTCCGGCAAGACCACGCTGACGCTGCAAGTCATCGCCGAGATGCAGAAGCTGGGCGGCACGGCGGCCTTCATCGACGCGGAGCACGCGCTCGACCCGTCCTACGCGCAGAAGCTCGGCGTGAAGGTGGAAGACCTGCTGATCTCGCAGCCGGACAATGGCGAGCAGGCGCTGGAGATCGCCGACATGCTGGTGCGCTCCGCTTCGGTGGACGTGGTGGTGATCGACTCGGTCGCCGCGCTGACGCCCAGGGCCGAGATCGAAGGCGAGATGGGCGACGCGCAGATGGGCTTGCACGCGCGCCTGATGTCGCAGGCGCTACGCAAGCTCACCGCCAACATCAAGCGCAGCAACACGCTGGTCATCTTCATCAACCAGATCCGCATGAAGATCGGCGTGATGTTCGGTAATCCCGAGACCACCACCGGCGGCAACGCGCTCAAGTTCTACGCCTCGGTGCGCCTCGACATCCGCCGCATCGGCGCGATCAAGAAGGGCGACGAGGTCATCGGCAACGAGACCCGCGTCAAGGTGGTGAAGAACAAGGTTGCGCCGCCGTTCCGCGAAGCGCTGTTCGACATCCTCTATGGCGAAGGCATCTCGCGCGAAGGCGAAATCATCGAGCTGGGCGTGCAGCACAAACTGGTCGAGAAATCGGGCGCCTGGTATTCCTACAAGGGTGACAAGATCGGCCAGGGCAAGGACAACTCGCGCGAATACCTGAAAGAGCATCCGGATCTCGCGTTCGAGATCGAGAACAAGGTGCGCGAGGCGGTCGGCGTAGCGCTGCTCGATGCGGGCGAGAAAGCCGTCGCTAAGACCGGTGCCAAGTCGAGCGCAAAGTCCGGTGGCGAGGAAAAAGCCTGAGTTAAGCCTGCGCGCGCGCGCCTTGCAGTATCTGGCGCGCCGCGAATACAGCCGCGCCGAGTTGCGCGGCAAGCTGCTGCCGCATGTACAGGCGCAAGATGAATCCGGACGGGAGCTGTCGCCCGACCTGGATGCGCTGCTGGATGATCTGACCGCGCGCGGCTGGTTGTCGGACGCGCGTGCCGCCACACAGCTGCTGCACGCGAAGCGCAGCCGCTACGGCACGCAACGCATCACGCATGAGTTGCGCCGGAAGGGCATTGCGGAAGAACTGATCAGTGCCGCGCTGCCTGCATTGAAGGACAGCGAGCTGGACGTTGCGCGCGATGTGTGGCAAAGAAAATTTGGTACATTGCCGCAGGATGCAAAGGAAAAAGCCCGGCAGATGCGCTTCCTGCAATCGCGCGGTTTTGCCATGGATGTGATTTTCAGGTTGTTGCGGCTGGCAGAAGAAAGTTAGCCGTTTTTTTTGGAATGTTCGATGATGAAAAGCAGTGATATCCGCCAGAAGTTCCTGGATTATTTCGCCTCTAAAGGCCATGCCGTGGTTTCCTCCAGCTCGCTGGTGCCGCACGAGGATCCGACGCTGTTGTTCACCAATGCCGGGATGAACCAGTTCAAGGATGTGTTCCTCGGCTTCGACAAGCGTCCCTATACCCGCGCCGCCTCTTCGCAGAAGTGCGTGCGCGCCGGCGGCAAGCACAACGACCTGGAGAACGTCGGCTACACCGCGCGCCACCACACCTTCTTCGAGATGCTGGGCAATTTCAGCTTCGGCGATTATTTCAAGCACGACGCGATCAAGTATGCGTGGGAACTGCTGACCGAAGTGTTCAAGCTACCCAAGGACAAACTCTATGTCACGGTCTACGCCGAGGACGACGAGGCCTACGATATCTGGACCAAAGAGATCGGGCTGGCAGCTGAGCGCGTGATCCGCATCGGCGACAACAAGGGCGCGCGCTATGCCTCGGACAACTTCTGGATGATGGGCGACACCGGCCCTTGCGGCCCGTGCACCGAGATATTCTACGACCACGGCGCGCATATCCCTGGCGGACTGCCCGGCACGCCCGAGGAAGATGGCGACCGCTACATCGAAATCTGGAACAACGTGTTCATGCAGTTCAACCGCGACGAACACGGCGTGATGCATCCGCTGCCCAAGCCTTCGGTGGATACCGGCATGGGGCTGGAGCGCATCTCGGCAGTGTTGCAGCACGTGCATTCCAATTACGAGATCGACTTGTTCCAGGCGCTGATCAAGGCGGCGGCGCGCGAGACACGTTGCGCAGATATGGATTCGCCTTCGCTCAAGGTGCTGGCTGACCACATCCGCGCTTGCTCCTTCCTGATCGCCGACGGCGTGATTCCCGGCAACGAAGGCCGCGGCTATGTACTACGCCGGATTATTCGCCGTGCCATCCGCCACGGCTACAAGCTGGGCGCGCGTGACGCGTTCTTTCACAGGATGGTGCCCGATCTGGTGGAGCAGATGGGCGCAGCCTATCCCGAGTTGGTCAAGGAACAGGTGCGCGTGAAGGGCATACTCAAGCTGGAAGAAGAGCGGTTTTTTGCCACCATCGAACATGGCATGGCGATACTCGAAGCCGATCTGGCCGAGATGGATATGGCGGGCGTGAAGGTGTTCAACGGCGAGACCGCGTTTAAGCTGCACGATACTTACGGCTTCCCGCTCGATCTGACTGCGGACATCTGCCGCGAGCGCGGCGTGACGGTAGACGACGCCGCGTTCAACGCGGCGATGGCGAACCAGAAACAAATGGCGCGTTCCGCAGGCAAGTTCAAGATGGCGGCGAATCTCGAGTATGACGGTCCGGCAACCACTTTCCACGGTTATGAAACACTGGAGCACAAGGGCAACATCCTCGCGCTGTACAAGGACGGCGCATCGGTGAATGAGCTGCATGAGGGCGATCTGGGCGTGGTGGTGCTGGACGATACCCCGTTCTACGCCGAGTCCGGCGGGCAGGTCGGCGACTGCGGCGAATTGCGTAGCGTGCACGGCATCTTCGCGGTGGAAGACACGCACAAGATCCAGGCCACGGTGTACGGCCATCACGGCGTGGTGAAGGCCGGCAAGCTGACCGTGGGCAACGGCGTCACCGCGAAGGTGGATGTCGCGGCGCGCGGCCGCACCGTGCGCAACCACTCGGCCACCCACCTGATGCACAAGGCACTGCGCGAGGTGCTGGGCACGCATGTACAGCAGAAGGGCTCGCAGGTCGATGCCGACAAGACGCGTTTCGACTTCGTGCACACGCAGCCGATGACGGATGAGGAAGTCCGCAGGGTGGAGGCCATCGTGAATGCCGAGATTCTGGCGAACGCCGAATGTCAGTCGCGCGTGATGGCGATCGACGATGCGCAAAAGACCGGCGCGATGATGCTGTTCGGCGAGAAATATGGCGACGTGGTGCGCGTGCTGAACATCGGCTCGTCCATCGAGCTGTGCGGCGGCACACACGTGAAGCGCACCGGCGACATCGGCCTGTTCAAGATCGTGACCGAGAGCGGCGTGGCCGCGGGCGTGCGGCGCGTCGAGGCAGTCACCGGCGAAGGCGCGTTGGCGCTGGTGCAACAGCATGAGCAGCAGTTGCAGCAAGTCGCCGATGCGGTGAATGCACCACCGCAGGAAGCAGCGGCGCGCATCGCGCAGATTCTCGATAACGTGAAATCGCTGGAGAAGGAACTTGCCGCGCTGAAATCGAAGCTGGCTTCTGCGCAGGGCGATGAACTGGTCGCGCAGGCGCAGGACATCAACGGCGTGAAGGTGCTGGCCGCGACGCTGGAAGGGGCGGACGTCGCCACCTTGCGCGAGACCATGGACAAGCTGCGCGACAAGCTCAAGAGCGCAGTCATCGTGCTGGCTTCAGTCGCGGATGGGAAGGTGTCGCTGATTGCGGGCGTGACAGCCGATGCGACGGCCAAGGTAAAGGCCGGCGAACTGGTGAACTTCGTCGCGCAGCAGGTCGGCGGCAAGGGCGGCGGACGCCCGGACATGGCGCAAGCAGGCGGTACTCAGCCGGAGCATCTGGCTGCCGCATTGGCCTCTGTTCCGGATTGGGCGCGGACGAAGTTATAATCCGGCTGTGTATCCATTACGTGATTTTTGGGAATAGCGATGTCAGAGAATCAAACGCGGCATACGGTGCTGATGATCGAGGACGATCCTGTGGGGGTCGATCTGGCGCGCAGCGCTGCTGCCGAGTGCGTAGACGATTTCGATATGGTCGTGCTCAGGGATGCCGATGAGGTGCTGGCCTGGCTGGACGCTAGCGTTGCGAGCAGTCATCCCATCCCGCGCGTCATCCTGATCGACCTGAAGCTTCCCAAGCTGGACGGGTTGGCGGTATTGCGCAAGCTGCGCATGCACGAGGTCACCCGCGACATACCGGTGCTGGGATTCTCCGCGGAATACACCCAAGGTGACATATTGATGAGCTACCGGGTCGGCGCCAACAGCTTTGTCGCAAAGCCGGCCGATCTGCAGCAGTTCATCGAGTTCTTCAACAAGCAGCTTCCCTACTGGTTGCAGCCGCGCCAGCGTAAGCTGGCTTTCTCGACCAGCTAAACATAGCGACAGAAATCTACTGCGCGGCTGAATGGCTGCGTTGCGCGGTGCTCGGAATCCTCATGCACTGCTTTCCTGCGCGCCGTGCGCCTTGCCATTCAGCCGCTCGCTACGATTTCTGTCGCTATGTATAACCATTCGGCAAGGCTTCCAGTTCATTCCACACGCGTTCCGGCGTGAGTCGCGTCATGCATTTGAGATGGCCGGGCAGGCATTGGCGCTCGAAGCAGGGGCTGCATTCGATATCAGCCATGAGGACGCGCGCCCTGTCCGACAGCGGCGGCGTGAACTGCGGGCTGCTGGAGCCGAACAGCGCCAGCATGGGCCGATCCAGTGCCGCAGCGAGGTGCATCAGACCGGAATCGTTGCTCACCACCCATTGCGCGCACGACAACAGGGCGATGGCCTCGGCGAGATCGGTGCGCCCGCACAGGTTGACGCTGTCGCCGGCAAGGCTGGCGATGGCGTCGCCGACTTCCTTGTCCTTGGGCGAACCGAGCAGCCATACCGCATAACCTTTAGCTTCCAGCCGTTTGGCGAGTTCGGCATAGCTGGCGACCGGCCAGCGCTTGGCCGGGCCGTATTCGGCCCCCGGACAGAATGCCGCGACCGGTTTGTCCAGCGTCAGGCCGAGACGGTGCAGCGCGGCTTCGCGCTGTTCGGCGGAGACCGCCAGACGGGGATGGGGCAAGGGACGCGGTATCTCGCCGTGCGGCGTTTCGGCCAGTTGCGCGAAGCGCTCCACCATCAGCGGCAGCCGCTGCTTGTCGAGCTTGCGCGCGTCGTTGAGCAGGCCATAACGCATCTCGCCGACAAAGCCGGTGCGTAGCGGGATGCCCGCAAAGAACGGCACCAGCGCGGACTTCCACGAATTGGGCAGCACGATGGCTTGTTCGTAATGCGCGGAACGCAGTCGCTTGCCGAGTTGGTAGCGCGCGCCGAGTTGCAGCGCGCCATGCGGGAAGGGGTTGATGACGATCTCGTTGACCTCGGGCATCTGGCGCAGCAGATGCTCCGTCCAAGGCGGCGCCAGCACGTCGATGCGGCAACCGGGGTGGCGTTGCACAAGCCGCATCAGCATCGGCTGCATCAGCATGCAGTCGCCGACCCAGCTGGGCGCGATGATGAGGATACTTTGCATCAATCTGCCAAATTCAAGGGCATGTCATTTCGAGCGAAGCGAGAAATCTTGCAGAGATGTGGTTTCAAGATTCCTCACTTTGTTCGGAATGACTGGGGCTAGTGATGTCCCTTGGGTAGTTCACCCTTGAAACGATACAGCGTGCCGCAATAAGGGCAGCGCGACTCGCCGCCGTTGTCGAGCGGGATGTTCACTTTCGGGTGCGCGTTCCACAGGCTCGCGCCCGGCCTCGGGCAGGTCAGCGGCAGGTCATGCGCGGCGACTTCGATGTAACGCTGGGTGATGTGGTCTTCCTTGCTCATGGTTCTTTCCTCATCCTAAACGTGATCCAGCCATGCGGCATGTCCGGGATGCTTGCCGGAGACGCAATCGAAGAAGGCCTGCTGCAAGCGGGTGGTAATCGGGCCGCGCGTGCCGCTGCCGATGGTGCGCGTATCCAGTTCGCGGATCGGCGTGACTTCAGCCGCCGTGCCGGTGAAGAAGGCCTCGTCGGCGCAATACACTTCGTCGCGCGTGATGCGCTTCTCGATCACCTCGATACCGGCTTCACGAGCCAGCGTGAGGACGGAGTCGCGCGTGATGCCTTCCAGGCAGGAGGTGAGATCGGGCGTATAGAGTTTGCCCTTCTTCACGATGAAGATGTTCTCGCCGGCGCCTTCGGCGACATAGCCGTCCACGTCCAGCAACAGCGCCTCGTCGTAGCCGTCGTGCGCCACTTCCTGATGCGCCAGGATGGAATTGGTATAGGTGCCGACCGATTTGGAGCGGCACATGTTGATGTTGACATGGTGGCGGGTGAAGCTGGAGGTCTTCACGCGGATGCCTTTCGCCATGCCTTCTTCGCCCAGATAGGCGCCCCACGGCCAGGCCGCGACGGCGACATGCACGCTGAGCGTGGTGGCGGCGATGCCCATCGCCTCGGAGCCGTAGAACACGATGGGGCGGATGTAGCAGGATTCCAGCTTGTTGGCGCGCACCGCTTCGCGCTGCGCCTCCATCAGGGTCTCCTTGTCGAACGGCATCTTCATCTTGAAGATATAGGCCGAGTTGAACAGGCGGTCAGTATGTTCCTGCAGGCGGAAGATCGCCGTGCCCTGCGCGGTCTTGTAGGCGCGCACCCCTTCGAACACGCCCATGCCGTAATGCAGGGTATGGGTCAGCACGTGGGCGGTGGCATCGCGCCAGGGGACGAGCTTGCCGTCATACCAGATGAAGCCGTCGCGGTCGGACATCGACATAATGGGATTCCTTATAGATGGTTCGGTTGCAAAGCGCGGATTTTAGCCTGTTCCAGTCGGTTTATGAAGACGCGCGGGAAAATTAAGCAGGCATTCAGGTTGGTTTCATTGTCGGTCGATTCGGGTATGATTAGACCGCCTTGACACATGGCGACCCCCCCGCTTTCCCTTGAAGAACGATTGAGATGGCAAAGTTGCCTGAAGAGCCCCCGGAGATCATGGATGCGCAGGAAGACAAGCTGCGCAGGAATCTGCTGATCTTCGCCTGCGCCTTCATGAACCTGGCGGTGATGCTGTGGCTGGCGATCTACTGGTTCATGGGCCTGCATTATTCGGTGGACATCCCGCTGCTCTACCAGATGATCTCGGTCACATCACTGGTCTTCTATCTCAAGACCAAACGCTTCGAGATATTCCGCTTCATCCAGTTGAGCCTGTTCCTGTTCGCGCCTTTCGTGATGCAGTGGAGCATCGGCAATTCCGTTACCTCCAGCGGGGTGATGCTGTGGGCGCTGCTGGCGCCGATCGGCGCGCTGGTGGTCTCGGGCTGGCGCGATTCGGTGCCGTGGTTCATCGCCTATATCGTGATGACGGCGGTGTCCGGCTTCTTCGATTATTACCTCGGCAGCGAAGGCAACGGCGGGATACCGATGAAGACCATCGGCTTCTTCTTCGCGCTCAATTTCGCCGCGATGTCTTCCATCATCTACTTCCTGGTGCGCTACTTCGTGCTGGAGACGGAAAAGATCAAGTCGCAGCTCGACCGGCAGCACCAGCTGCTCGCCGAGGAACAGAAGAAATCGGAGCGCGTGCTGCTCAATGTGCTGCCGAGCAGCATCGCGCAACGCCTGAAAGACAATCAGGGGCTGATCGCCGACGGGCACGCGGACGTGACGGTGATGTTCGCCGACCTGGTGAACTTCACGCAATTGACCGAATCGCTTTCGCCGGAGCAGATGGTCGGCCTGCTCAATACCGTTTTCTCCGGCTTCGACGAACTGTGCGAGAAATACGGCGTGGAAAAGATCAAGACCATAGGCGATGCCTACATGGTGGTGGGCGGCCTGAGCCGCAACCGCGGCGATTACACCAGCGATATCGCCGACCTCGCGCTGGAGATGCGCGATTTCGTCGCGCACCATCCCGATTTTTCCCGCTTCAACCTGGGCATCCACACCGGCATCGCTACGGGACCCGTGGTTGCTGGGGTGATCGGCACCAAGCGCTTCATCTACGACCTGTGGGGCGACACCGTGAACATCGCCAGCCGGCTGACCGATGAGGCGGTGCAGAATGTGATCCAGGTGGACCGCACGACCTACAACCGCATCCGGCATGACTACGCCTTCGAGTCGCCCGCCACGATCTACGTCAAGGGCAAGGGCGAGATGACCATGTACCGCCTGAACGGGCGTATCGACGGCACCCACAAGTCCAACGTGCTGCCGTTGGGGCCGGGTCAGGCAGCGTCCGCCCCGGCCTCCCCCTGATTTTCCCCGAACAGCATCTTCCATAATTCCAGGCATGTGCCGGTCTCGACGGTGCCGTGTCCGATGCGGCACAGAGACTGGTTGTTGAGGCGCATGCGGTGCTGTATCTGGCGCAGCGTGCGGTATAACGCGCGCATCTGTTCGGCGAGTTCGCCGGGGATCAGGCCGAGTTCGCCCGCCAGCTTGAGCAGCGCCAGGTTGCCGATGTTCCCCGTCAGTTGCGGATGCCGGTGCGCGTGGGCGAGCACGAGATATTGCACCATGAACTCGATGTCGACCATGCCGCCGCGATCGTGCTTGATGTCGAACAGCCCGCTGTCGTTGGGGTGGCCATCCAGCATCTTCTGGCGCATCGCCAATATCTCTTTGCGCAACATCCCCGGATCGCGTTCCTGGCACAGCACTTCGCGGCGTATCCCCTCGAACGCGGTACCGACTTGCGCATCGCCCGCGCTGAAGCGCGCGCGCGTCAGTGCCTGATGCTCCCAGATCCAGGCGTCCTTCTGCTGATATTCCGCGAAGGCGGCGACCGTGCTGACCAGCAGTCCGCTCGCACCGTTCGGGCGCAGGCGCAGGTCGGTCTCGTATAGCCGCCCCGAAGAGGTGTAGCTGCCGAGCATGGTGTTGATGCGTTGCGCCAGCCGCGCATAGTTCTCCTGCGCATCCGGGTGGTCGTCGTCGTACAGGAAGATCAGGTCGAGGTCGGAGGAGTAACCCAGTTCGCGCCCGCCCAGCTTGCCGTAGGCAATGATGGCGAATCGCGGCTGCTCGCAGTGGCGCTTGCGCGCGGAAGCCCAGCTCAGCTCGAGCACATGGCGCAATATCAGGTCGGCCAGGTCGCTGAGATGGTCGCTCAGTTTTTCCAGCGGCAGCAGGCCTTGCAGGTCCATCGCCAGCAGATAGAAGGTCTGCTCCTGCTGGGCATGGTGCAGCACGTTCAACTGGCGCTCGGTATCGCCGGCGCAATCGGCGAGGCGTGAACGCAGGGCGTCGTCAACGAGTTGCCATTGCGGCGGCTGGTATATCTCGCGCGCGTCTAGCAGCTCGTCGAGCAATGCCGGGTGCTGGGTCAGGTATTCGCTTGCCCAGCTGCTGGCGGATACCAGGGTGGCCAACAGCTCCAGCGTCTGCGGATATTCGGCGAGGAAGGCGAGGTAGGAGGCGCGGCGGCTGATGGCTTCCAGCAGGACGATCAGGCGGTTCAGTGTCTCGTCCGGGTTTTGTCGCCGTGCGCTCAACGCGATGAATTGCGGGACCAGCTTGTCCAGCCGTTGCCGGCTGGTGTCGGGCAGATGCCGGTAGCGGCTGCCATCGCGCAGTTGCAGCAGGCGCTGGGCGCTCTCCATGGCCGCCGCATAGCCGAGAGCCTCGAGCCGCTCGGCCAGTTCCTGCGCGGTGATGGCTTCCTGCCACAATTGCGTCTCGTCATTCGAATCCTGTTGCGCGCCGAAGATCTGGTCGAACTGCCTGCTTACCAGCGTGCGGTGAAGGGCAAGCTCATCCTGCAGGGCGTCGAAGTCGGCATATCCCATCGCCTCCGCGATGATCGCGCGGTCTTCCGGGTTTTCCGGGATGTCCTGGGTCTGCTGGTCGTCGAGATATTGCAGGCGGTGTTCCAGATTGCGCAGGAAGACATAAGCGTCATCCAGACCGGTCGCTATCTGCGCATCGATCTGCCCATTGGCGGCGAGCAGCGCCAATACCTCGCGCGTGGGACGGATGCGCAACTCGATATCCCGCCCGCCGCGGATCAACTGGAACACCTGTGCGGTGAACTCGATCTCGCGGATGCCGCCGGAACCGAGCTTGATGTTGTTGGCGCGGTCGCGGCGCAGCACCTCCTGACGGATCTGCGCGTGCAGGTTGCGCATCGAGTCGATCGCGCCGAAATCGAGATATTTGCGGAACACGAACGGCTGCGCCAGCTGCATTAACTCATTAACGAAAGATTCGCGCAGCGATTCAGATATTGACAATTGCTTTTCTCGTTCGCCTCCTCTCACGCCTGCGAGAGAGGATTGAGGTGAGGGCGTTTTTGCTCCCTCGCCCGCTTGCGGGAGAGGGTTGGGGAGAGGGGAACGACCATAGTTATTCGCCGGTGATATCACGCGCGCCTTGATCCAGGCATAGCGCTCCCACTCGCGCCCCTGGCCGATCAGGTATTCCTCCAGCGCGGCGAAGCTCATCACCAGCGGGCCGCTGTCGCCGTAGGGGCGCAGCCGCATGTCCACGCGGAACACGTAGCCGTCGGCGGTGGGCTCGTTGATCATGCCGATCAGCTTGCGTCCCAGCCGGGTGAAGAACTCATGGTTGCTCAAGCGGCGCGGGCCGTCGGTCTGGCCTTCTTCGGCATAGACGAAGATCAGGTCGATGTCGGAAGACACGTTCAACTCGCCGCCACCCAGCTTGCCCATGCCGATCACCAGCAGTTCCTGCGGCGCCCCGCCGGTTTCGCCCAGCGGCGTCCCGTATTGCTGTTGCAGCGCCTGCATCAGGCAAGCCTGCGCCCGTTGCACGCACACTTCCGCCAGCGCGGTCATGGTCTGCATCACTTCATTCAAATCGCACAAACCATTGAGATCGCGCAGGATCAGCTTGACCATCATCTGCTTGCGCAATCTGCGTATGGCGCGCGCCAGCCCGGTCTCATCGCCGATATCCAGGCCGGAGCCTTGCAGCAAAGCCAACATCTCGGCACGGCTGCAAGCGCTGCTGAAGTTTCCCTGCAACCATTCCCGCAGCAGCGGGTCTGTCTCCAGCGCATGCCTGGCATAACGGCTGCAACGCAGCATTTTTTGCAGCAGTGGGTCGAAGGCGGGCAGCGGCGTGTTTGCGGTATTCATGGGGGTTTCACGTTAGAATGCGAAGCGTTACTAATTATAAGTCCCGAACCCTGTTTCCGGCGCGTTTGCGCGCCCATTTCCGATGCTGAATTCGCTACCCATCCGTTTGCTGTGGCATAGCCTGAACTGGCTGACGCGGCTCGCCATCGTCGCCTCGGCGGTGGCCGCGGTGCTGGTCGCGTTCGGCATCATCGCGCTGCGCTACTGGGTGATGCCCGATATCGAGCAATATCACGGCGAGATCACCGCCTCCCTGTCGCAGGCCATCGGCAACCCGGTGACGATAGGCCGGATCGAGGGCGACTGGCGCGGCTTCCGGCCGCGCCTGAAGATCGAGGATGTGCGTATCCTGGACGAGCAGCGACAACCGGCGCTGGTGCTGCCGCGTATCGACGGCAGCGTTTCCTGGCTGTCGCTGTTCAGCGCGGAACTGCGCCTGGCCAGCCTGGAGATCGACAAGCCGGAACTGCTGATCCGCCGCGACGTGCAAGGGCGGGTGTTCATCGGCGGCGTGGCGCTCTCCAGCCAGAGCAGCGACAACGATCTGGCCAACTGGCTGTTGCGCCAGTCGAGCATGGTGGTGCGCGATGCGCTCATCGTCTGGCTGGACGAGCAGCGTGATGCGCCGCCGCTGGTGCTGCAACAGGTCAACCTGCGTATCGAGAGTTTCTTCAACAGCCATCGTTTCGCCCTGCGCGCGCTGCCGCCGCCGGAACTGTCGACCCCGCTGGACGTGCGCGGCAAACTGCGCGGCTCGAGTCTCGACGAGATGGAGGAATGGCGCGGGCAGATATTCACCCAACTCGATTACACCGATGTCGCCGCCTGGCGACCGTGGCTGGACATGCCGCGCGAATTCAGCCGCGGGCGCGGCGCATTGCGCGGCTGGGTGGATATCGGCGAAGGCCGGCTGGCTGGCGTCACTGCCGATCTGGCGCTGCACAATGTGGCGACAAGACTGGCCGAGGACGTGCCGGAACTGGTGCTGCTCGACCTGAATGGGCGCGCTGCGTGGAAACAGGTGCCGGGCGGACTGGAGATATCCACCCGGAAACTGGCGATGCGCTTGCGCAACGGTATCGAGCTGCGTCCCACGGATTTCTATTTCCGCCATGCCGCGCCGGGCGGCGGCCGAGCCGGCGGTGGGGAGCTGCGCGCCAACCTGCTGCAACTGGAGACGCTGGCCGCGCTTTCGAATTTCATTCCGCTGGATACCGGCCTGCGCGCCCGGCTGGATGCCTATGCGCCGCGCGGCCGAGTGACCGGCCTCAACGCGCAATGGCAGGGCAATGCGGCCGATCCATCCGGTTACCGGATCAAGGGGCAGTTCGATGACCTGGCCTTGCGCCAGGCTGGCGGGATGCCGGGTTTCTCCGGGCTGTCGCTGGAGGTGGACGGTAGCGAAGAAGGCGGCAGGCTGAGCGTCAATGCGCACGGCCTGATGGTCGATGCGCCGGGCGTGATGCGCGAACCGCTGTCCTTCGCCACGCTGACCGGGCAGTTCGGCTGGCGCCGCAAGGGCGGCGAGTTGACGGTGAAGGCCGACAACGTGGCGATGTCCAACGACGATCTGGAGGGCAACCTGTACGGCAGCTACAGCACGAAAGCCGGCACCAGGGGCGTGCTGGACCTGACAGTGGCGCTGACGCGCGGCGACGTGCGCCGCGCCGCCCGCTACACCCCGTTGGTCGCGCTCGACCGGGAAGACAACGACTGGCTGGCCGGCGCGATGCTGGCCGGGCATACCGAGGATTTTCGCGTGCGCGTCAAGGGCAACCTGAGCGACTTCCCGCTCAAGGGCAACGAAGATGCGCTGCTGGAGGTCGGTGGGCATGCGCGCGACGTGACATTCGAGTTCGACAAGAGCTGGCCGCGCATCGAGAACATCGACGGGGAATTCTGGATACGCGGCAACCGGCTGGAAGTGAAGGCGGCTTCCGCCGCCACGCTGGGTGCGAGGCTGCATAACGTCGATGTCCATATCGCCGACCTGCAGGATGCGGCGTTGCCGCTTGAGTTCAAGGGCGAAGCGAGCGGCGCGAGCGACAACTACCTGCGCTATATCGAACAGAGTCCGGTGCGCGGCTATATCGACGGTTTCACCGACGGTATGCGCGCTGGCGGCGACGGGCAGCTGGCGCTGTCCGTGCGCGTGCCGCTGCTGGGCGATGAGCCGGTGAAGCTGACGGGGGCGCTGCGCGTGGCGAACAACGATATCTCGCTGGGCGAAGGCATGCCGCTGCTGCGCAATACGCGCGGCATGCTGGCGTTTACCGAAGCGGGCGTGCGTGCCGATGGCGTGACCTCCGAGATACTCGGCGGTCCGGCGCGCATCGACATACGCAATGCCGAGGGCGGGGCGCTGCATGCCGGCGTGAAGGGGCGCGTCAACCTCGAAGTGCTGCGCAAGCTCAATCCGCATCCGCTGCTGCATCGCCTGAGCGGCGGCACGGAATGGGAGGCGGATATCAACGTGGTGAAGAAATCCACCGAGCTCTCGCTCGTCACCGATCTCGTCGGTATCGCATCCACGTTGCCGCAGCCGCTCGCCAAGCGCGCTGCCGATGCGCTGCCGTTGCGCATCGAGAAAAAGGTGGTGACCGAGGGGCAGGATATCGTCAGCGCGACGCTCGGCGACCTGCTGGATATTCGTCTGGCGCGCCGCGAAGAGAACGGCGCGAGCGTCATCAAGCGCGGCACCGTTAATTTCGGCGGCCCGGGCAAATGGCTGGACAAGGACGGCGTCTGGCTGACGGGGCGCATCCCGCTGCTGTCGATGGAGGGCTGGAGCGGGTTGCTGGGCGATGGGGCGGCCGGACAAGCATTGCCGCTGGCCGGCGCCAGTTTGCAGATCGCACGGCTGACCGGCTACGGCCAGAACATGAGCGGGGTAAACATCGAGGCGGTCAGTCGCGGCGACGGCCTGGCCGCGCAGGTGACCTCCGGCGCGCTGAACGGCGAGGTGGTCTGGCTGCCGCACGGCTTCAACAACGACACCAAATTAAGCGCGCGCCTGCGCAACCTGCACTGGTCGCTCGGCAGCAAAGCGTTCCAGCCCGAGCGCGCGCCCAGGGGCGGCAAGGATGCTACGCCCTCCGGCCAATTGCCGGCACTGGAAGTCGCGGTCGAGAACCTGAGAGTGAACGACAAGGAGATCGGGCGCTTCGATCTGATCGGCCATCCGGAAGGGCGCGAATGGCGCCTGCGCCGTCTCAACATCGTCAATCCGGACGGCAGCCTGTCCGGCGACGGCTATTGGCGCGGCGCGCAGACGCAGGTCAATCTCCAGCTCGAGATCAGCGATGCGGGTAAGGTGCTGGCGCGCTCCGGCTATCCGGATACTGTGAAGGATGGCAGCGGCAAACTGGCCGCCAGCCTGTCATGGGACGGCGACCCGGACGAATTCAACTACGCCACGCTGGGTGGCACGCTCAAGCTGGACACCGGCAAGGGGCGGTTCCTGAAGATGGATCCGGGCGCGGGCAAACTGCTCAGCGTGTTGAGCCTGCAGGCCCTGCCCAAGCGCATCGCGCTGGACTTTACCGATGTGTTCAGCACCGGCTTCCAGTTTGACAACATCAACGGCACGGCCACCATGCGTAATGGTGTGATGGATACCCGGGATTTCCACATCGATGGTTCCGCAGCCAAGGTGACCATGACGGGCAGCGTCGATCTCAACCGCGAAACGCAGGACCTGCGCGTGCGGGTGTTGCCGACCCTGGGCGACAGCGTGTCGCTGCTCGGCGCGTTCGCCGCCGGGCCGGCGGTGGGCATCGGCTCGCTCATCGTCAACAAGGTGCTGGGCAATCCGCTCGATAAGTTGGTGTCGTTTGAATACAATGTCAGCGGCGCCTGGCACGACCCGGTGGTGACCAAAGTGGGCCGCGCGCCGGCCAACCAGAACGATCAGAATCCCAGTAAATAGAAAGCACGCCATGCCAGCAAGCAGTCCCGCGCAGCACAGCAACACCCCGTCCGGCAACCCATTCAAGGTCGCCGCGATCCAGATGGCTTCCGGTCCCAACGTGGCCGGCAACCTCGCCGAGGCGCGGCGTCTCATCGCCAGGGCGGCCGAGCAGGGCGCGCGTCTGGTGGTACTGCCGGAGTTCTTCGCCATCATGGGCATGAGCGAACAGGACAAGATCGCGGTGCGCGAACAGCCGGGACAGGGGCCGATCCAGGACTTCCTGCGCGAAGCGGCGCGGCAGCACGGGGTCTGGCTGGCGGGCGGCTCCATCCCGCTGGCGGCCAGCGCGCCGGACAAGGTATTGAACAGCTGCCTGTTGTTCGACGATCAGGGCAAACAGGTGGCGCGCTACGACAAGATCCACCTGTTCAGCCTGCAACTGGGCAACGAGCACTACGACGAGGCGGCCAGCATCGAAGCGGGCGACCGCGTAGTGGTGGCGGACAGCCCGTTCGGCCGCATCGGTCTGGCGATCTGCTACGACCTGCGTTTCCCCGAGCTGTTCCGCGCCATGAAGGACGTGGACATCGTCGTGCTGCCCGCCGCCTTCACCGAGACCACCGGCAAGATGCACTGGGAGGTGCTGGTGCGCGCCCGTGCGGTGGAGAACCTCGCCTATGTGGTCGCGGCGGCGCAGGGCGGCTATCACGTCAACGGGCGCGAGACGCACGGCAACAGCATGATCGTCGACCCGTGGGGGCGCGTGCTGGATCGGCTGCCGCGCGGCTCTGGCGTGGTGCTGGCCGAAGTGAACCCGGCCCATCAGGCCAGCCTGCGCGCCAGCCTGCCGGCGCTGTCGCATCGCATCCTGTTCAGCTGCCAATGAAAGACGCCATGCAGAAACACGCTCCGCTCGACACGCTGTTCGCTACCGCGCAACACTCGCTGCTCACGCCCTATGCCATAGGGGCTCGCCAGATCGAACAGGTGTTCGCCGGCATGATGGCGCACCGCCTCGACTATGCCGACTTGTATTTCCAGTACAGCCGTGCCGAGAGCTGGTCGCTGGAGGAAGGCATCGTCAAGTCCGGCAGCTTCAGCATCGACCAGGGCGTCGGCGTGCGCGCGGTGAGCGGCGACAAGACCGCGTTCGCCTATTCCGACGACATCAGCATGAACGCGCTGGAACGCGCGGCGCAGACTACGCGCGCCATCGCGCGGCAGGGCGGCACGCAATCGGTTCCGGCCATACATCACGGTATGCGGCGCGATATCTACCTGCCGCACGATCCCATCGCCAGTCTGAAGGATGCCGACAAGGTCGCGCTGCTGGAGCGCATCGAACGCTATGCGCGCTCCCTCGACCCGCGCGTCACGCAGGTGATGGCCGGTCTGGCGGGCGAATACGAAGTGGTGCTGGTGGCGCGCAGCGACGGCCTGATGAACGCCGACATCCGCCCGCTGGTGCGGCTCTCGCTGACGGTTATCGTCGAGAGCGATGGACGACGCGAACAAGGCTCGGCGGGCGGCGGCGGGCGCTTCGACTATTGCTATTTCGACGACGCGATGTTGCGCCAGTATGCCGCACAGGCGGTGCATCAGGCGGTGATCAACCTGGATGCCGCGCCCGCCCCGGCGGGCAATATGACCGTGGTGCTGGGCAGCGGTTGGCCCGGCATCCTGTTGCACGAAGCCATCGGTCACGGGCTGGAAGGCGACTTCAACCGCAAGGGCAGCTCGGCGTTCTCCGGGCGCGTCGGCGAGCGCGTCGCGGCCAAGGGCGTCACCGTAGTGGACGACGGCACCATCGCGGCGCGGCGCGGCTCGCTACAGATGGACGACGAAGGCAATGCCACCCAATGCACCACGCTGATCGAGAACGGCATCCTGCGCGGCTACCTGCAGGACACCATGAACGCGCGCCTGATGGGCGTGCCGGTCACCGGCAACGCGCGGCGCGAATCCTATGCCCACCTGCCGATCCCGCGCATGACCAACACCATGATGCTGGCGGGCGACAAGACCCGCGAAGAGATCATCGCCTCGGTCAAACACGGCCTGTATGCGGCCAACTTCGGCGGCGGCCAGGTGGACATCACCAGCGGCAAGTTCGTGTTCTCCACCACCGAAGCCTACCTGATCGAAGACGGCAAGATCACCCACCCGGTCAAGGGCGCGACCCTGATCGGCAACGGCCCCGACGTGCTAACGCGCATCTCGATGATCGGCAACGACATGGCGCTCGATTCCGGCGTCGGCACCTGCGGCAAAGAAGGCCAGAGCGTCCCGGTCGGCGTGGGTCAGCCGACGCTGCGCATAGACGGGCTGACGGTGGGCGGGACGGGCTGATCAGCCGCAGCCCGGGCAGTCCGGTGAGATCCCGGAGTATCCCTCGCGTGCGCCGCCCAGAAACCGCGCGGTGATGTAATCCCTGGTGTTGACGTGTTTGACGAACCAGTCGGCGAGCGGGGCTTCGATGTAGTCCAGCATGGGTTCCCGGTCGCGCCCTGCATGCCATTGCGCGATGCGTTGCTCGAATCTCGCCAGTGCGTTGTCGTGGTCTTTCTTGTGCGCGGCGCGGGGCGGGAACTGCGCGGCTTCCATCGCGCGCTCTTCCGCGGCGAACTGTTGTTGCATGTGTCGCAGCAACTCATCCAGCTGTGCGTCAATTTCGGCGTCGGCGGCCTGATTGTCGAAGCGCTCGAACAGGGCTTCGCGCAGCGTGACGAAGCGGGTGTGGTCGAACAGGGTGGCGGTGTCTGGCAGATTTTTCATGAGCTTGTTCCTTCGGTGTCCATGGGGCGGTCTCACGGTATAATCCGCGCCCTATGCAGATTCTACGCGGACTTTATTCTCCGGACACGCAGCCCGTTGCGCTCACCATCGGCAATTTCGACGGGGTGCATCTGGGCCATCAGGCGTTGCTGAGCGAGCTGCGCGCGGCGGCTAGCCAGCGCGGGCTGCTCACGGCGGTGGTGATTTTCGAGCCGCATCCGCGCGAGTTCTTCGCGCCGCAGCAGGCGCCGGCACGGCTCACCAACCTGCGCGAGAAGCTGGAGCTGTTCCGCGCGCTGGGCATCGACCGCGTGCATGTGTGTCGTTTCAACGCGCGTTTTGCGCAGATGGCGGCGGCGGATTTCATCCAGGCCCTGCACGAGAAGCTGCATGCGAAGTTCGTGCTGATCGGCGACGATTTCCGTTTTGGCAGCGGTCGCGCGGGCGATTTCGCGCTGATGGAGAAGATCGGCGACCGATGCGGTTTCGCGGTGCAGGCGGAGCGTAGCGTGCTGCACAACGGCGTGCGTATCTCCAGCACGGCGGTGCGCGCGGCGCTGGCGGCGGGGCAGTTGCGCGAGGCATTCGGTTTCCTGGGGCGGCATTACAGCATCAGCGGGCGCGTGGTGCATGGCGACGGGCTGGGGCAGAAACTGGGTTTCCCCACCGCGAACGTCCAGCTCAAGCACAACCGTCCTCCGTTATCCGGCATCTTCGTGGTGCAGGTGCACGCTGAGGGTATGGGCGTGCTGCAGGGCGCGGCCAGCCTGGGTATCCGTCCGACGGTGAAGCGGGATGGCAGGCCGGTGCTGGAGGTGCATCTGTTCGAGTTCGCGCAGCAGATCTACGGCAGGCATCTGCGCGTGGAGTTTTTGCAGAAACTGCGCGAGGAGGAAAAATATCCCGATGCGACTGCGCTGGTGCGGCAGATCGCGTTGGATGTGGAAAACGCAAAGAGATGGTTTATCGAACATGAGTGAAGACAAGAAAAAATATCCGCTGAACCTCCCCGACACGACTTTTCCGATGCGCGGCGACCTCGCCAAGCGCGAGCCGCAGATGGTGGCGCGCTGGCAGGCGCAACAGCGCTACCAGAAGATCCGCGCGGCGCGGCAGGGCAAGCCGAAGTTTATCCTGCACGACGGCCCGCCGTATGCGAACGGCGACATTCACATCGGCCATGCGGTGAACAAGATACTCAAGGACATCATCATCAAGTCGAAGACGCTGTCCGGCTTCGATGCGCCCTATGTGCCGGGCTGGGATTGCCACGGCCTGCCGATCGAGTTGCAGGTGGAAAAGAAACACGGCAAGGCCATCCCGCCCGCGCAGTTCCGCGAGCTGTGCCGCGAATATGCGAAGGAGCAGGTCGAGCGCCAGAAGAAGGATTTCATCCGCCTCGGTGTGCTGGGCGACTGGGACCATCCCTATCTGACCATGGACTACCGGACCGAGGCCGACATCATGCGTGCGCTCGGGCACATCTTCGAACGCGGCTATCTGTATCAGGGTTTCAAGCCGGTGAACTGGTGTCTGGATTGCGGCTCGGCGCTGGCCGAAGCGGAAGTGGAATACGAGGACAAGGTCTCGCCCGCGATCGACGTGGGCTTCGAGGTCAAGGACAAGTCCGCGCTGGAAGCGGCGTTCGGCGTGGCGTTGCCGGGCGATGCGAAAGTCTATGCGGTGATCTGGACCACCACGCCGTGGACGCTGCCCGCCAATCAGGCGGTGAGCGTGCATCCGCAACATGAATACGACCTGGTGAAGACGGACAAGGGTTATCTGTTGCTGGTTTCCGAACTGAAGGACGCCTGCCTGCAGCGCTATCAACTCGGCGGCGAGGTCGCGGGCAAGGCGCCGGGCAGGGCGCTGGAGAACCTGTCGTTACAGCACCCGTTCTACGACCGCATCGTGCCGATCATCTGCGGCGAGCATGTCACGCTGGAAGCCGGTACCGGGCTGGTGCACACCGCGCCGGCGCATGGCGTGGACGACTATGTGGTGGGGCAGCGCTACAGCCTGCCCATCGACAATCCGGTGGGCGACGACGGCAAATTCATCTCGACCACGCCGCCGGTGGGCGACACGCCGCTGGCGGGCGTGTTCGTGTGGAAGGCCAACGACATCGTGCTGCACGCGCTGGAAGCGAGCGGCCATCTGCTGCATCAGGAAAAGATGAAGCACAGCTACCCGCATTGCTGGCGCCACAAGACGCCGATCATCTTCCGCGCCACGCCGCAGTGGTTCATCGGCATGGAACAGAAATCTCCCCCAACCCCTCTTTTGCAAAGAGGGGAGCAAAACCCGGAAGCGCTGATTGCCGAACATCGGCACACGACCGACTCCCCCCTTTATCAAAGGGGAGAGGGGGGGGATTTGAATCTGCGCGCCCTCGCCAACCGGGCGGTGGATGAGACGCAGTTCTTCCCGTCATGGGGACGCGCGCGCCTTGAGGCGATGATCAAGAACCGCCCGGACTGGTGCGTATCGCGCCAGCGCAACTGGGGCGTGCCGATGCCGTTCTTCGTGCATCACGAGACCGGCGAGCTGCATCCGCGCACGCCGGAGCTGCTGGAGCAGGTCGCGTTGCGCGTCGAGCGCGACGGTATCGAGGCATGGTTCGACCTGAACAGCGCCGACTTTCTGGGGAACGATGCGGCGCATTACCGCAAGCTCACCCATACGCTGGACGTGTGGTTCGATTCGGGTGTCACCCATGCGTCGGTGTTGCAGCGCCGCGCGGAGCTGCACTCTCCCGCCGACCTGTATCTGGAAGGCTCCGACCAGCATCGCGGCTGGTTTCAGTCGTCGCTGCTGACCGGCTGCGCCATCAACGGCCATGCGCCTTTCAGGGCATTGCTGACGCACGGTTTCGTAGTGGACGGCAGCGGCCACAAGATGAGCAAGTCCAAGGGCAACGTGATCGCGCCGCAAAAGGTGTTCGACACCATGGGCGCAGACATCCTGCGCCTGTGGGCGGCCTCGACCGACTACTCCGGCGAGCTGACCATCTCCGACGAGATACTCAAGCGCGTGGTCGAAAGTTATCGCCGCATCCGCAACACGCTGCGCTTCCTGCTGGCCAACATTTCCGATTTCGACCCGCAGCGGCATGCGCTGCCGGTGAGCGACTGGCTGGAGCTCGACCGTTATGCGCTGGCGCTGACGCAAAGGTTGCAGGATGGCATCGTCGCCGACTACGGGCGCTATGAGTTCCATCTTGTCGCGCAGAAGTTGCAGAACTTCTGCTCGGAGGAACTGGGCGGTTTCTATCTCGACATCCTGAAAGACCGGCTTTACACCGCAGGCGAGGACTCAAAGGCGCGCCGTTCCGCGCAGAACACGCTGTATCACCTCGCGCATGCACTGGTGCGGCTGATGGCGCCGGTATTGAGCTTCACCGCCGAAGAGGCGTGGGTGACGCTGTGCGGCAGGGAGGATGACAGTGTGTTCCTGGGAGAGTGGCATGCCCTGCCGGAGCACGGCATGGACGGCGATGCCTTTGCCGACTGGCTGAAGATCGAATCCTGGCGCGCTCTGGTCAACAAGCAACTGGAAGAGGCGCGCGTCGCCGGACTGATCGGCTCCGCGCTGGCCGCCGAGGTAGACGTGCATGCGGCGGGCAAGGACTACGACGTGCTGGCGCGTCTGGGCGACGACCTGCGCTTCATCTTCATCACCTCGCGCGCCACAGCGCACCGCGTTGCCACGGAAGCGGAGCAGGGCATCGATGTCTCGGCCAGCCTGCACGACAAATGCGATCGCTGCTGGCATTACCGCGAGGATGTCGGCAGCGATGCGCAACATCCGACACTGTGCGGGCGTTGCGTGAGCAACCTGTTCGGCGGCGGCGAGGCGCGCAAGTATGCTTAGTCGCTGGCTGGGGCTGGCGGCGCTGGTTATCCTGCTCGACCAGTTGAGCAAGGCGGCGATCACCAGCCGCTTCGTCTATGGCGAAAGGCGGGTGGTGCTGGACGTGTTCGACCTGATACTGACCTACAACACCGGCGCTGCATTCAGCTTTTTGCACGATGCGGGAGGCGTACAGCGCTGGCTGTTTTCCGGTATCGCCATCGGCGTGTCGCTGTGGCTCATCGTGCTGTTGCGCAAACATGCGCAGGAGACGCTGTTTGCGCTGGCGTTGAGCCTGATCCTTGGTGGCGCGCTGGGTAACCTGATCGACCGTATCGCTTACGGTCATGTGGTGGATTTTCTGGCGTTCCACTGGGACGGACATTATTTTCCCGCTTTCAATATTGCGGACTCGGCGATCACCTGCGGCGCGATCCTGCTGATCTTGGACGGTTTGCGCGGAAAGCGACAAGAGGGGGGATAACTTCATGCAAGTCCTGCTTGCCAACCCGCGCGGTTTCTGCGCCGGCGTGGATCGCGCCATCACCATCGTCGAGCGCGCGCTGGCCTTGCACGGCGCGCCGGTCTACGTGCGCCACGAGGTGGTGCACAACCGCTTCGTGGTGGAAGAGCTGCGCCGCAAAGGCGCGGTGTTCATCGAGCGGTTGGACGAAGTTCCGGACGGCAGCATCCTGATCTTCAGCGCGCACGGCGTGCCGCTGGCGGTGCGCCGCGCGGCCGAGGCGCGCGGCCTGACGGTGTTCGACGCGACCTGCCCGCTGGTCACCAAGGTGCATCTCGAAGTGTCGCGGCTGCGTGCGCAGGGCAAGGAGATCATTATGATCGGCCACGCCGGACACCCCGAAGTGGAGGGCACGATGGGGCAGTCCGAAGGCGGCATGTATCTGGTGGAATCGCCAGAACAGGTCGCACGGATCAAGGTGAACGATGAGCAGAACCTCGCTTACGTCACCCAGACCACGCTGTCGATGGATGACGCGGCCGCTATCGTTGCCGCGCTCAGGGCGCGCTTCCCGTCCATCAGCGGGCCGAAGAAGGATGACATCTGCTACGCCACGCAGAACCGTCAGGATGCGGTCAAGCTGCTGACCGGGCAATGCGACGTGGTGATTGTGGTCGGTTCGCCCAACAGCTCGAATTCCAACCGCCTGCGCGAAGTCGCCGCGAACGCGGGCCTTCCGGCCTATCTGGTGGACGATGCCAGCGGCCTGCGGACGGAGTGGTTCACCGGTAAACCGCGCGTCGGCATCAGCGCGGGTGCTTCGGCACCGGAGGAGCTGGTGCAGGGCGTGGTGGCAAGGTTGCGGGAACTGGACGCGACCGAGATCACCGAGTTGCAGGGCATTCCGGAGAACGTCGTATTCCCGCTACCCAAGTCACTGCAGGAATAGATGCCGGGCGATTTCCTGATCGTCGGCAGCGGCGCGGTCGGCCTGACCAGCGCGCTGGTGCTGTTGCAGTCGGGCCATCGCGTCACGCTGCTCGATCGCGGCGGAGCGGGTCAGGAGGCATCCTGGGCCGGCGGCGGCATCCTCTCGCCGCTGTGTCCGTGGGATTATCCGGAACCGGTCACGCGCCTCGCGTTGCGCGGCATGGCGCTATTCGGCGAGGCGGCTGCGGCTTTGCACGACGCGACCGGCATCGACCCGGAATACCGCAAGAGCGGCATGCTGCTGTTGCCGCCGTACCGGGAAGAGATCGCCGCATCCTGGTGCGCGCAACACGAGTTTGCCTTGCGGCGGGTCGAGCTTGACGGCTATCTGCCCGGCCAGCGCGGCGCAGGACTGCTGCTGCCCGAGGTCGCGCAGGTGCGCAACCCGCGCCTGCTGCTCGCGCTGCGGCGGCGCGTGGAGATGCTCGGCGGAACGATCATCGAACAGTGCGAAGTGCAGCGCTTCGAACTGGCCGGCGACCGCGTCGGCGCGCTGCAAACGTCGCAGGGCAGGTTCGCGGCGGACGCCTATGTGCTCGCCGCGGGCGCATGGAGCAAGACGTTGCTGGGCGAACATGCGCTCGCCCTGGATATCCGCCCGATACGCGGGCAGATGCTGCTGTTCCGCTTCGATGCGCCGCCGTTCGAGCCGGTGCTGCTCAGGGAAAGCCTGTACCTCATCCCGCGCCGCGACGGCCATGTGCTGGCCGGCAGCACGCTGGAAGATGTCGGTTTCGACAAATCCACCACGGGCGAGGCGCGCGACGAACTCATGCGGCAGGTACTGGCGATTTTCCCGGAGTGGCGCGGGCTGGAACCGGTGCAGCAATGGTCCGGCCTGCGTCCCGCCTCGCCGGACAACATTCCTACCATCGGGCGCCATCCGCATCTCGCCAACCTGTATGCCAACTGCGGGCATTTCCGCTACGGCGTGACCATGTCGTTCGCCAGCGCGGAACTGCTGCTCAACGGGATCGAAGGCGGGGCGCAGGCGATTTCGCCGGGCGCATACCGCTGGCAATAAGGGGCGCGCGTCCACTATAATCGCCCCCGTCTAACGTGAAACTCGCGTAGCGATTCGTTCGCCTTCTCTCACGCTTGCGGGAGAGGATTGAGGAGAGGGATGCAGGCATGGCAATTTTCCATGCCAGTTTTAATGCTGGAGTAGCTCAGTTGGTAGAGCAACGCACTCGTAACGCGTAGGTCGGAGGTTCGATTCCTCTCTCCAGCACCATCCATCTCTTGGTTCGTCGAATGGCCGCCCTAGTGTTTTGAGGAACCCGCATGACTCCCAGCAAGCATCGCGAACGAAGCACTTTCCTGAAATACCTTCCTTATTTTCTCATCTCACTGGCGTTGATCGCGGCTGCCTGGTACTTCACCCGTCCGGCGCCGCCGCGCGTGCCACTGGTCAAGGTCGAGCGCGGCATGGTGGAGGCGACGGTGAGCAACACCCGTGCCGGGACGGTCAAGGCATGTCGGCGCGCCAAGCTGGCGGCGCCGTCCGGCGGACAGATCGCGCAGATGCGGGTGAAGAAGGGCGAGCGGGTCAAGGCCGGTCAGGTGTTGCTGGAGTTGTGGAACGAGGACTTGCAGGCGCAGGAGCGGCTGGCGCAGAGCCAGCTTGACGCCTCGCAGCAACAATCCAAACAGGCCTGTGTCCAGGCCGATCTGGCAGAAAAAGAAGCCGAGCGCGCGCGCCAGCTCAAGGAACGCGGCTTCATCTCGTCCGAGGCGCTGGATCAAAAGAACTCGGCAGCCAAAGTATCCCGCGCCGGTTGCGATGCCGCGCGCAGCCAGATTGAGCAAAGCCGTTCGCGCATCGCGGCGGCTAGGGCCGGGCTGGATCGCATGGTGCTGCTTGCGCCGTTCGACGGCGTAGTGGCCGATATCAGCGGCGAGCTGGGTGAATATGCCACGCCTTCGCCGCCCGGCATTCCCACTCCCCCTGCCATCGACCTGATCGACGATAGTTGCCTGTTCGTCAGCGCGCCGATCGACGAAGTGGACGCGTCATTCATCAAGACCGGCATGCCGACGCGCATCACGCTGGACGCGATCAGGGGCAAGTCGTTCGCGGGCAAGGTCAAGCGTGTCGCACCTTATGTGATCGAACTGGAAAAACAGGCGCGCACCGTCGAGGTCGAGGTTGATTTCGCCGAGCCGCCGCAGGCCGATGCATTGCTGGTCGGCTACAGCGCGGATGTCGAGATCGTCCACACCGTGCGCGACAAGGTGCTGCGCATCCCGACTCAGGCATTGCTGGAAGGCAAGCGCGTGCTGGTCTATCGCGTCAGCGACGGCGTGCTGGAAGAGCGCACGGTGAAGACCGGGCTGGCCAACTGGGAGAACACCGAGGTCACCGCCGGGCTTAACGAGGGCGACCGTGTCGTGACCACGCTGGATCAGGACGGCGTGAAGGCGGGCGCGCGGGTGCAACCGGTTGAGGGTAAGTAAGGGCACGGCGCGCCGTGCCCTTGCGATCAACAAAATGATCGAACTGCAAAACGTCTGCCGCACCTTCACCGTCGGCGACCAGCAAGTCGCCGCGCTACGCGACATCAACCTGCGGCTGGACGCGGGCGAATACATCTCCATCATGGGGCCGTCCGGCTCCGGCAAGTCCACCCTGCTCAACATGCTCGGCCTGCTCGATCGGCCGAGTTCCGGCACCTACCTGCTGGACGGCGGCAATGTTACCGATCTGAACGATGAGCAGCAGGCGCGCGTGCGCCGCGAGAAGGTCGGCTTCGTGTTCCAGTCCTTCCATCTGGTGCCGCGCCTCACCGCCGCGCAGAACGTCGAGTTGCCGATGATCCTCGCGGGCATTCCGGTCGAGGAGCGCAAAACGCGTGTGCAAGTCCTGATGCAGAACTACGGCCTGTCGGATCGCGCCGACCACAAGCCCGACCAGCTCTCCGGCGGCCAGCGCCAGCGCGTGGCGATCGCCCGCGCCACGGTGATGAACCCGACCGTGCTGCTGGCCGATGAGCCGACCGGAAACCTCGACCGCAACACCGGCTGGGAAGTGTTCAAGCTGCTGGAAGGCTTGCTGGAACAAGACATCGCGCTGATCGTGGTGACGCATGATGCCGAGATCGGCGCGCGCGCCCAGCGCCGGATACACATGCTGGACGGGCGCATTCTTTCCGATGAGAAGCGTGGCTGAAATGATGGGCATCGCACTTAAATCCCCCCTGCCCCCCTTTTATAAAGGGGGGTGGCTGGCGCAAATCGTTTACTCACCCCCCTTTGTAAAAGGGGGGCAAGGGGGGATTTCTCCATGAAACTCGCCGACACCATCCAGTTCGCTTCCGGCAGCCTGCGCGGCAGCCCGACGCGCACGCTGCTGATGATGCTGGCGATGTCCATCGGTGTCGCCGCTGTGGTGGTGCTCACCGCGCTGGGCGAGGGCGCGCGCCGCTATGTGATCAACCAGTTCTCCTCGCTCGGCACCAACCTCGTGATCGTGCTGCCGGGACGCACCGAGACGGCGGGCATCAGCCCCGGCATGCTGCTCGGCCAGATCCCGCGCGAGATCACGCTGGACGATGCGGAGGCCATCCTGCGCAGCCCCGCCGTCAAGCGCATCGCGCCGCTCACCGTCGGTTCGGCCTCGCTGTCGCGCGATGCGCTGAACCGGGAGGTGGTGGTGCTCGGTTCCACCTCCGACTTGCTGGAGGTGCGCCACATGAGCCTGGGGCTGGGCCGTTTCCTGCCGCCGGGCGATATCCGTGAAAGCGCGTCGGTGTGCGTGCTCGGCAACCAGATGAAGCGCGAGCTGTTCGGCAACGAACCGGCGATCGGGCAATGGGTGCGGCTCGGCGACCGGCGCTTCCGCGTCGTCGGCGTGCTGGCCGCGCAGGGCGAGTCGATGGGCTTCAATACCGACGAGATCGTCATCATCCCGGTCGCGTCGGCGCACATGCTGTTCAACACCTCCGGACTGTTCCGCATCCTGGTCGAGGCCAAGAGCCGCGATTCCATCGAACAGGCGAAGCACGATGCCGAGCAGATCATGTTCCAGCGCCACGGCGGTGAGAAGGATGTGACGGTCATCACCCAGGATGCCGTGCTCGCCACTTTCGACCGGATACTGACCGCGCTGACGCTGGCTGTGGGGGGCATCGCCGCCATCAGCCTGGCGGTGGCGGGCGTGCTCATCATGAACGTGATGCTGATCGCCGTCGCGCAGCGCGTCAAAGAGATCGGCCTGCTCAAGGCGCTCGGCGCACCGGGCAGGCAGATACGCGGATTGTTCTTCGCCGAGGCGGCGCTGCTCTCCGGTATCGGCAGCGTGGCCGGTTTGATATTGGGTTACGCGGGCAGCATGGTCATCGGGCAGATATATCCCGCACTGCCGGTGAGTCCGCCGTGGTGGGCGGTGCTGGCCGCGTTCGGCACCGCGCTCGGCACCGGCATTCTGTTCAGCGTGTGGCCGGCGCGACGCGCGGCGCGACTCGATCCGGTAGCCGCACTGGCGGGGCGATGAAGAATTCGCCGACTAAACCAGATGCTGTCATTCCGGCGCAGGCCGGAATCCAGTGCCGTTATTCAAAATGCAGTTGGGTTTTGTCCCGCAACGCGGGGTTTGTTGGATTTGCTGGATTCCGGCCTGCGCCGGAATGACGATGACATGTACTTCCGCGACCTGATCACGCTCACCTCATCCAGTTTCCTCGCTTACCGGATGCGCAGCTTCCTCACCGGGCTGGGCATCGCCATCGGCATCGCGGCGGTGATCCTGCTGACCTCGATCGGCGAAGGGCTGCACCAGTTCGTGCTGAACGAGTTCTCGCAGTTCGGCACCAACATCGTCTCGATCCAGCCCGGCAAGACCCAGACGCATGGCGGCAACATCGGCGTGCTTGGCTCGGTACGGCAACTGTCGCTGGAGGACGCGATTGCGCTGCGCGACCTGCCCTATGTCGAGAACGTCAACGCCAGCGTGATGGGCAACGCCGAACTGCGCGCCAACGGCAAGACTCGCCGCACCACGGTGTTCGGCGAGGGGCGGAATTTCGCCAGGGCGTTCACGATGAAGGTGCAGAGCGGCAGCTTCTGGCCGGACGAGGATGACGAGCAGGCGCGCGCTTTCGTGGTGTTGGGCTCGAAAGTGCGGCAGGAGCTGTTCGCCGGCCAGAACCCGCTGGGGCAGTATCTGCGCGTCGGCGGGCAGCGTTATCGCGTGGTCGGCGTGATGGAGCCGAAAGGGCAGGTGCTCGGCCTCGATCTGGACGACGCGGTGTTCATCCCGGTGGCGCGGGCGATGGAACTGCTCAACCGCCCCGGCCTGATGGAAGTGCAGGTCAGCTACCGCCCGAGCGCCGATGTCGATACGGTGATACGCCTCATCACCGAGCGCCTCAAGGAACGCCACGGGCGCGAGGACTTCACCATCATTTCGCAGGAGCAGGCGCTGGAAGTACTGGGTTCGGTGCTGGACGTCATCACCTTCGCGGTCGGTGCGCTGGGCGGCATCTCGCTGCTGGTCGGCGCGGTCGGCATCCTCACCATCATGACCATGGCGGTCACCGAACGCACCGCCGAAATCGGCCTGCTGCGCGCGCTGGGGGCGCGCGAACGGCAGGTGCTGAGCCTGTTCCTCGGCGAGGCGATCTTGCTCTCTGCGCTGGGCGGATTGTTTGGGTTGGCGTTGGGAGTGGGTATCGCACAAGGGCTGCACTTGTTGTTCCCGGCGCTGCCGGTGCACACGCCCTGGCTGTTCGCCGCGCTCGCCGAACTCTCTGCCGTCACCATTGGCCTTGCCGCCGGTGTGGTGCCGGCGCTGCGCGCTGCGCGCCTCGACCCGGTGGAGGCGCTACACGCCGAGTGACGAGCGGGGCTTGCAGCAAGCGTGATTTGATACGGCAGGAACAGGACTTAAGTGCCATACATCCGGTTATACGCGGCCAGCGCCTGAGCAACATTTCCCGTGGGCTTGGCCGCGTCGCCGGTGCCGAACTCTTTCCGCAACGAGTCCTTGTTATCGGCGATGTAATGAATGGCGCGATTCAGATTGTCGAGCTGGTTCAAGATAAAGTTGTTGTCCGAATTAAGCAAACTGGCCGACTTGGCAAAATTTGTGCTGAACTCCTGCACCGCATTCACAGCGCCTGGCTGGTTGGTCGCCAACAGCGAGTCAAGTTTTGTGCTGTCCAGAGAGGCCAGCCGGGTATGGGGATCAATCGTGATGCCAAGATCGCTCAAGCCATGCACGCCATGGTTGATGCCAAAGAAACGGTTTTTGACGCTCTGCTCCAATTCGTATTGAGATACCTGCGCTGCTTGGGTGTCGGCCAGCAATCCGTCTTTGCGCAAGTCGGTGCCAAACCGCAGAATCCAATTGTTGTACTGCCCCACGAAGTCATTCAGTTGGAATTTTATGTCGTCATTGCCGGTGGATAACGCGATGCCGCCCAGTTTCTGACCCGCATCCTGCATCCGGGAAACATGGGACTGCAACTGGCTCAGTTCCGAGAACTGGGCTTTGTAGTAAACATCTTTATTGTTGATGACCGTCATCATCTTGTAGGCGGATTCCGGGTCGGCCAGCGCCATATTGCGGCCAACGGTGGCTACACCTTGAACACCGCTGGCCGGGGCGATATTGCCGCTTTGGGTGACAGGAAGAAGCGGATGCGCAGTCAACTGCGCGGGCTGGGCACCTTTTGCGGCCAGTAGCGAGAACAGGGTCGAAAAGGAATCGCTTTTCTTGGGGGCTGGAGCCGAACTTGTCAATGAACCAAACACCTGCGCTTTCATCAACTCGACAGAGAGAGGCGAGATATTCATGTGGCTTACTCCTGCTGTTTATTAACCGGTCTGGCAAACTTAACTGCATGTCAGACAAGGCAAACGCAAATTAGTTTTGTCCATTGTGGGACAATTAGGCTAGCAAGTTCCCTGTTCCTCTTATGGTCACCGACATCCCAAAGCGCTGCGACATCTTCTGCAACGTCATCGACAACTACGGCGACATCGGCGTGAGTTGGCGGCTGGCGCGGCAGCTGGCGCACGAGCATGGATTGCAGGTGCGGCTATGGGTGGACGATCTGGTTAGTCTGGCGAAGCTGTGCCCCGAAGCGGATGCAACGCGGGACGTCCAGCATTGCCGGGGCGTGGAGGTGCGGCGCTGGAGCGAAGATGCATTTACTACCCTCTCCCGGCCTGTCGGCCACCCTCTCCCGCCAGCGGGAGAGGGGTTGGGGGAGAGGGTGGTAGCCGATCTGGTGATCGAGGCATTCGCCTGCAAGCTGCCCGAGGCCTATATCGAAGCGATGGCGGCGCAGGAACGCAAGCCGGTGTGGATCAACCTCGAATACCTGAGCGCGGAAGGCTGGGTCGAGGGCTGCCACAAGCTGCCGTCGCCGCATCCAAGCCTGCCGCTGACCCGATATTTCTTCTTCCCCGGTTTCACTCCGCAGACCGGCGGCCTGTTGCTGGAGCGCGACCTTCTGGCGCGGCGCGATGCATTCCAGACGGATGCCGCGCAGCAACAGGCGTTCTGGCGCTCCGTCGGTCTGGACATGCCGGGAGCGGAGGTGCTCAAGGTGTCGCTGTTCGGCTACGAGAATGCCGCACTGGCCGGGCTGTTTGATACTTGGGCGACGGGGACGCAGCCGGTGCTGTGCCTGGTGCCGGAAGGGCGCATCCTGCCGCAGGTGGGGCGATACTTCAGCGATGCCGCAGCGCGTGCGGGTAGCGGCTATGCACGGGGTAACCTGACGCTACGCATCCTGCCGTTCGTCGAGCAGGAACGCTACGATGAACTATTGTGGGCATGCGATGTCAATTTCGTCCGCGGCGAGGATTCCTGCGTGCGGGCGCAATGGGTCGGCAAGCCATTCGTGTGGCAGATCTATCCGCAGCACGACGCGGTGCACCGCGACAAGCTGCAAGCCTTTTTGAAGCTGTATCAGGTCTCGCTCGGCTCCGCCGCGAGCCAGGCGCTGCAAGGGTTGTGGCAGGAATGGAACGACGAGGGCGCGGCCGGGCGGATGTGGCCTGCGTTCGCGGCGTCGCGCAAGGAGCTGGAACACCGCGCCCAAGACTGGGCGCGGCATCTGGCGGGAAATAATCTGGCGTTGAATCTACTGGATTTTTATCGGGAAATCGGTAGAATGCGCGCCTTCAAAATTGAGGGCAGTAAATCATGAAAACAGCACAAGAACTTCGCGCAGGTAACGTCGTGATGATCAGCGGCGACCCGATGGTCGTGTTAAAGGCCGAATACAGCCGCTCCGGTCGCAACGGCTCGGTGGTCAAGATGAAGATGAAGAACCTGCTGACCGAGGCGCCGAAGGAGACCGTCTACAGCGCCGACGACAAGTTCGACCAGATCATCCTGGATCGCAAGGAATGCAACTATTCCTATTTCGCCGACCCGATGTACGTGTTCATGGATCAGGAATACAACCAGTACGAGATCGAGGCCGAGAGCATGGGCGACGCGATCAACTACGTCGAGGACGGCATGCCGTGCGAAGTGGTGTTCTACAACGAGAAGGCGATCTCGGTCGAGTTGCCCAACACCATCGTGCGCGAAGTCATTTATACCGAGCCAGCGGTGCGCGGTGACACTTCGGGCAAGGTGATGAAGCCGGCCAAGATCAATACCGGCTTCGAGCTGCCGGTCGCGGCCTTCATTGAGATCGGCGACAAGATCGAGATCGACACCCGCACCAACGAGTTCAAGAAGCGCGCCTGACACTCAGTTGTCGCAAACAAAAAGGCCAACCGCGAGGTTGGCCTTTTTGTTTGCGACCGGCTTGTCTGTGTTCTGCCTAGTACCCCAGCGCCCGTGCCGCCTGATAGAACGCGAAGCTGACCAGCCAGGCCAGCGCCAGCGACCAGATGATGACGAAGGCGGCGAAGCCGGTGCTCTTGGCTTCGCTGCGCAGCGTGGCGATGGCGGACAGGCAGGGGGTATAGATCAGGGTGAACAGCATGAAGCTGTAGGCCTGCACCCAGTCCAGTTGTTGCGCCAGCGCGCCGCCGAGCGCTTCGCCGCCCTGTCCGTAGATCACGGCCAGCGAGCCGATGACGATCTCCTTGGCGACGAAACCGAAGATCAGCGCGATGGTGAGCTGTTCGTTGATGCCGAGCGGGGCGAACACCGGATTCAGGAAGCCGCCGATCATGCCGGCCAGCGTGTCCGCGCTGGCCTGTGCGGCAGAGGGCGGCAGGTTGGTGAGCAGCCAGACCAGCACCACGCCGGCGATGATGAACTTGGTGGCGCGGCGCAAGAAATGCTGCACTTCCAGCCAGCCGCGCATCAGCATCTGGCGCCCGGTGGGGAAGCGGTAGGGCGGCAGCTCCAGCACGAACGGCTCGTTGTTGGCGAATCTGCCCTTGAACAGCACCGAGGTGAGGATAGCGGCGGCGAAGCTGAACAGGTACAGGCTGAACAGCACCAGCGGCGCGGCCTGCGGCGAGAACAGCGCGGCGGTGATGAATACGAACACCTGCAAACGCGCCGAGCACAGCGAGAACGGGATCACCAGCATGGAGAGCAGGCGCATGGCGCGCGAGCGCATCACGCGCGTGCCCATCAGCGCTGGCACGTTGCAGCCGAAACCCATCAGCAGCATGACGAAGCCGCGCCCGTCCAGCCCCAGTTTGGCCATCAGCGCGTCCATCAGGAACGCGGCGCGCGACAGGTAGCCGCTGTCTTCCACCATCGCCATGAACAGGAAGAACAGGATGATGATGGGCACGAAGGCGGCGACCGTGGCGACGCCGTTGTAGACGCCGTCCAGCAGCAGGCCGTAAAGCCAGGCCGGCAGCCCGGAGAGCATCGGGTCGAGGGCGGTCTCGCGCAGCCAGGTCAGCAGTTCGGCGACGCCGCCTTGCAGCGGCTGGCCGAGCAGGAAGATGGCCTGGAACAGCAGGTACATGATGCCGAAGAACAGCGGCAGGCCCAGCATGGGATGCAGCATCACGCGGTCGAGCTTCTCGGTGAGGTTGTCCGGCAGGCGCGCCGGAACCTGCACCGCATGTTTCATCACGCGCGCCATTTCGGCCTCGATGTGCTCGTCCTGTTCCAGCTGGCTGCGCAATTGTTCCGCCATGCCGGGCGTGGGATAACGCAGCGCCTTGGTGACCGCCTGTATGGCTTCCGCGTAGCCGGTGCCGTATTTGCCGCTGATCAGGAAGATCGGCATGTCCAGCAGTTCGGTCATCTTCCTGCTGTCGATGCAGATGCCGTATTTCTTGGCCTCGTCGGCCATGTTGAGCAGCACCACCACGTTCATGTCGAGCTGCTTGAGTTGCAGCAGCAGGCTCATCTGGCGTTCGATCTGGGTAGCGTTGAGGATGACCAGCGCGAGGTCGGGCACGTTGTCGTGCAGGAAGTGGCGCACCACCTGTTCGTCGTCAGAGAAACCGTGCAGGTCGTAGATGCCCGGCAGGTCGATGATCTCCACCATGTCGCCGCCGAGCAGTATCTTGCCGGACAGCAGTTCGACGGTGATGCCCGGCCAGTTGCCGACGCGCGCGGCGCCGCCGGTCATGCGGTTGAACAGGGTGGATTTGCCGGTATTCGGCATGCCGAGCAGGGCTATGCGCTTCATGCGACCGCTCCCCGGCAGACTTCGATTTTTGCAGCTTCACTGCGGCGCAGCATGACATCCGTGGTGCCGATGCGCACCTGTAGCGGCCCGGAGAAGCTGGCCTTGCGGATCATCTCGATGCGTTTGCCGCTGCGGAAGCCCAGCGCGAGCAGGCGCAGGTGCAGGGCTTCTTCGGCGTGGATGGCGACGATGGTGGCCGTGTCGCCAGGGTTCAGGGTGGAGAGGGTTATGCCGGGCATGATGATAGTTATTCTCAATAATGCGGCCATTATTCCACAGCACAATTCTTTTGTCGCGGCGGGTTTTGGTAGGGCGCCGCGATTGGGTTAGAATGCGCCTCTTGTTAAATATTTGGCGACAAAAATGATTCAGGGCAGCATTGTTGCAATCGTCACACCGATGCATGAGGACGGTAGTCTCGATCTGGAGGCGTTCCGCGCGCTGATCGATTTTCACGTCGCCGAAGGCACCGATGGCATCGTGGTGGTCGGCACCACCGGCGAATCTCCCACCGTGGATGTGGAAGAGCACGAGTTGCTCATCGCCGAGGCGGTGAAGCATGCCGCAGGGCGCATCCCCGTCATCGCCGGAACCGGCGCGAATTCGACCAAAGAAGCCATCGAACTGGCGACCTTCTCGAAGAAGGTCGGTGCGGACGCCTCGCTGACGGTAGTTCCCTATTACAACAAACCGACGCAAGAGGGGTTGTACCTGCACTTCAGGGCCATCGCCGAAGCGGTGGAGATGCCGCACATCCTGTACAACGTGCCGGGGCGCACCGTGGCGGACATGAACAACGACACCGTGCTGCGTCTGGCGCAGATACCCAACATCGTCGGCCTCAAGGATGCGACCGGCAACATCGAGCGCGGCAGCGACCTGTTGCAGCGCGCGCCGAAGGATTTCGCGGTATACAGCGGCGACGACGCCAGCACTTTGGCGCTGCTGCTGCTCGGCGCGCACGGCACCATCTCGGTGACGGCCAACGTCGCGCCGAAGCTGATGCACGAGATGTGCGCGGCGGCGCTTAACGGCGATGTCGCACAAGCGCGCGCGATCAACTACCGCTTGCTGGGGCTGCATCGTCACCTGTTCGTCGAAGCCAACCCGATTCCGGTGAAGTGGGCGGTGGCGCGCATGGGCAGGATGGAGAACGCTTTGCGCCTGCCGCTCACGCCGCTGTCGCCGGGCGTGCAGGGCACGGTCGAGCAGGCCATGCGCCAGGCCGGCGCGATCAATTGAGCAAGGCAATGCCGGAGAAGAGAATGAAAGTTCCGTATGTCGTGGTTTCCAGCGTGCTGCTGGTCATGCTGGCAGGTTGCAGCGAAGTCGGCTTGGGCAGCAAACGTATCGATTACAAGGCCGGTGCGGAGCAGGCGCCCTCGCTGGAAGTCCCGCCCGACCTGACCATGCCGGTCGGCGACAGCCGCTACAAGGTGACGCAGGGCGACGACCAGACGGTGGCGACCTATTCCGATTACAGCAAGCGCGGCGGGGCGCAACCGGGTGTGCTCAGCGCGGTGCTGCCGGAAGTGAAGGGCGTGCGGCTGGAACGCGATGGCGCAAGGCGCTGGCTGGTGGTGAACGACAAGCCGGAGAACGTCTGGGCGGTGCTCAAGACGTTCTGGCAGGAGAATAACCTGCCGATCGTGACCGAAGACGCGGCTGGCGGAGTGATGGAGACCGAATGGGTGGAGAACCGCGCCAAGATTCCGCTGGACTTCATCCGTAAAGCGCTGGGTAAGGCATTCGACGATCTTTATTCATCCGGCGAACGCGACAAGTACCGCACCCGTCTGGAGCGCAACAAGGACGGCGTCAGCACCGACGTCTACATCACCCATTACGGCAAGGAAGAGGTGATGGACAAGGACAAGATCACCAGCAAGTGGCAGGACCGCCCGAACGACCCGGAAATGGAATCCATCATGCTGCAGAGGCTGATGGTGCGTTTCGGCAGCAGCGAAGATCAGGCGGCCAATGCGCTGGTGGCGAGCGGCGCGGCGAAGATGCCTGCGACGAGCGGTGCAGCCAGCATGCGCGAAGGCGTCATCGTGGTCGAGGACACCTTCGACCGGGTCTGGCGCAGGGTCGGCCTGGCCATCGAGGACGCGGGCTTGGAGGTGGAAGACAGGGATCGCGTCAAGGGCATCTACTTCCTGCGTCCGCCCAGAAAGGAAAGCGGCTGGCTGGACGCATTGCAGTTCTGGAAAGACGGCGAGGACAGCAACAAACGCTACCGCGTGAACGTCAAGGACGGCGGTACGTCATGTGCGGTGAACGTCACCGATCTGGACGGCACCGGCGACGCCGCGACCGGAAAGATGCTCGAAGCGATCTACAAGAACATCAACCAATAAGGACATGCGCTTCGCTTCACTGGGTAGCGGCAGCGAAGGCAACGCGCTGCTGGTGGCGGCCGGGCGGACGCATGTGTTGATGGACTGCGGCTTCGGCCTCAAGGACACGCTCGCGCGCCTGGCTCGCTCCGGCATCTCTCCCGAACAACTGGACGGCATCGTCGTCACCCATGAGCATGGCGACCACATCGGCGGGGTGGCACGGCTGGCGCGCAAGTTCAACCTGCCGGTTTGGCTCACCCACGGTACCTTGCGCAACCAGCAGCAGTCTTTTGCCGACGTTCTCCATGTCCATGAAATCGATCCGCATCAGGCGTTTGCGATCGGAGATATCGAGATCACTCCCTATCCGGTTCCGCACGATGCCGCCGAGCCGGTGCAATTCGTGTTCGGCGACGGTGCGCGGCGGCTGGGTGTGCTGACCGATGCCGGATGCGGTACGCCGCATATCGAAGCGACGCTGGGCGGTTGTCACGCGCTGGTACTGGAATGCAACCACGACAGCGACATGCTGATGAACGGCGATTATCCCTATAGCCTCAAGCAGCGCGTGGGCGGACGTTTCGGGCATCTCAACAATCAGGATGCCGCAGCCATTCTGGGCCGGCTGGATACGGGCAGCCTGCAACACCTGATCGCCGCGCACCTGAGCCGCAAGAACAATACGGCGGAACTGGCGGTGCAGGCATTGTGCGGGGCGCTGGGTTGCGAGGCGGGCTGGATAGGCGTGGCAACCCAGACTGAAGGATTCGACTGGCGCGAGATCGCCTGAAATATTTTTATGGATCGAGGATGAAAAAAGCCGGCTTGCGCCGGCTTTTTGTTGCCACGAAGCAATGATGACTTAGTGCTTCGCTTCAGCTTCCGCGGCAGGAGCTTCGGCTGCAGGAGCAGCAGGAGCTTCGGCAGCAGGTGCAGCAGCTTCAGCGGCAGGAGCTTCGGCTGCAGGAGCAGCAGGAGCCTCAACAACAGGAGCCGGAGCAGCAGGCGCTTCAGCAGGCTTTTCACCGCAAGCGGTCAAAGCCAGTGACAACAGAGCAACAACAAGAGCAGTGCGTTTCATTTTCGTTTTTTCCTAGTGAGTTACATTGATAAATGCAGCTTTGCGCCTTTGTGTCCCCAGTGAGCCGGAAGCAAAAGGCGCAGCATTCTAGCAGTTGGATACTAAAAAACAACTGGCGGCGCAGCTATTTTTGCAGGTATGGGGGATTGCCCTTACAGGCCGAGGGTGGTCGCGGAGATGCCCGGTTGCGAACCCGACCACATTTCCATGAAGCGCGATTTCAGGGTGCGCGCATTCTCGGGGTCGTGCTGCGCGAGGATGCCGCGCGGATCGTCGAAATGGAAGCGGCGCACGTAGTGCGCGTTGTCGGCGACGGCGAACGGCTCGCTGATCTGTTGCAGGTGCGCCGGGGTACGGTGGATGGACATGCTGCCGCCGAACTGGCGCAACAGCAGCATCATGCGCGGGCAGAGCGCGGAAAGATAGTGCGTGTCATGGGCCAGCACCAGCAGCCGGTTGGCGGGATTGGCCAGCAGAAAGCTGCGCAGGGCCTCGTAGCGCGCCTCGCCGTTGAACCCCAGGCCGTCATAATTTTTCTCGAACAGGCATAACTCATGCTGAGCCAGTTTGCATAGCGTATCGAGCGCGGCGCTATAGTCCGCGATGCCGTCCAGCCGGGTGTGTTGCAGTGCATCGTCACTCATGATCATTCCTCGCGTCCGGTCGGACAATTTACTATTCGAATAATTATAGCCCTCTTGTTTCAGGTATGGGGCGGCGCAAAATTTTCTGGCATTGTCGAAAAGTATGCTTTCCGGATTCGGGTTAGAATGCCGCAAAAGGGAGGACCCTCATGCAACCTGTACAGCTTGCCGCCGGAATGGAAGCGCCGCACTTCGAGTTGCCGGATGCGGACATGGAGACCTTCGTGCTGACCGCCCAGCAGGGCAAGAAGAACGTCGTGCTGTATTTCTATCCCAGGGACGATACCCCGGGCTGCACCATGGAGGCCAACGAGTTCAGCGAGCTCGAGGAGGAGTTCGACAAATTCGATACCATCGTGGTCGGCATCAGCCGCGACGATTGCCTGAGCCATGCGACGTTCCGCGACAAGCACGGCCTGTCCGTGCTGCTGCTGTCCGATCCCGATGCGCGCATCTGCAAGCGCTATGGCGTGATGGTCGAAAAAGAAGTGGACGGGCACAAGAAACATGTCATCCAGCGTTCCACTTTCGTGATCGACAAACGTGGCAAGCTGCGTCATGTCATGTACGGGGTCCACGCGCACGGGCATGCGCAGGAAATATTCAAACTGGTAAAGGAGCTGAAATGAGAGTCGCCAAAGACACCGTTGTATCCCTGCGCTATGAACTGTTCGATTCCGACGGCGAGTTGCTGGAAAAGGTCGAAGACCCGGTCAGCTATTTGCACGGCGGCTATGACGGCATCTTCCCGCTGGTCGAGGAAGCGGTGCACGGCATGGGCGTCGGCGACCATTGCGAAGTAAGGATGGAGCCGGATGATGCCTTCGGCGAATACGACCACACATTGGTGCAGGTCGAGCCACGCAATGCTTTCCCGAAAGACATCGAGGTCGGCATGCAGTTCGAGGGCGGCCCGGAGAATTCCGAGGAAGACGATTTCATGCTTTACACCGTGGTGGATGTCACCGACGACGAAGTGACCGTGGACGGTAACCATCCGCTGGCCGGCAAGACGCTGACCTTCAGTTGCACCGTCACCGGCGTGCGCCCCGCGACCGAGGAAGAACTGGAGCACGGCCACGTGCATGACGGCGAGCACGGCCACCTGCATTAACCTGATTCCTGAGTTGCACCACGAAGTGCACGAAGCTCACGAAGATTTTTCATGTATTCGCCTGATGCTTGGCGCTTACGCATGAGATGAATCCTGTTTGAAATGGGTTATTGCCCTGCTTCGTGTTCTTCGTGGTGAAGCGGGTTTTTCAGGATTGACAGCATGCCACGCACACTGTTTCAGCGTACCCCGAATCTGACCGGAAACGACGCGGAAGCGAAGCGCCGCGAGATACTCGCTTATTTCCTCTCCACCTTCGACCGCTACGAGCAGCTGTTCGAGGTGCTGACCTGCGATGAGGCCTATTTCAACAAGCCCATCGCGCTGCGTCATCCGCTGATCTTCTACTTCGGCCATACCGCGACCTTCTTCGTCAACAAACTGGTGCTCGCCGGGCTGGTGCCGCAGCGTCTCGATCCGAAACTCGAATCCATGTGTGCGGTCGGCGTGGACGAGATGAGCTGGGACGATCTCAACGAGGCCAACTACGACTGGCCCACCGTCGCCGCAGTGCGCGAATACCGCGGCAAGGTGCGCGAACTGGTCGGGCATCTCATCCAAACGCTGCCGCTCAACTTGCCGATCGGCTGGGAGCATCCCTGGTGGCCCATCCTGATGGGCATCGAGCACGAGCGCATCCACATCGAGACTTCTTCCGTGCTGATCCGCCAGCATGCCCTGCGCTACGTGCAGCCGCATCCGGCCTGGCAACCGTGCCGCGAATCCGGCGAGGCGCCGCAGAACGAGCTGGTGCCGATCGCGGCGGGAACCGTGCGCCTCGGCAAGAGCAGGGATGACCCGTTCTACGGCTGGGACAACGAATACGGCACGCACGAAGCCGCGCTGCCGGCATTCAAGGCCAGCCGCTATCTGGTCAGCAACCGCGAGTTCCTCGATTTCGTCGAGGCGGGCGGTTATGCGAACGACGATGTATGGGATGAAGAAGGATTAGCCTGGCGCAACTTCGCGCGCGCAACCTGCCCGACGTTCTGGATCAAACAGGGCGACGGCTGGCGGCTGCGCCTGATGACCGAAGAAGTCGCGATGCCGTGGGATTGGCCGGTTGAGGTGAACTGCCTAGAAGCCAAGGCATTTTGCAACTGGAAGAAGGCGCTCACCGGAGAACCCGTGCGCCTGCCGACCGAGGACGAATGGTATCGGCTATATGATGTTACCGGGCTGGGCGAGGTGCCGCCCGATCATCCGGCTGCGGCCAACCTCCACCTCGACCACTACGCATCCTCGTGTCCGGTCACCGAGTACCAACATGGCGAGCTGAACGACGTCGTCGGCAACGTCTGGCAATGGACCGAGACACCGATCTACCCGTTCGACGGTTTCGCCGTGCATCCGCTGTACGACGACTTCACCACGCCGACCTACGACGGGCGCCACAACCTGTTCAAGGGCGGCTCGTGGATATCCTGCGGCAACGAGGCGCTGAAGAGCGCGCGCTATGCGTTCCGCCGCCACTTCTTCCAGCACGCCGGTTTCCGTTATGTGGCAGGTGAGGCGCCCGCGCCGGTGCCGGATTCGCATTACGAGACCGATCAGCTATTGTCCGAATACGCCGAGTTCCATTACGGCGCCGAATATTTCGGCGTGCCGAATTTTCCAAAGACGCTTGCCGCGCTCGCGCTGCGCGCGATGCAGGGCAAGCCGATGCACAGCGCGCTCGACCTCGGCTGTGCGGCGGGCCGCGCCACTTTCGAGCTGGCGCGGCATTTCGAGCGCGTCACCGGCGTCGATTTCTCCGCGCGCTTCATCGGCTCCGGCGTGCATCTCGCCGAGCACGGCGTGCTGCGCTACACCCTGACCGATGAGGGCGAGCTGGTCAGCTATCACGAGCGCAAGCTGGCCGACCTCGGGCTGGACGCAGTGCGGCACAAGGTCACATTCTTCCAGGGCGACGCCTGCAATCTCAAGCCGGTCTTTAGCGGCTACGACCTGATCCTCGCCGCCAATCTGATCGACCGCCTGTACAGCCCGAAAAAGTTTCTCTCCGGTGTGCATGAGCGCCTCAACCCCGGCGGCATCCTGCTGCTCGCCACGCCCTGCACCTGGCTGGAGCAACATACCAAACGCGAGGAATGGGTCGGCGGCTACAAGCGGGACGGCGAGAACTACACCACGCTGGACGGGCTGAAGGAAATCCTCGGCAAACATTTCCGTCTGCTCGAAGAACCTCTGGACGTGCCCTTCGTGATCTGCGAGACGCGGCGCAAGTTCCAGCACAGCGTGTCGCAGGTGACCCTGTGGGAACGCATTTCTTGAACTTCGACTTCGACCATGACATCCCGCGCGACGGTACCTTCTGCGTCAAGCACGACGGTCGTGCCGCGTACTTCGGCACGGAGGATGTGCTGCCGCTGTGGGTCGCGGACATGGACTTTGCCGCGCCCGAGGCGGTGACGCGCGCGCTGGCCGAGCGCGCCGCGCATCCCATCTATGGCTACACCTTCTATCCGGACAGCCTGTACGACGCGCTGATCGGCTGGCTGAAACAGCGCCACGGTTGGGAAGTGCAGCGCGAGTGGATCGTCATGGCGCCCGGCGTGGTGCCTTCGCTGTTCGCCTCGGTCATGGCGTTCGCGCCGGAAGGCGAGGGCGTCATCGTCCAGCCGCCGGTGTATTTTCCGTTCTTCTCGGCGGTGACCACCAACCGCCGCCGCCTGATCCGCAACCCGCTACGGCTCGAAGGTGAGCGCTACGCGATGGACTTCGAACATCTGGAGCGCTGCGCTGCCGAAGGCGCGCGCCTGCTGTTGCTGTGCTCGCCGCACAATCCGGTCGGGCGCGTGTGGTGCAGGGAAGAGCTGGAAGAGCTGCTGCGCATCGCGCGCCGCCACGACCTGACGATCCTGGCGGACGAGATCCACGCCGATCTGGTCTATCCCGGCGAGCGGCACACGGTATTGGCTATGCTGGCAAATGAGTCTGACAAGATCGTCACCGCCGTCGCGCCGAGCAAGACCTTCAACATCCCCGGTCTTGGCCTGTCCGCCCTGATCGTGCCCGATGCGGCGCAGCGCGAGGCGCTCGAAAAAACATTCGGCACGCTGCATTCCGCCAACACCAACCCGTTCAGCATCGCCGCGTTCGAGGCCGCTTATCGCGGCGGCGCGGACTGGCTGGACAGCCTGCTCGACTACCTGCGCGGCAACCGCGACCTCGTGCGCGGCTATCTGGCCGAGTGCCTGCCCGCCATCCGCCTCGTCGAAGCGCAAGGAACCTATCTGCTCTGGCTGGATTGCCGCGAACTGGGGATGAGCGACGCGCAACTGCGCGAGTTCTTCGTGCAGCAGGCCAGGGTCGGGATGAATCCCGGCACCGCGTTCGGTGCGGAGGGCAGCGGTTTCCTGCGCCTCAACATCGCATCGCCGCGCCACGTCATCGCGGACGCGCTGCAACGCATCGAACACGCCGTGCGGAATCTGCGCGAGGCGCGCGCATGAGCGGGGAGCGGAACAAGGTCACGGTCTATTACGACGGCGCCTGCCCGATCTGCGTCAGGGACCGGGCCGATTATGAAAGGCTCGCCGGCGAGGGCGGCAAGGATGTGGTCTGGTTCGACATCACCGGCAGGGACGCCGAATTGCGCGCGCTCGGCATAGACCCGCGCAAGGCGCTGACCGAGTTGCACATCATGGACGGGAGCGGCCGGATACTTTCGGAGATGGACGCCTACATCGTCCTCATGCGCAGGGTGCCGAGACTGAAGCTACTGGCATGGTTCATCGGCCTGCCGCTGCTGCGCCCGCTGCTCGGCAAGCTCTACCGCTGGATGGTGCGCCGCAGGCTGCGGCGGCAAGGGCGGCTGTAGCGTGGTTTTGCAGGGCGGATTGGCGCAGCGTAATCCGCCGGACGAGTTGAATTATCCTAAAAACTGCTTGTGAATTGTAGGAGCGGCGGAAGCCGCGAAGAATGCGGTAGTCCGGCAGAAATCTCGCACCTTCCGGCGCTCCTACGAGTGGTTCCCCCAAAAAGGTGAGTTGCACAAAAATCGCAAGTATCAATCGCCACACCGGCTCGCATGGAAATACAAACGGTCAACTGCGGTTTTCGGGATTATTCCAGTCTGATTAGCAACCAATCCGCCGCTTCCGCCGCGCCGCGCGCTTCTGCGGGTCGTGGTCGCGGCGCAGCCCAAAGCTCGCGCAGCTCGCCGCCGATGTCGCCGCACTCCAGCGCCGCGCGCGACACCTCGCGGCACACGCCGTGTTGTTGCAGCCACACCGCCAGCGCGGGTGATTCCGGCCAGTCGGCGCGGCGCACATACAGCACCGGCACAGCGCTGCACGCCGCCTCCACGAAGCTGCCGTAGCCCGGCTTGCACAGCAGCGCATCGCAACTGGCGAGCAGGTCGCCGAAACCCAGCGGCAGCGATTCCAGCACCACGGCATCGGGGCGGCGCACCTGCCAGTTGTCCTGCACCAGCCACCGCACCCCGTCGATTCGCGGCCAGTGCTCCATCGGCAAACGGCTGGCGATGCCGCCCAGGCTCACCAGCACCAGTTTCTCTTCTTGCGACAGATGCAGCAGGCGCGCCAGTTCGTCACGCCGGTTCTCGCCGATGTCGGCGAGGGGTGCGACCGGCACGAGATTGGGCAGCCCGGCCATCGCCATGCCCGGCGTCGCGCGCAAAAAAGCATCGGCGTTCGCGTAGCAGCCGAGCATCTGCGCACTGATCTCATCGTCGCCGCAGTAATGCCGGTAGATGTCGCACCAGTTCAGCGAACACAGCGCCGCGTTCGCGATGCCCGCGCGCTGTGCTCCGGCCAGCGGCAGGTAACCCACGTTCGATAACACCATATCCGCGCCCAGCTCGCGCAACAGCCGCGCCTCGCCCGCGACACGCGCCTCCCAATTCGTATGGAAGGCGCGGTATGCCGCGCGGCTCTCGTCGGCCAGCACGTCGATGGCCGACGACATCAGCATGCCGATGTCGCCCTCGCTGATCAGGTGATCGAACGGCGCGTGGATGCGCGAACGCAGGTGCGCCAGCGGCACATTGCTGCGCACCGTGATGCGCAACTGCGGTATCAGGTGATGCAGCCGGTTGATGACCGGCGCGGTCTGCGCCACATGGCCGAAGCCGTGGCCTGAGATGGAGACGACGAGGTGGGGCATGGAGGGCACTCCTAAAAATCCAGATTTGCGAGCATCCGCTTCGCGGATTGCCTGCTTACCCCACTTCGTCGCAATACTGCGTTACTCACAAAAAATCACTCCTTACATATCATACATATGCAGCGTCGCAATTTTTTGTTCGCGCCTTGTCTTGCTTAGAACTCTGAATTTTTAGAAGTGCCCTGAAGTGATTCAGATTGCGCAAATTTCCGTCTCGCGCAATTGCCGCAGATAATCTTCCAGCCGTTCGTGCAGCGTCTGCGGTGCGGTGACGATGTCGTGCGCGAGGGAGAACAGCGGGAACGCGCGCCACTCGAACGGGTGGTACTTCTCCACCATCTGCAAGGTATGCACGCCCTCGCCGGAAATGTCCGACCACTCGCCGCGCGCCAGCTTGCGCCCGAGCGCATGGTGGTGCGAATCCTCGCTGGTCGCCGTGGCCAACAGGTCGCCCAGCCCGGCGTAACCGTAAGGCGTATGCGCCTGCCCGCCGAACGACTGCACGATGCCGGACAGCTCCGCCATCGCCGCCACCGTCAGATGCCCGCGCATGTTGTCGCCGAGCTTCAGCTCGTCCGCCATGCCGAACAGGATGGCATACACGTTCTTTAGCACCACCGACCAGCTGTGCCCGTGCATGTCGCGCGCCTGTTGGCACACCAGCGTGGTGCCCCGGAACAGGCTCCCGATCACCCCGAAATCCGCCGCGTCCGACAGCACCGCATCGGCAAAGGCATAGCGGCCCGCGCGGATCTCCTCCGAGATCATCGGCCCATACACCACACCGTAATGGCATTTGCCCGCAGACTCTCCGTCAAACACTTCTTCAAATATCTGCGCCGCCGTGCGCCCCGATTCGTCCAGCCCCTTGGCGATGCTCAGGCACAGACAATCCGGCGCGACGTGCGGCGCGATGCGGCTGGCGATCTCGTGATGCGGATTCACCGGCAGGCAGAACAGGATCACCTGCGTCTCGGCGACTTCCTCCTCCAGCGTCGCGTGGACGCCCCTTACCACCGTGCCCATGTTCCAGATGCGCACATCGTGGCGCGCGGCGAGCAGATATTCCAGGGCGTGCCCCATCTCGCCGTAGCCGAGGATCAGCACGCGCAGTTTCATGGCCGGTCTTTCGCGGCCTGCTCGGCGAGTATCTTGCACAGGTGCTCGTTGGGCGGCTCCAGCGCATAGCGCGCCACCGAGTTGAGCAACTCCTGTATCTCTTCCAGCGTGAAGTTCGCCAGCAGGCGGTTCGCCATGTCGGTGTCCAGCGGCAGCATGCGCGCCTGCCCGTCCGGCAGCTTGAAGCCGAACCCGGCCAGCCGGCGCAGCTCGCCTTCCGCCAGGCTCAGTTCCTCCTGCTCATCTTCCAGCGCTTCGTGGTAATCCTCCAGCTCGTCCGCCAATTGTTCCGGCAAATCCTCGGGGATCGCCACCACCATGCCCATGTGGTCGTCGCTGGTGGTGCAGGGAACGCCGCGCTGTTCGGCATAGGCCACGAACTTGTCGCGCAGCGACGCTTCAAAAAAGATGTATTCGATCATGTCGGGGAACGTAAGGTTGAAGAAGCCGCATCCTGCCCTGTGGCGCGGGCAAAATCAATCACCCGGTATTGGTGCCGCTGGAAAGGGGGCCTCTGATGCTTACAGAAACACAGCAGGCGAGACGTTGAAACGCGCCGCAAGCGCCTTCACCTGGCGCGTATTGAGTTCGCGTTTGCCGTTCAGGATGGCGGAAACGATACTTTGCCCGCCCAGTTCTTCGGCCAGATCGGTTTGTTTGAGTTGGTGCTCTTCCATCAGATACGCAAGCACCTTGGCTGGGGTAGCTTCGGGCAGAGCCTGCTGTTTGGCTTCGTAGGTTTCCACCTCTTTCGTTACGAGATCGAGCAACGGCATCAGGCGATGTGATTCGTTCGTGCCGATACGGTCGAGCAATTCGTCCATCACCTGCACGCGGTGTTTGAAATCCTTTTCGCTGGTGATCGGGCCGAGCGGGACAAGTTTGTTCAAATCCTGCCAGGCAGATTGCACCGAGGCGAGATCGAGATGACGTTCAGCGACTATGCTCATTTTCGTTTGCTCCTTTTTCGATCCTTGTTCCACTGGTCATATTCGGCATGGGTAAAAAATTTCTTGATATAAACCCGTTGATACCGGTAGTGGATGATCGTTATCAGCCGATAGTTGTTGCCCTTGATGTTGAACACCGTGTACGGATCGGCAAAGTCCGCAGTCGGTAATACTGCGCGTATAGCATGGATGTCAGTGAAATCCGTCTTCTCGAAGATTTTCCTCCAGCTCGCAAGCGGATCGGTGACCTGCCCCCCGTAGCCCTACCATCAATCAGTAGTAAAGCCCTTGGGTTGCGAGCTTAAACTATTTCACTGCTCTGTTGTGTTGCTCCATCT
>MGWS01000027.1:0-15165 GCA_001801105.1 Gallionellales bacterium GWA2_60_18
TCATGCCGGGCTCAATGAGCGCCCCTTGTTCGAGGACAAGCGCGCACGCAATATCGGCGATACCCTGACCATCAATATCGTGGAAAAAACTTCCGGCGACCGGAAGTCCAGCAGCGGTTCCACCTATGCGAACAGCGCCAGTGTCAATACGCCTGGCGTGACCGTCGGCGCTGCCGCCAAAGTGCTGCTCAAGGCCTTTTCCGTTACCGGCAGCAGCGACAATAGCGCAGATACCACGGGGTCGGGCGCGGCAAGTGCGAATATGACCGGCACGATCACCGTCACGGTAATCGACGTGCTGGCAAACGGGAATTTGCTGGTCAGCGGCGAGAAACAGGTTGCCCTGAATCAGAGCGATGAATTTATCCGGTTCTCCGGCGTGGTAAATCCGACTACAATCACCAACCTGAACGCCGTACAATCCACCCAGGTTGCCGACGCGCGTATTGAATACAAGAGCGCAGGCGCGATGAGCGAGGTTATCAAAGACGCGCAGTCGCTGGGAATTTTGGGGCGGTTCTTCATGTCGGTGTTGCCGTTTTAGGATGGGGGATGGCGCGGGTTGAGTAAAAGGCAGCGTACTGGCTTTCGCTCCTCGATCTTCGCTCCCCGATCCTGTTTGAGGAGCAAGATGATGAAACGATTTTTCTTAACGCTGCTGGTAATGTTGTTGCCTTCCGTGGCAGCGGCGGATCGCATCAAGGACATGGCCAGCATCCAGGGTGTGCGCGATAACCAGTTGATCGGCTACGGCCTTGTGGTCGGTCTTGACGGCAGCGGCGACCAAACCACGCAAACACCGTTCACGGTGCAAAGTATCATCAGTATGCTGTCGCAGATGGGCATCAACCTGCCGCAAGGCACCAGTTTGCAACTCAAGAATGTAGCGGCGGTGATGGTGACTGCCACATTACCCCCATTTTCCAAGCCTGGGCAAACTATCGATGTGACCGCTTCTTCGATCGGTAACGCCAAGAGCCTGCGCGGCGGGACATTGCTGATGACGCCACTGAAAGGCGCAGACGGCCAGGTGTACGCGATGGCACAGGGTAACGTGCTGGTCGGTGGAGTGGGCGCTTCCTCTGGCGGATCCTCGGTGCAGGTGAATCATTTGAGCGTTGGGCGTGTTCCGACCGGCGCAACGGTGGAGCGCGCCGTGCCGACGCTGCTCGGGCAAGGCGGGTTTATCCATCTGGAACTGAAAACTACCGACTTCACTACCGCTGCGCGGATCGTCGAGGTGATTAACGCGCAGCTTGCGCCAGATCTGGCTTCGGCGCTGGATGGCAGGGTCATTCAGGTGCGCGCTCCGGCAGGCAACGAGCGTGTCGCATTCATATCCAGAATCGAGAACCTGGAAGTCAGTCCGGCGCAGGGTGTCGCCAAGGTCATCATCAATGCGCGCACCGGGTCGGTGGTGATGAATCAGGCAGTGACATTGGATAATTGCGCCGTGGCGCACGGCAATTTGACCGTAGTGATCAGCACCGAAAGCGCGGTCAGCCAGCCGTCAGCCCTTTCTGCGGGGCAAACCGTGCAAACCGACACGGCCAGCATCGATGTCAAAGCCGGCCAGGGCGGCCTGGTGCAACTCCAGAAGGGAACATCATTGAGCGAAGTGGTCAAGGCGCTCAATTCGATCGGCGCGACCCCGCAGGATTTGCTGGCGATTCTGCAGGCGATGAAATCATCCGGCGCGTTGCGTGCCGAGCTGGAGATCATCTGATGGCTAACCCGCTGGATACCTCCGCAAAATTGGCTCTCGATACGCAGAGCCTGGAGCAGTTGCGAACCCAGGCCAGGCATTCGCCGGATCAGGCGCTCAAGGCTGCGGCGCAGCAATTTGAATCGGTGTTTCTTAACATGATGCTGAAGAGCATGCGCGAAGCCACGCCGCAGGATGGCATGTTCGATAGCGAGCAAACCCGGATGTTTACCGGCATGCTGGATCAGCAGTTGGCACAAAGCATGGCCAGCCGCGGTGTGGGCCTGGCCGACATCATGGTCAAGCAACTCAGAGGGCAGATGACGGAAGCTGTGGACAGCGGGCAGAGAATTGGCGCTCAACCCCCGATCAGCGCCTTGCCGTCGGCGTATAGCGAGAATGCACAGCAGGATTTTGTGAACCGTATGCTGCCGTTTGCCAAGCAGGCCAGCCAGGCAAGCGGCGTGCCGCCACAACTGATGTTGGGGCAAGCTGCGCTGGAGAGTGGTTGGGGGAAACGCGAGATCCGCATGGCGGATGGCAGCAACAGTTTCAACCTGTTCGGTATCAAGGCCAGCGGTGGCTGGGACGGCAAAGTGGCCGAAGTGATGACCACCGAATATAAAAACGGCGTAGCGCACAAACAGATTGAAAAATTCCGCGCCTATTCGTCCTACGCCGAGGCGTTCCAGGATTATGCCGGCCTGATCGGCAATAATCCGCGCTACGCCGACGTATTGCGGCAGGGCGGCGATATGGCCGGGATGGCGCAGGCCATGCAAAAGGCAGGATATGCGACCGATCCTGACTATGCGGACAAGCTGGCGCGCGTGATGAGTATGGTGAAAGTTGCGGCGTAAGGGTGGTTTTATCGGAGGCCTCCTGAATACCCTAAAGAATGGGGTATTTATGCCGATAATCCATATGAGCCTATGAGTTTGTCGATGGGTGAATGAAGGAAATATTATGGGAAGCAATTTATTTACCTCAGCATTGAGCGGCATGAATGCGGCTCAGATTGGTCTGTCGACCACGCAGCACAATATCGCCAATGTGAATACGCCGGGTTTTACGCGCCAGGAAGTGCAGATTTCCTCTCGGGCGGGCAGCCCGTTTGGCGGCGGCTTTATCGGGCAGGGCGTTGACGTCTCCGGGGTGCGGCGCATCTATGACCAGTTTTTGTCCACGCAGGTGTTGCAGGAACAGGCTCAGGCGAGCTATCTCACTACTTATTACAACGCCCTCAAGCAGGTCGATAATCTGATCGCCGATCCGGCCGCGGGGGCCGCGCCGGCGATGCGTGAGTTCTTCAGCGCGATGAGCAGTGTCGCCAACAACCCGGAATCCATTCCAGCCCGCCAGACGGTGCTGAGCAACGCGCAATATGCGGTAAACCGTTTTCAGGCGATCGACCAGCGCCTGACCAACATCTCCGACAGTTTGAACAGCCAGATCTCCGGCAGTGTCGATTCGGTTAACAGTTATGCGCAGCAGATCGCAGCCCTGAATGGCAGTATCAAGCGCGCCATCGCGACCGGACAAGGGCAGCAGCCCAACGATCTGCTCGATCAGCGCGATCAACTAGTCTCAAAGCTGAACCTGGAAGTGAAGGCAACCACGTTGCGCCAGACGGATGGCACGATGAGCGTGTTCATCGGTAGCGGCCAGACGCTGGTGGTCGACGAGCAGGCAATGTCATTGCAGATGGTAAAGTCTGCGATCGACCCCAGCAAGATGGACATCGCTTACCGCAACAACAACACGAGCGTGACGCTGCAGCAGAGCAGCTTGCGCGGTGGGAATATCGGGGCGTATCTGACTTTTCGCGATCAAAGTCTGGAGCCAATGCGCAACGAACTGGGGCGTGTGGCTATGGGCATGGCCATGGGCATCAACCAGCAGAATCAGGCGGGGTTGGACTTGCGCGGGCAAAAAGGCGCAGCCCTGTTCAATGTGGCAGCGCCGCGCGTCGATACCGGAGTCAACAATCAGGGTAATGCAGTGATCAGCGCCAGCATCGCCGACCTGGGTGCGCTGACGACGAGCGATTACCAGCTCAAGGTGAATGGTGCCAACAACTACACGCTGGTGCGCCTGTCCGATAATTTCCTGACCAATATTACGGGTGCATTGCCGCAGACGGTGGATGGTATCAAGATTAATCTGGCTTCCGGTGCGCCGGTCGCCGGCGATAGTTTCCTGATTCGCCCTACTGCGAATGCCGCACGCGACATTGCGGTGATGACCAACGACCCGGCCGCGATCGCGGCGGCTGCGCCGATGCGCGGCGTGGCTTCGCTGGCGAATACCGGTAGCGCAACCATCGGCAGCGGGGCGGTGAATCTGAGTCCAGTGACGATCGCGTTCTCTGATCCGGCCTTGCCGCCGCAGACGTATACGGTCACCGATAGCAGTGGCGCAGCAGCGCCGCTGACAGGCAACTATGTTGCAGGAAATCCAATCAGCTACAACGGCTGGACAACTCAGATTGCCGGTGCCCCTGGGGCTAACGATAAGTTTACGATTACGCGTGATCTAAACTCGATCGCCACGGTCGCGATGCTCGCCGCTCCTGCATCGACCAATGTGGGCACAGGCACCATCAGTCCCGCTTCCGTTAATATAGACTGGACGACGCCTTTCAGCGTCACCTTTGATGCGGTCGCGCAGACCTATACGGTGACTGGCGCAGTGCCGGATGTTTCGGCGACCCCGTTTGCATACACGCCGGGCAGCCCGATCAACCTGTCTTATAACGGCTGGACGGCGCAGATCAACGGAACGCCTGCTACGGGCGATGTGTTCACTTTCGAGCCGAATACAGGCGCCACCGGCGACAACCGCAACGCCTTGCTGATGGCTAATTTTCAGAACAGTAATATTCTGGACAACGGCACGACCAGCGTTCAGGCGGCATACAGCCAGTTGGTGGGGCGTGCCGGAGCCAAGACTGCCGAACTGGCGGTGACGAGCGAGGCGCAGAACAACATGGTGACCGAGACTATCAAGGCGCAACAGTCCATGTCGGGGGTCAACTTGGACGAAGAGGCAGCCAACCTGTTGCGCTTCCAGCGCGCCTACGAGGCGGCAGCCAAGGCGTTGCAGGTATCCAATACCATGTTCGATGCATTGTTGGCTTTAGGAGGTTAATGCGATGCGTATCAGTTCGAATGTCATTTACGATAGTAATGTCACTGCAATGGGGCAGTTGCAAGCACGCATGTTGCAGACCCAGCAGCAGATCACTTCCGGCAGGCGGATATTGACTGCTGCGGACGATCCGGTGGCTGCGGCCAGGGCGTTGGATATCAGCCAGTCCGATGGAATGAATAATCAGTATGCTGCGAACCGGCAGGCAGCAAAGCATACCCTCTCGGTTGTAGAGGCCAACCTGCAGAGCGTCACCACTCTGCTACAGGATGTGAAAACCGCCGCCGTGACGGCAGGCAATGGATCCTTCACGGACAGTGACCGCATTTCGATTGCGAACGAGTTGCAAGGCCGTCTGGAGGAATTGACCGGATATGCGAACAGCACCGATGGGATCGGAAATTATCTGTTCGCCGGGTACCAGACCAGGACGCAGCCCTTCGTCGATACACCAGCAGGCATGGGATATTTCGGCGATGACGGGCAGCGCTTGGCACAGGTGAGCGCGTCGCGGCAGATATCCACCAGCAATTCTGGGGCGGATGTGTTCATGCGCATCAAGAGCGGCAATGGCACGTTCCTGACCCAGGCAGCGGCAGCCAATACCGGTACGGGGGTGACCTCTGCCGGCTCAGTGACCGATAGCACACTTCTGAAGGCGGGGCATACCTACAATTTGACCTTCAGCGTGGGGCCGGATTTTCCGGGCGGGCCGGATTTGACGAAGTATATCGTACGAGATACGACGCCACCGGCCGTTCCGCCGGGTACGCAGGTATTGCCCGATCCACTCTTGCCGCCGCCGGTGGCGCCGGCCGTTTTGGGGGTGCCCTATGTCAGCGGTCAGGCCATCAGCTTCGATGGATTGCAGTTTGACATCCAGGGGGTTCCAACCAATGGCGATACCTTCACGGTAGTACCCAGCGCCAATGAAAGCATGTTCACGACGATTTCCGACCTGATCGACGTGCTGAAAGCGACTCCGGTAGGCGCGAGCTTGACCAATGGGCTGAACCGCAGCCTGAATCATCTGGACAATGCGCTGAACAACGTACTGACCGTGAGGTCGTCGCTGGGCGTACGCCTCAACGAGGTCGAGGCTCTGGATGTTGAGGGTGAGAATCTCGGGTTGCAATTCAGGCAGTCCCTGTCGCTGTTGCAGGACGTCGATTACAACAAGGCAATCAGCGATCTGACCATGCAGCAAACAGCTTTGCAGGCGGCGCAACAAACCTTTGCCAAGGTGGCAGGTCTCTCGCTGTTTAACTACATCTGATCGGCTAGTGCTGGTTCACCACCAGCACGCTGAGCATCTTGTCCAGCCCCTCATGAACCAGCCGGTCCAGCAGCGGGCTAAGATAGGGCATCGATAACAGCAGCACAATGAAGCCGATGGACAGCGTGATGGGGAAACCAATTGCGAACAGGTTGAGCTGCGGCGCGGCGCGGGTGAGTATCCCCAGCGCGATATTGCCGGTCAGCAATGCGGCCAAGATAGGCAACGAAATTTGTAGGCCGTAGGCGAAGATAATCCCTCCCCAGTTGGCCACCTCATAAAACCCCTTGGCCGGCATCATGCTGCCGATGGGTAAGGTGTGGAAGCTTTCGGCCAATGCGGAGAGCATATACAAATGGCCATTCATGGCCAGAAATGCCAGCGCTACAATCATCCCAAGCCAGCGTGCAACGACAGGGGTGTAGGATGAATTCAGCGGATCGTAAAAGCTGGCGAACCCAAGCCCCATCTGCAATCCGGCCAATTCGCCCGCCATTTCAACAGCGGTAAAAATCAAACGCAGGGTGAATCCCATCGCCACGCCGATAATGATCTGCTGGATGATGATCAATAGTCCTTGCGGGGAGCCGACAGCAACCGGTGGAATCTCGCCAATGGTTGGCGCGATGATGATGGCAAGCAGGACGGACAAGCCGATTTTGACGCGCACCGGGACTTGCTTGTTGCCGATCACCGGAGAGCTGGAAATCATGGCCAGAATGCGCGCCAGCGGGAAAATCAGTATAGCGAGCCAGGCATCGAGTTGCGCACTGGTGAAGCTGATCATGGCGGTCAGCCGATCATCCAGGGGATGTTGCCGAACAGTCTCTGGATGTAGTCGACCATCGTGTTTATCATCCACGGGCCGGTAAAGATCAGCGCCAGAAAAATTCCCAGCAGTTTTGGAATGAAAGACAGGGTCATTTCATTGATCTGCGTAGCTGCCTGGAAAATACTTACCACCAGGCCGATGACCAGCGCGCTGAGCAGCAGCGGGGCGGAGAGCAGCAGCGTCATTTCGATAGCCTGTTGTCCGATGGTGATGACGGTTTCGGGAGTCATGGCCGGTAGCCTGCGTGAATTTAAGAATCAGGTATAAAAGCTTTGCGCCAGGGAGCCGATCACCAGATTCCAGCCGTCGGCCAACACAAACAGCATGATTTTGAAGGGCAGTGAAATGATGGACGGCGACAGCATCATCATACCCATCGACATCAGCACGCTGGCCACCACCATGTCGATAATCAGGAACGGGATGAATATCACGAAGCCGATCTGGAAGGCGGTTTTCAATTCACTGGTCACATAAGCCGGAACCAGGATACGCAACGGTACCTGGTCGGCGTTTTGCAGTGGTTCGCTGTTGGAGATTCTGACGAACAGCGCGAGATCGGACTCGCGGGTCTGGCGCAGCATGAAGGTTTTCAGCGGGATACTGCCTTTCTCCACGGCTTGCTGGAAGTCAAGCTTGTTTTCGCTGAAGGGCAAATAGGCGTCGGTGTAGATTTTGTCGAACACCGGCGACATCACGAAGAAGGTGAGAAACAGAGCCAGGCCGATCAACACCTGATTGGGCGGCGAAGAGGGGGTGCCAATCGCGGAACGCAGCAGGCTTAATACAATGATGATGCGCGTGAACCCGGTCATCATCAGCAGGATGGCCGGCAGAAAACTCAGCGAGGTGAGCAGCAGCAGTGTTTGCAGGCTCAGGCTGTAGGTCTGGCCGCCGCCTGGTGCGGGTGTGCTGGTCAATGCGGGCAATCCAACTTCCGCGTAAGCGCTTGGGCTGGATAGAAGACAGAGGGCAGAGGCTAGAAGGCAGAGGACAGAAGGCAGGAAACTCGCGGATAGCGCAGTGCCAAGGCGCAGCCACCAGCGGGTGGGTTGCCTGTCGTTGATATTACGCCGGATGCATTGGTGCTGTGCCACAGTCATTTCTTCTCTGCCGCTTGTTTGCGATGGTTGAGCGCCGAGGAAAAAAGCATGGCAAATTTGCTTGCAGGAGGCGGATGATCGAAATCCGGAGCTTCTGTTGCCTGTTCTGTGCCTGCTGTCTTTGGGAGCGTATGCAAGGTACGAATTTGCCCCGGGCCTACACCAACCACCAGCCAGGTGTCTTTGATTTCAACCAATACGATGCGCTCGCGTTGCCCTATCGATACGCCGCCCAATACCTTGAGCTGATGCCCAGCACCCTGTTGTGCCAGATTCATGCGTTTGAGCAGCCATGCGACCAGCACGATGGCGGCCAGCACCAGAATCAGGCTGAATATGATTTGCATCATGCCGCCGGAGCTGACTGCGGGCGGGGGTGGGTTGTAGGCAGGGCGTGTTGCCTCGGCAGCGTGGGCAACAGAAAACAAGGGATAGAGGGCAGCAGGCAGAAGCATGCCGCGCCATTTATGCAAGCGTGCCGCGTTACGGCAGGCAAAACCTCTGTCCTCTGTCATCTGATACCTGTTATTTGTTCAGGCGCCGTAACCGTTCGGATGGGGTAATGATATCCGTCAGACGTATGCCAAGCTTGTCGTTTACCACCACGACTTCGCCTTGTGCGATCAGGAAGCCGTTGATCATCACATCCAATGGTTCACCGGCCATGCCGGACAATTCGACGACCGAGCCCTGCGCCAGTTGCAGTAAATTTTTGATTGGCATTTTGGTCCTTCCCAGTTCAACGGTCAGTTGTACTGGAATGTCCAGAATCATATCGAGGTCGCTCGTGGCGGTGGCGGTGTTGCCTGCCCCGAATTGCTCCAGCGTATGCGGTTTGGCGGAAACCGCAGGCTGGTTGGTGGCGGAGGCTTGTTCAGACATAGCTGCGCCCCAATCGTCGGTAGCCGTAGTTTGTTCGGCCATCGCAGCACCCCAGTCGTCTGCGGTGATAGCTTCTTCGTTGGTTGCGTTTTCGTCAGGCATGACCTTCCCCTTCGTTAATCGACAGCATTTTTTCAACTTTCAATGCATATTGACCGTTGAAAGCGCCATATTTGCCTTCCAACACCGGCACGCTGTCTACCGAGGCGATGATGCTCTCACCGACTTCCAGCGGGATGATGTCGCCGGCCCGCATTTTGAGCACTTGATCAAACGTCATATCGGCATAGCCGAGGGTGGCGACCAATTCGACCTGGGCGGATTGCACCTGCTTTTTAAGGAGCTGCAACCAGCGCTTGTCAACGGCCAAGTGTTCACCCTGCATGGGGCTGTAGAGCAGATCTTTGACTGGTTCGAGCATGGAATAAGGCATGCAAATGTGGAATGCACCGCCATTGCCGCCCAACTCGATGTCGAAGGTGGTCACGATGACTACTTCGTTGGGCGTGGCAATATTGGCGAACTGCGGGTTCATTTCCGAGCGCACGAACTCGAATTCCAGCGGATGTACCACTTCCCAGGACTTGCCGTAGGTTTCGAATACTACCTCGAGCAGTTTCTGGATAATGCGCTGTTCGGTTTGGGTAAACTCGCGCCCCTCTACACGGGTATGGAAACGCCCATCGCCGCCGAACATGTTGTCTACCACCAGAAAAGCCAGATTGGGATCAAAAACAAACAGGCCATTACCGCGCAGCGGCTTAGCTTGAATTATGTTCAGGTTGGTCGGTACATGCAGGTTGCGGATGAACTCGCCGAATTTCAGCACCCGCACCGGCCCAACTGAAATTTCCGGGGTGCGGCGAATGAAATTGAATAGCCCGATGCGGAACAAGCGCGCAAAACGCTCGTTGATGATTTCCATGGTGGGCATGCGCCCACGTACGATGCGTTCCTGCGAAGCCAGGTTGTATGCGCGAACCTCTCCCGGAGCGGTTTCCTGATGATCAACATCATCATCCGCCTCGCCGGTCACTCCCTTGAGCAGGGAATCGACTTCGTCTTGTGAGAGAAATTCGCTCATTGTTCGCTACTGGATAATGAATGAAGTAAACAACACCTCGTTTATACCGCTTTTGCCGACACCCGCTTCAATCGGCGCAGCCGCCCCTTGCTCAGCGCTGAGAGGCGGAGCAGTTTTGCGTAAACCCAGCACATACTCTACTTGCGCCTTGATTTGCTGGGCAAGCAAGTCCTTGCCATCAAAAGTGGCGAGTTCGGAAGGGTACTTGCTTTGTAGCAGCATGTTCACACGGTGCAGGATTTCCGGTTTAGTTTCCTTGATTTTATCTTCCAGATCCGATTTGGTTACTTTCAGTGAAATCGCTATCTGCAAATAGCGATCGTCCTCCTCACGCATCAGGTTGGCGGTAAACTGGCCCAAGTCAATAAATTTCGGCGGCGTCTCGGGGTGCGTCGCCTCTGTGGGTGCAGCGCCGCCACGTTTTGGCGCAGGCGCCGGACTCAACAGCAGAAATGCCGCAGCACCGCCCCCTATCAGCAACACCACGGCTGCGATAAGCAGGATGAGTTTTTTTTTACTTTTCTTGGGCGGTGGTGCTTCGGCCTCTTCCATTTCAGGCTCTTGTGTAGCGGGCTTTGCGGCTTTTGCCATATTTTGATCCCTTGTTGGTGGTCGAAAAATACGGCGCTAATGATAACCCGATTAGCGCTAAAATTCCCCGCTAACTTAAGCCGTTGTTAGTATTCAGGCGAAAGTATCCACCATGCCGTTATGGCGGCGTATCGGTGCAGTTGCCGGTGGCGCTCCAGATGATCCGGAAGCAGTATCGTCAACTTCACGCTGCGCCGCAGTGCCAAAGCCTTGCCCCCTGAATCCGTCCATATCGCGGTCGCGTGGCGCCTGGTCACTGATGGTAGTATTTCCCAGCGTAATGCCGTTATCGGCCAATATTTCACGAAGTTTAGGCAGGGCATTCTCCACAGCGTCGCGTACTGCGCCATGCGGCGAGGCAAACAGGGCCGTGGCCTGGTTGTCGGAGATTTTCAGCACTACATCCAGCGGCCCCAGGTTTGGCGGATTCAAGCGCAGTTCGGCGACCTGATTCTGCTGTGTGCCAATCCAGCTAATCTTTTGCGAGAACTCTTCCGCCCAGCCATGTTGGCCCACCGGGGTGGTAATGGTGGGTGCGGCGCCGGTTGACGGCATATTATTTGTCAGTGTTCCCGGCATTGCGGCATATCCGGACGGCGAGACAACTGTTTGGGGGGTGCTTTGGGCTGGCTGGGTCAGGCCGGATAGCAACTCCGCGCGTTTAACTGCTTCCAATGACAAACGGTCGATGGCCGAAGCCTGTGTTGCTTGATCCGCTGCCAAGATTTCCACTGACCTGTTACGCCCATTTTCCGTGGCAGCGCCGGGCATGGTCTGAAAATCATTTGCTTTCTGAGGAGGGGTGAGGGTAATCGGCTGCATTGCCTGCAAGCCATCCGTTTTGGGTGAATTGAGGGTGATGGGCCGCGCTGCCTGCTGAGCATCGATTCCCACACCCTTGTCTTCCGCTGCGGGGAGTTGCTGCAATAGGGCGGCTATTATGCTTGCCTGGTTGTCTGGCATACCGGCAACCGCCCCTGCCGTGTCTTGCGCATCTTCTATTGGCAGGCCTGTGCTGCCATCTGCTGCATTGGCATCCATAGCGATGGCGGCTAGCGCTGCATCTGGGGTGGATAAGTCGGTCGCACCGATTTGTTGCGCCAATAAAAATGCAAAAGGCTCCGCAGCCTGAGTGTCTGCCAAGCTATCTGTCGGCAGCGCGCTTGCGGTGCTATCTGCGGGTTGGGTTTTGTGACTGTTGATCGGCAGGTTGATCATGGCAATGCTCCTTATTTGTCCTGGTCTTCAATATTGTTCATCTTGTAAGCGGCCATTCTGCCGGTATGTTCATCGAGCGCTTTTTGCTCAGATTTTTCGGCAACCTTTTTTTGTTCTTCGATATGGCGTTGTTGCAGCGTGTCGAACGATTTCAGTTTGCGCTGCGTTGCGTCAAATTCACTGCGCCCGGTCTGGGTCGATACCTTGCTTTGTTCGACCTGTTTGAGCTGCTGTCCGATCGCCTCATCAATTTTGCTGATGAATTGCTGGAAATTGCGCAAGTCGGCCTGGCTTATTCCATTCTGTGTTGCTTCCTGTAAACGGGTCTGATAGTCCTTGCGGTATTGCTGCAGGGTCTCAAGTTTTTCCTGCGCACTTTGTTGCTGTTTGTTCAGTTGGCCGAGCCTGCGCGTCGCCGAATCGTTCTGGTGTTGTGCCAGTTTCACCAGGGGCTGCAGGGAGAATGGTTCGGCCATGATAATTGAATCCCGTTATTGTGCCGGTGCGAATAATGCCGTTAATTGGGCAATACTCGCTGCATAAGGTTCGCACTGGAACATATCCTGTTTGAGGAATTGCTCCATCCTTGGATAGAGCGCGATAGCTTCATCCAGCAAGGGGTCGCTGCCCCGGACATAGGCGCCGACACTGATCAAGTCACGGTTGCGCTGGTAATGCGCATACATATGCTTGAAGCGTTGCACGATGGATAAGTGTTCCGGTGATACAAGGCGCGACATCACGCGGCTGATCGAAGCCTCGATGTCAATCGCCGGATAATGCCCCTGCTCCACCAGCCGTCGCGATAGCACAATATGGCCGTCGAGGATGGCGCGTGCGCTGTCGGCAATCGGATCCTGCTGGTCGTCGCCTTCGGTCAATACGGTGTAAAAGGCGGTGATCGAACCACCGCCTTCCAGGCCGTTACCGGCGCGTTCCACCAGTTGCGGCAGCTTGGCGAAAACGGAAGGAGGATAGCCCTTGGTGGCAGGCGGTTCGCCGACCGCCAGTGCGATTTCGCGCTGCGCCATGGCGAAACGGGTCAGCGAGTCCATGATCAGCAATACATTTTTGCCTCGGTCGCGGAAGTGTTCGGCGATGGTGGTGGCATATGCAGCACCCTGCAGACGCATCAGCGGCGAAGTATCGGCTGGTGTGGCGACGACCACCGAGCGCGCCATGCCTTGTTTTCCGAGAATATCGTTAATGAATTCCTTGACTTCGCGGCCGCGCTCCCCGATTAATCCGACTACCGTGATGTCCGCGCTGGTATAGCGGGCCATCATGCCGAGCAGCACGCTTTTGCCGACGCCGCTGCCGGCAAACAATCCCATACGCTGCCCGCGCCCCACGGTCAGCATACTGTTAATGGCGCGCACCCCGACATCCAGGTGTGTATCGATCGAAGCGCGTTCCAGCGGATTGATTGGGCGGCTTTGCAGCGGCGCGGATTCGGTGTCCAGCAGCGGCCCCAGTTGATCGAGCGGTTTACCGGCGCCGTCCAGTACGCGGCCCAGCAGCATATTGCCGACCGGCAGATGTTTGGCGTTGTCGGCGAGCCGACGCGCCGGCTTGCGCTTGCCGCTCAGCGTTAGTGTATGCACCGGTTCGATCTGCATCACGCGCGCACCAGGCACCAAACCATACACATCGTTTTCTGGCATCAGGAATAATCTTTCCCCGGCGAAGCCGACCACTTCCGCTTCGGCGACGTGGTTTGGCAGATGAATTGCGCAGGTGCTGCCGACCGGCATTTTCAAGCCGACGGCCTCCATCACCAAGCCAGTTACCTTGGTGAGGTGGCCGCTTGAGGGCATGGAGTTGCACCCCGCCACGTATTCGCGGCCTTCATCGAGGAAGGCACGCCACCTGGCGCTGTGATGATTCATGCCAGCCATGATTTATCCTGTCCTATCGATTCGACAATACGCTTCCAGCGCGCTTCCATGGCGGCATCCACCTGGGTGTGCGCGGTTTCCACGCGGCACCCGCCGCGCCTGATCTGCGCATCGGGAAATATTTTCCATCCGGTGTGCGACAACTGTTCGCCCATCTGCTTGCGCACCAGTTCCGCATCGTCCGGATGCAGGATCAAGTGGGCATTCTGGTTGAAATGCGGTAACCCGCCGATGGCATCGTTGACGATTTTCAGAATGGCTTCCGGTCTTTCCTGCAGGATTTCGCCGGTCATTTTGCGGGCAATTTCCAGCGATAAGTCGAGCAATGATTGCGCCAGTTGCTCATCCATTTTGTTGAGTGCGTCCTGCAGCGTTTGCAGCAGCGTGTGGATTTGTGCTGCCTCGGTGCGCGCCTGCTGGATGCCGGCGGCATAGCCTGCATCACGGCCTTGCGCGTAACCTTCATCGTGCGCTTGCAGGCGGATATTTTCCAGTTCCGCAACGGTGGCGAGCGCATCGCTCTGCTGCTTATCGCCGGAATGTGGGTCAAATGAGGCCAGCTCCCAGCGCTCAAAGGCGGTCAGCTGCTCTTTGGTGATGATCATGCTAGACATAAGTATCCTCTTCTCCCTTCATGCTGAGCGCAATCTGGCCTTCGTCGGCCAGGCGCCGCACAATTTTGAGGATTTCCTTTTGATTGGCTTCTACCTCGCTGAGCCTTACCGGCCCTTTGGCTTCCAGGTCTTCGCGCATCATTTCGGATGCGCGTTTTGACATATTCTTGAAAATCTTTTCGCGCAATCCTTCGCTGGCGCCCTTGAGCGCGACAATCAGCGATTCGGACTGGACTTCGCGAAGAACGAGCTGGATGCCACGGTCATCGACATCCATCAGGTTTTCGAAGACGAACATCTTGTCTTCAATCTGCTGCGCCAGCTCGGGGTCGTAGTTGCGCACATTTTCCATCATTTCCGCTTCCAGCGTGCCGCCCATGAAATTGAGAATTTCCGCGGCGGTGCCTACTCCGCCGTGCAGGCTCTTTTTCCCGGTGCCGCCGCCAGCCATGAGTTTGCCCAGTACGTCGTTAAGTTCGCGTAACGCAACAGGCTGCACCCCGTCCAGCGTGGAAATGCGCAGCAGCACATCGTTGCGGGTGCGCTCGGTGAGCATTTTCAATATGTCGGCTGCCTGATCCGGCTCCAGGTGAACCAGAATAGTTGCGATGATTTGCGGATGCTCATTGCCGATCATTTCTGCTACTGCGCCAGGATCCATCCATTTCAGGCTTTCGATGCCGCTGGTATCGCTGTTGTGCATGATGCGGTCCAGCAGCCCCTTGGCCTTGTCGTCACCCAGCGCCTTGGTGAGCATGCTGCGGATGTAATCGTTGGAGTCCATCCCGATGGTGGTCTTGCCCGATGCCGAA
>MGWS01000027.1:15275-18206 GCA_001801105.1 Gallionellales bacterium GWA2_60_18
CCGGGCTGTTTGCAGGCTTTGCTCATAGGATGAGCCGGTGGGTGCATAGGTCGCTTCCGGAGCGACTTCGGTTTCCTCGGCAGCGGTAAATCCGCCGGTTTTGCTATTCAGGGCAATCAGGGTATCCAACGCCGGTTTGATGATACGGAATATTACAAATAACATGATTGCGGCAATCAATCCGTATTTGAGCAGTTCTTTCGCCAGCTCGATGGTGTCGGGCTGTTTCCAGAACGGGGATTCCTCGACAGCTTCTTTGGTTTCGTTAAAGGATGCAACCTGTACGTTCAGGCTGTCGCCGCGGGTTTGGTCGAAACCCACCGCATCTCTGACCAGATTGTCGATCTGTTCCTTTTCCGCATCGGTCAGCGGTTTGACGCTGATTTTGCCCTTGGCGTCGGTCACTCTGCGATTGCCGTTCACCACTACTGCCACCGACAGGCGCTTGATGGAACCAACCGGCAGGATGGTGTGGCGTATAGTGCGATCCACTTCGTAATTCACGGTCGATTCCTTTTGCAGATTGGAGACGTTCCCGCTATTTGCGGTTGTGCCTCCTCCTTGTGTGCCGGTGTCGGCAACGATAGGCGCGGTGGCGGGAACCGGAGGCTGATTGGTCAGCGCACCGGGAACACCACTCGCGCTAAGTCCAGAGCCATTTAGCGATTCAGAACTTTGCTGGCTGCGTATCGCGCTTTCGTTGGGCGGCTGATTCGGCTTGAAGCTTTCCGATGTCTGCTCGGTGCGCGAAAAATCGATGTCGGCGGACACTTGTGCGCGCACATTGTTTGTGCCGAGCATTGGAGCCAGCAACGCCTCCACACGTTTGATATAGTTTTGCTCGATTTGTTGCACATATTTGAGTTGATTTGCATTCAGCCCTTCGTTGGTGTTGCCGTCATGGCTGGCGCTCAGTAGCGTGCCGTTCTGGTCCACTACAGTCACATTCTTGGCGGACATTTCCGGCACGCTGCTCGAGATCAGGTGAATAATGGCGCTAACCTGTGCGGAATCGAGCAGGCGCCCGCCTTGCAGGGAAAGCACTACGGATGCGCTGGGTTTTTGCTGTTCCTTGACGAACACGCTGGGCTTGGGAATGGCCAGATGGACGCGTGCAGCGGCTACTGCACCGATGCTTTCCACAGAACGCGCCAGCTCACCCTCCAGTGCGCGCTGGTAATTGACCTGTTCTGCGAATTGGGTGATGCCAAACTTCTGGTTTTCCATCAACTCGAATCCGACATTCCCTCCCTTGGGAAGTCCCTGTGAAGCCAGCTTCAGGCGGGCTTCATGCACCTGGTTGGAAGCCACCAGCAAGGCGCCGCCGCCCTCGGCGAATTTGTAGGGGATGTTCATTTGTTGCAGCGACTCGATGATGGCTCCGCCGTCGCGATCGGATAAATTGCTGTACAGCACGCGGTAATCGGGCGTTTGCCCCCATATCCACGCCCCGGCAATGAGCGCGAACAACGCCGCCACACCCAGAGCCAACCCCATTTTTTGCTGGAGGGTGAGTTGAGCCAACAGGCTTGTCGTCTTATTTTCTTGTTCAGCCATAATGATTTAGGGTCACACTTTAAAGCCACTTGTACACTTGGCATATTACCAGCGGCAAGCAGGCCTTTGAAAACACAAATAAAAGGGAAAACCCATGCCTGTTCACATTATAAGGATGGCGGCCTGTCGGATATTGTGCACTCACCTAAAAAGGAGTGCTGGATGGAAACCTCGGCAGTGGATAGTTTGCTGGCGCAAATGCGCGTCATGAAAGCGGCAGCGGGTTTGCGCGAACCGGCGCAGGCAGCGCGCACCAATAAAGTGGATTTTGCGGACGTGCTGAAATCGTCGTTGGACGGCGTGGCGCGGGCTCAGGCCAAATCGGAGGAGATGCAGAAGGCGTTTGTGCTGGGCGATAACAATACCAGCTTGAGCGACACCATGATTGCGATGCAGAAAGCCAGCATCAATTTCCAGACCGCAGTGCAGGTGCGCAACAAGGTCGTGCAGGCTTACAACGACATCATGAACATGCAGGTTTGATGATTACTCAGCAAAACTTTTTTCACGAAAGTTGCCGAAACTTGAGGTCAAAATATGAGGTCGAGCCAGTAGGCATTCAGTCGCAAGACGAAAACTCGAAAAAATATTCAATACACATCGCAAGTTGGTTTCATCTCCGCGTTTTCCCGCACTAAAAATTTCCCCATCATTTCTGTGTAATCTGCTTCAAGTTTCCTCAGGTAATAAAAAACGGGCATCCGAAGATGCCCGTTCTGGCTGTTGCTAACCCTAATGGATTGGATTAGAAAGCGTGTGCTATGCCAACACCGATGCCTGACAGTTTCGAGCCAGCAGTGCCTGCAACGCTGGTTCCGTCGCCAGCGATGAAGTTGTAAGCACCATTCGTATCGTTGGAAATGTTGGTGTACATGCCGTACAGTTCGGTGCGCTTGGAAAAGTTGTAACCGTAACGCAGCGTGATCTGGCGTGCGCCGCTGTTCGCAGTGCCCGTCCTGTCGCCAGCGCGGGTATAGAAACCGGCGATGTGGTTTGCGCCTGTAATATAATTGGCGGCCAATGACCATGCATTGCGATCCAATGTAGTGCCTGCAACTTGCTGGCCCAGCCGCTCAATATCCAAGCCAACTGAACCCGCGCCATAGTTATAAGCACCGACCAAGCGCGTACCGCTATCCTTGTTGCCGGCGGTCACGTCATTAAATTTTTGATAACCTAATGCTGCATAGAATGGACCCTGATCGTACACACCGGAAGCAGACCAAACATTCTTGTTCGTGGTGTTGGTGGCCTGATTGTCTGTGCCATAAGCGAAGTTTGCCTTAAAGCCGCTCATGTTTGGCGAGTTGTAATGTACAGACTGCTTCATGCGGCCATTGAAGCCAGAGATACCATTACCATTGGTGCCCAACA
>MGWS01000028.1:0-32446 GCA_001801105.1 Gallionellales bacterium GWA2_60_18
GCGGACTTTACTAACTTCTAGCTGGTACGGTCTAGGGGGAGCAGGTCAATTTAGTAAAAGCGGCTGAGCTGTACCTACAGGAAGCAGAGCGGGGTGATGTAGTTGCGCAAATAAACCTTGGCTTGTTGTATGCACATGGGCGAGGTGCCCCTCAAAATTACGTTTTGGCATACATGTGGATATACATTGTGTTAAACACTAATAGTAATCATCCATATTTAGCAAAATCTTTAAATGAATGGGCGGAGAAAATGACTGCCAATCAAATAGCCGAAGCTCAGGAACTCGCCAAAAAACGTATCACAAACAATTTTAAGACTAGGGAGTGAGTTTGCTGTCACCACTCACTTTGAGTGATCGATAAACGCGAACCTCGTTTATGTCTGCGGTGGAGCCAGTCCGGTGATTTACGCCAAGATCAACGGCTGCTTCCTGTCTCATAGCTGACAGTCGCAAGATACCTTGTCTATAACGGCAATGTGCCGTTAGCACCCCTCGGAATTTTCGAAAGCAGACACTCGCAGCCGATGGAAGCTGATTGACTTCGACCGTCCGCTCAGGCCGACAACCGGAAGTCCGCCGAGCCACCTCTGAGGTTCCGCTCCTGGCTGCGGGTTCAATCCGCTCAATAGCAGGTCAGCATTCTGGCCGCTACGATAGCTGTCGCCCCGCGAAGCGGCGGGAGCTGCCGGAAAATTTTCAGCGCACCACTCCACAGACTTTCCATTTGGGTTATGCTCCCGCAACTCGTTTATTGCACCGCGCCATGAACAGCATAGACCCGCTCACAGGATTCCTCGACCGATTCGGCTGCATGCAAACCGCAGCAAAACTCGCCGCCGATGCGACGATCAGCGGCAATGCGTTCGCCGTCATCTGGGTCGACATCGACCGTTTCAAGCAGATCAACGAGTCGTTCGGGCATCTGGGCGGCAACATGATGATCGAAGACCTCGCCCTCCGCTTCCGCGCCAGGGTGAGCGGACGCGCCGAACTCTCCCGCATGGCCGGCGACGAATTCGTGTTCCTCCTGCCGAAATGCGATCGCGCCCAGGCGCAGCAATTTGCCGCCGAGCTGGTCAGCACGATCGAAGAGCCGATGACCATAGGCAACCTGACCCTCCATCCCACCGCCAGCATCGGCATCGCGATCCACGAACCCGGCGAAGACCCCCTCGCCCTGCTCGAGCGCGCCGACCATGCCATGTTCGCGGCCAAGCACCGCGGTGGCAACTGCATCGTCTATTCCGGCGACGAGCCCATTCCCGGGCGCCTCGGCGTCACTCTCGCGCGCGAGGAACTCTCCATCGAGAACGACCTGCACACCGCGCTGGAGACCGGCGGATTCTGTCTGCACTACCAGCCCATCATCAGCGCGGACGGGCGGGTCGATTCTGTCGAGGCGCTGATGCGCTGTACCATCGGCGGCCAGAACATCCCACCGGTCAAATTCATCCCGGTCGCGGAAAAGACCGGCCTGGTGATCCGCCTCGGCGAATGGAGCCTGCTGCAGGGCGCGATGCATGCGCGCCTGCTGCATGAATCCGGGCACGACACCAGAGTCGCCGTCAATGTCTCGCGCGCCCAACTGGTGTCGCCGAAATTCACCGAGGCGCTGTATGCCGCGCTGGCCTGCTCCGGCGTCCGTCCCGAGCATGTCGAGCTGGAACTGACCGAATCCCTGTTCATGGATATTTCCGACATCGTGCAACATAACCTGAAGAACGCCATCGCCGCAGGCGTGGGACTGGCCATCGACGATTTCGGCACCGGCTATTCCTGCCTGGCGAACCTGAAGGACATCCCGGCCGGCAAACTCAAGCTGGACCGTGCCTTTGTCACCGTGCTGCCCGAGGACAAGCGCGCCATGGCCGTGGTCAGGTCGGTGACCCGGCTCGGCCATGACCTGGGCATGACCATCGTGGCCGAAGGCTGCGAGAACCAGGGGCAGATCGACGCCCTGTTCGATGCGGGCGTCGACGCCATCCAGGGTTTCTTCTACGCCAAACCCATGCCAGAGGATATCCTGTTGCCATGGCTGAAAACGAGGAGCGAAAAATGAACGACAATTCGCTGGGAGTCGACGGCCTGCTCGAACGATCCCTGCTCGACATCGGTATCCCGCCCTGCCCGGCCATACTCAGCCGGTTCATGGACGAGTCGCAGAAAGACGAACCGGACTATCATCGCCTGGCCGAGATCGTCGGCTCGGATGTCTGCATCTCGGCCGGCCTCATCAAGACCGCCAACTCGCCTTTCTTCGGCATGCGCCAGCGGGTGCGCTCGGTGAACGAGGCGCTCACGGTGCTCGGCCTGAAAGCCTCCAGCCGCGCCGTGGCCGGCATCATCCTGCGCAACACCTTCCCGTACACCGCGCCCATGGAGCGTTTCTGGGATGCTTCGGCGCGCATTGCGAACCTGTCCGGCTGGCTGGTGCAGCATCTCGATATTGTCGGTCTCATGGCGGAGGACGCCTACACCTTCGGCCTGTTCCGCGACTGCGGCATCCCGATCCTGCTCAAACGCTTCCCGAACTACCGTGCGGCACTCGATGCAGCCAACCACGACGGCGTGCGCAGCTTCATCGAAGTGGAACAGACCGAAATACCGACCAACCATGCCATGGTGGGCTGCATCCTGTCGCAAAGCTGGTGGCTTCCGGAAGAGATCTGCCTCGCCATCCGCAACCACCATGATCTTGCGGCGCTGTCCTCGGCCGGCTCCAGGCTGCCGATGCTGAGCCGCAAGCTCATCGCGACCTCGCAGCTCGCGGAACATCTCGTGCAACAGCAACTCGGCCTGAGCCTTACGCGCGAATGGTCGAAGCTGGGCTCCACCTGCCTGCAAATCCTCGGGCTGGAGGAAGCGCAACTTGAAACGCTGTATGCCGAGGCCACCCCCATCGCATCGGCATCCGAATAAGAACCTGTTGAAATAGTCTCCCGGTTCCCCGGCGCATTTGTCCGCAATCGCGGACGCATGATATTCTCGGGCATTGCAGACATGACCGAACCAGCATGCCCGTTCCCATCAAGACCCCGCAGGAAATCGAGAAGATGCGCGTCGCCGGCAGGCTGACCAGCGAAGTACTCGACTACATCACGCCGTTCGTCAGGGCCGGCGTCACCACCGACGAACTCGACAAGCTGTGCCATGACCTGATCGTCAATGTGCAACACGGCATCCCCGCACCGCTCAATTACGCGCCAGGCGGCCATACGCCATATCCGAAGTCCATCTGTACCTCGATCAACCATCAGGTATGCCACGGCGTGCCGGGCGACAAGGCACTGAGAAACGGCGACATCGTCAACCTCGACGTCACCGTGATCAAGGACGGCTATCACGGCGACAGCAGCCGCATGTTCTATGTCGGCGAACCCTCCATCCAGGCGCGGCGCCTGTGCGAGGTCACCTGGCAGGCGCTGTGGCGCGGCATCCGCATGGTCAGGCCGGGCGCGTATCTCGGCGACATCGGTTACGCCATCCAGAGCTACGTCGAACCGCTGGGCTACAGCGTGGTGCGCGAGTTCTGCGGCCACGGCATCGGCCAGCGTTTTCACGAGGAGCCGCAGGTGCTGCACTATGGCCGCCCCAAGACGGGCATCCGGCTGGAGCCGGGCATGACCTTCACCATCGAGCCGATGATCAATGCCGGCAAAGCCGCCATCAAGCAGCTCGGCGACGGCTGGACCGTGGTCACCAAGGACCACAGCCTGTCTGCGCAATACGAGCACACCATCCTCGTCACCGACAGCGGCTTCGAAGTGCTGACCGATTCCGATGGCTGCCCGCCACCTCCCCCGCTCTGACGACGTCCCCGCGCTGCGCGAGGCGCTGCGCAGCGACCGTCTCGCCCTCGAACAGGATTTCCTCCAGCACGGCAGGGCCGCGCGGCTGCTCGGCGCGCACACCCGGCTGGTCGACCGCTACCTGTGCCGGGTCTGGCGGCAGCTCGGCATGCCGCCGCATATCGCGCTGATCGCGGTGGGCGGCTACGGGCGCTGCAAGCTGTATCCCAAATCGGATATCGACCTGCTGATCCTGCTGGATGCCGAGCCGAATGATGCCCTGCAGCAACAGTTGCACCGGCTGATCGGCGTGTTATGGGACATCGGGCTGGAAGTCGGCCATAGCGTCCGCACCGTTGAGCAGTGCATGAACGAGTCCGCCGATATCACGGTGCAGACCAACCTGCTCGAAGCGCGCCTGATCGCGGGCGACAAGCAATTGTTCGATGAATTGTGCGATGCCGTGCAACGGCGCCTCGACCTGCGCGCCTTTTATCTCGCCAAGCTGGAAGAACAACAGCGACGGCACGCGCGCTACGCGGAAGCCGATTACAACCTCGAGCCCAACCTCAAGGAAAGCCCGGGCGGCCTGCGCGATTTTCAGACCGTCACCTGGATCGCGCGCGCGGCCGGCCTGGGAACGCACTGGAGCGAGCTCGCGCAAGTCGGCCTGATCACGCCTGCCGAGGCGCGCCAGATCGCGCGCCACAGCACGCTGCTGGCGACGCTGCGCACCCATCTGCATTACCTCGCCGGGCGCCACGAAGACCGTTTGCTGTTCGATTTCCAGACCCGGCTCGCCGAACGCATGGGCATTGCCGACTCGGCCAACCGCCGCGCCAGCGAACACCTGATGCAGCGCTATTACCGCACCCGGCTGGCGGTACGCCAGTTCAACACCATCCTGCTGCAAAACCTGCGCGACTACCTGTTCCGCGATGCGCTCCCGCAACGCCTGCTGAACGAGCGCTTCCGGGCCGTCGGCACGCTGCTGGAGATCCGCGACGAGCATTTGTTCGAGCACACCCCGGAAGCGATCTTCGAGCTGTTCCTGCTGATGCAGCAACATCCCGAATTGACCGACCTCAGCGCCACCACGTTACGTGCGTTATGGCGCGCGCAGCACCTGGTCAATGCGGCATTCCGGCGCAACCCGCTGAACCGCGCGCGCTTCATGGAAATCCTGCGCCAGCAGCGCGAAGTCATCATCGCGCTGCGGCGCATGAACCAGTACGGGATACTCGGGCGCTATCTTCCCGCCTTCGGGCGCATCGTCGGACAGATGCAGCATGACCTGTTCCATGTCTATACGGTGGACGAACATATCCTGACGGTGATGCACAACCTGCGCCGTTTTGCGATGCCGGAGTACGCGCTGGAAATGCCGCTGTGCAGCAAACTGATGGGCGAGTTCGCCCGTCCCGAGGTGCTGTATATCGCCGGGCTGTTCCACGACATCGCCAAGGGACGCGGCGGCGACCACGCGCAGCTGGGCAAGAAGGATGCGCGCGCATTCTGCATCCAGCACCAGCTCAGGCGCGACGACACCGACCTGGTGGTGTGGCTGGTGGAGAACCACCTCATCCTGTCCGACACGGCGCAGAAACAGGACTTGTCCGACCCGGAGGTGATCGCGGATTTCGCCGACAGGATAAAGAACGACCGCTATCTGGTCGCGCTGTACCTGTTGACCGTGGCGGATGTGCGCGGCACCAGCCTGAAGATATGGAACGCCTGGAAGGCGAAACTGTTCGAGGACCTGTTCCGCCTGACGCGCCGCCACCTTGGCGGCGACACCTCCGCCAACCTCCTCGACGAGATCCGCAACCAGGCAGCCACCACGCTGAATCTTTACGGGATGCACCCTGACTCCTACCAGATGTTCTGGGCGCAACTCGACGAAAGTTATTTTCTGGACCACGAAGCGCAGGAGATCTCCTGGCATACCCGCTGGCTGGCCTACAAGGTGGATACCGCCGCGCCCATCGTCAAGGCGCGTTTGAGCCGCGTCGGCGAAGGCTTGCAGGTGATGGTGTACTGCCCGGACCAGCGCGGCCTGTTTGCGCGCATCTGCAATTTTTTCGCGTCCATGAATTACACCATCGCCGAAGCCAAGATCCACACCACGCGGCACGGCTATGCACTGGACAGTTTCCAGATCATGGAAGCCGCGCGCAGCGGCACGGCATACCGCGACATCATGACCTACATCGAATTCGAACTGGCGCAACAGATCGCGCAAGCCAGGCCTATCGTGCTCGCCGCATCGGGACGCGTCAGCCGGCAACTCAAGCACTTCCCCATCGGCACCGAAGCCGCGATCAGGCCGGACAACAAGGGGATGCATGTGCTGACGCTGATTACCGGAGACCGCCCCGGCCTGCTGGCGCGCATCGCGCTGATCCTGGACAAGCACAACATCCGCCTGCACCGTGCCAAGATCAACACATTGGGCAGCCGTGCCGAAGACGTATTCTGGATCAGCGGCGCGGCGCTCGCGCAGGACGAGCGCAGGGAAGCGCTGCTGGCAGCATTGAAGGAAGGCGTGGAATAAGAAGCTGTCTTAAAAATTGCTGCGGAGGGCGTCTGATGGAACTACTAGCCATTCCACTAGGCTGCCAAAATACAGCAGCCAAGTGGCTGGTTATGCGGCGTTGCGCGGTACTCGAAATCCTCATGTACTTTCTTGTACATTCCGGTTTCTGCGTTCCGTGCGCCTTGCATCCATCCCCCCTCGCGAATTTTTAAGACAGCTTCTAAGGAACGGGCGCAGGAGAACAGCCGCCCGTCAGCTCTCTGCCCCGAGCCGGTCGGATAACCTCAACTCACCCGAGACGGGATGGTGGGTCGGCTGCTGGGCAAGTCCGGTTTCCGGTGCCGTCGTCAGGATAACCGGTGCTGCCGCGACTTCCTGCTGCACTGCAGGGATCGATCTGCTCGCTTCCGCAGTCTGCTCCGGTGCCGTTACCTGCGACTGCAACAATGGCACCGAGAGCCCGGCGAACGCAGCCGCCAGTCCGACAGCCTTCAACAGCCGGCCGAAGGATTTGTTCTTGCGCAGCCGCACCATCAGTTGCCGCACCGCCACTTCGGTGCGCGAGTCTTCGATCTGCGCCCGCAGCCGTTCGTTCTCATGTTCTTCCAGTTCGGCGCGCTGCTGCGCCGCCAGCATCGCCTCACGCTCCAGCATCGCCCTGGTCTGAGCCGCCTCACGGACACGCTGTTCGGCGATCAGGTGCTCTTCTGCGGCGGTGCTGGCCTGTTGTTCTTCCCCGATGCGCAACTCGGTCTCGGTCACCATGCGCTGCTCGCTTTCCAGTCTTATCCGTTGTTGTTCCAGCAGATCCTGCTCTTCTTCCAGCCGGCGCAGCAAGGCTTCTTCCATCTGCTGCTCGATAGCGGCGCGCTCGCGTGCCGCCTCCTGCAATGCGGTCTCGATCTGGATGCGCTGCTGTTCCGCCTGTGCGGCCAGACGCTCCTCGACGGCGGTCTGCTCGGCTGCCGCCAGGATGGCCTGGATGGATTCCTTATACTGCTGCCGGATGGTTTCGATGATTCCCTCGGCTTGCCGCATGGCGTCCTGTTCCGCCGCGATCTTGTCATGCTCGGCCTGTGCAGCCAGGCTCTCTGCCTCGATGCGCGCCTGCTTGGCCTGCTCCGCCTCTTCCGCCAGCCTCAGGCGTCGCGCGGTTTGCGCCTGCAACTCGCGTTCCTGCTCGATACGGTGTTGTTCCTGTCCGAGTAAATGCGCCTCATCCTGCACATGCTGTTCCGCGATCCGCTCTGCCTCGTCGGACGCTTCGGCGCGCTGGCGCGCGGCGATCACCGCCTGCTCTTCGGCGCGCAGGCGAGCCTGCTCGGCCTGTTCCGCCTTGCGATCCTCCTCGATGCGCAGCATCGCCACCTTCTCGGCGCGGGACATGGCCTCATCGCGCGCCAGCCGGGCTTCGGCAACCTGCTTGCTGAAGGCGACGGCTGCACGTGCCTCGGCACGGATCTTCTCCTCCTCGACCTGGAGCGCCTGGCGCTCCGCATCGGCACGAACCTTGGCGATGTTCCTGGCGCGCACCGCCGCCTCTTCAAGCGCCTGCGCATCGCGCAGGGCCTGCACGTTCAGCCGTTCGGCTTCTTCCGCCATCTCCCGTGCGCGCATCTCCAGCTCGATGCGCATATTGTCGGCATCGATGGCATCCATATCGGCGGCCATGCGCGCATCGATCTCGGCGATGGCGCGTAACTCGGTCTCGCGTTGCGTCTCGGCGATGAGTTGCGCATTCCTTGCCAGTTCGGTGCGCTCTTCCGCCGCCGCAGAGGCCTCTTCCAGCGCCTGCATCTTTTGCTGCGTCGCTGCGAGCGCGGTCTGCTCTACGTCCAGGTTGCGTTCGGCTGCCGCACGCTCGGCCATCGCGGCTTCTGCCCGCAACTGCACGGACTGCAACGCGGTGTTCTGCGCCTGCAATTTTTCCAGCAGCGCTTTCTCGATCTGTTGTTCCGTCTCGATACGCTCCTGCTCGGTATGCAACAGCGCCCGTTCGTGCGCTGCGCTTTCTGCGGCGATGCGCGCCGCTTCCTGCGCCACGGCAGTGCGCTCGTTCGCCAGCTCGATCGCCTGAGTCTCGGCCTGCAACTTGGTCTCGACCGCGCGCGCCGCCTGCAACTCCGCTTCGGCGCGCTGCTGCGCCAGCACGGTCAGGTCGCGTTCCCCCTTCAGCCGGTGCGCGGCCGCCTGTGCGGCCATGGTTTCCGTCATCAGGCGATCCTTCGCTTCCTGCTCGGCCTGGCGCAGCAGGATGTTGGCTTCTTCCTGGGACTTCAGCGCCCCCTTGTCGGCCTCCGCCTGCACCAGCGACAGCCCTGCCGCTTCCTGTTCCGCCTTGAGCTTGCGCTCGGCCGCGACGCGCGCGAGCGCCTCGGCCTCGGCACGCTGTTTCGCCGCCTCATAGGCTTGCCGCTCGGTATGCTCGCGCGTATCCGCGTCCGCCCTGGCCTGATCCTCGGCCAGTTTGCGTGCCACGGCAAGATCCGTGGCAGCACGTTCCGCCGCGATGCGCGCCATGGCCGACTGTTCGGCGCTCCGGTCGGCGGCGAGCCGCGCCTCGATCTCGCCCAGCGCCATCGCTTCGGCGCGCGCGCGCGCGCTCGCCGCATCGGCGGCCGCCTGTTCGGCGCTTGCCCTGGAGGCGAGCAGCGCAACCGTTTCCTGTTCCTTTTGCACCTTTTCCTGCACGGCGCGCGCGATCGTCCGGTCCGTCGCTTCCTTTTCCTGGGCGAGGCGGGCAGCTTCCTGCTCCAGCCGGGCGCGGTCTTCCGCCGCATGGGCGGCACGCTGTTCGGCCTCGACGCGTTTGCTTATCTTATCCAGCTCTGCCTGTTCGGCATCGGTGCGTTCCCGTACCAGACGGGCTTCTTCGCTCTCGGCTGCGGTGCGCTGCACCGCGATGTCGCGCAGGCGGGATTCCTGCCGGAGCTTGTCCTCGGCCATCTCCTGCTGCTGCCGCTCGGCGGCGATCCGTTCCATCGCCAGCTGCACGGCCTTTTCCTCGATTCCGGTGATGGTGGTACGGATGACGCGCATCTCCGTTTCGGCGCGTTGTTGTGCGGTCACTTCCGCCTGGCGCTGCTGCTCGGCCAGCGTGGACAGCTCGCGTTCGGCCCTGGTCTTGCTCTCGGCGGCGGCGCGGGCGACCTGCTCCTCCTGCATGCGCCGGTTCAGTTCCTCCTGTGCCTGCCGCTCGGCGCACAGCCTGGTCTGACTCTCTTCCTGCATGCGCAGCTCGAATATCAGTTTTTCGTGCAGTTCGCGCGCCAGCTGCTTCTCCAGTTCCAGCTTGGCCTGGATCGCCTCGGCCAGCTTCGTCTCTTCCCGACTCCTTGCCTCGAACTGCGCCGTCAGCTCCATCTCGGCGCGTTCACGCGCTTGGGCGACCGCACGCGCATGCGCCTCGGCACGGGCGCGTGCCGAGGCGGAAAGGTCGGCCTGGGTCTCGGCTTCGAGACGCGCGCGCGCCTCCTGGATGGCTTGCGACTCGGCGATGTATTCGTCGCTATCGTTGACGACCAGGCGGATCTTGGCTGGAGTTGACATGGCATTGCCCCTATTCTGACCAGCACGCGGCGCGCACCGGAATTTAGACTTGTTACGATGCTGTCAAAATAGCAGCCCGAGGGGTGGGCAAAGGGGTGAATAGGATGGAAAAACCGGGTCATTTCGGCAGACCATTTGTTTTTCGGTTTATCCCGGAAATCCGCCCCCGGAAAACACCGGAAAACCGCAGGCTACAGCCCGCTGAGTACCTTGAGATGCGCCAGCACGCTGCGCCCGAGCGCGGGCAGGTCATAACCGCCTTCCAGCGCCGAGACGATGCGTCCGCGCGCATGCTGCGCGGCGATGCGTTTCAACTCCCCGGTCACCCAGGCATAGTCCGCCTCGGTCAGCCCGAACATCGCCATATCGTCATCGCGGTGCGCGTCGAATCCGGCCGAGACCAGCAGCAGTTCCGGCTGAAACATCTCCAGCGCGGGCAGCCAGCGTCGCGTCACCGCTTCGCGAAATCCCTCTCCGCCGGTACCGGCCGGCAGCGGCACGTTGACGATGTGGTCGTTGCCGCTATCCGCCCCGCAATACGGGTAGAACGGGTGCTGAAAAGTGGAGCACAGCATCACGCGCGGCTCGTCGTGAAAGATATTCTCGGTGCCGTTGCCGTGATGCACGTCGAAATCGGCGATCGCGACACGTTGCAAGCCGTGCTGCGCCAGCGCATGCGCCGCACCGACCGCGACATTATTGAAGATGCAGAAGCCCATGGCGCGGGCGCGTTCGGCATGGTGTCCGGGCGGGCGGATGTTGCAGAAGGCGTTCTCGACCTTGCCCGCCATCACCAGGTCCACGCCCAGCACCACGGCACCTGCCGCGCGCAACGCGGCCAGATAGCTGAACGGGTTCATCGCGGTATCGCCGTCGAGCTGCACGATGCCCTGCTGCGGCGCGGCGGTCGCGATGGCATCGAGATAGGCGGCATCATGCACGCGCAACAGTTGTTCGCGCGTCGCCTCCGGCGCCTCGTGGCGTTGCAGATAATCCAGCAGTCCGGCGGCGATCAGCTGGTCTTCGATGGCATGGATACGCGCCGGGGATTCCGGATGATGGGCGCCCATGTCGTGTTTGAGACAGAGCGGATGGGTGATGTAGGCAGTCTGCATGGCGGAGGCAGATGGGGTCATGGAACACAATGTCGTGATGCTATGATACCCAACATACCATCCGAAAGAAGCTCGATATCATGGGTAAACACTATCTCAACACTCTTTTCGCACCCAAATCCGTCGCCGTGTTCGGCGCCAGCGACCGTACCGATGCGGTCGGGCAGATCGTGTTCCACAACATGCTGGAAAGCGGTTTTCAGGGCGCGCTGTATCCGATCAACACCAAGAACCCGGAAGTACAGGGCAAGCGCGCCTACGCCTCCATCGGTGACGTCGGCGAACCGGTGGAGCTGGTGGTGGTCGCCACGCCGCCGCAGACCGTGCCCGGCATCATCGAGGATTGCGGCATCCACGGCGTCAAGGCCGCCGTCATCATCACCGCCGGATTCGGCGAGGCCGGCCCGGAAGGCACGGCGCTGGAACGCGCCCTGCTGGAAACCGCGCGCCGCTACGGCATCCGCCTGATCGGCCCCAACTGCCTCGGCATCATGCGCCCCTCCATCGGCCTCAACGCCACCTTCAACAAGGGCGGCGCGAATACCGGCCACATCGCCTTCGTCTCCCAGTCCGGCGCATTGTGCACCGCGATCCTCGACTGGGCGCAGAGCAACGATGTCGGCTTTTCCAGCGTGATCTCGATGGGCTCGTCCACCGATGTGGATTTCGGCGAGATCCTCGATTACCTGGTGTCCGACCCCGACACCCACAGCATCCTGATGTACATCGAGGGCATCCGCAACGCGCGCAGTTTCATGAGCGCGCTGCGCGCCGCGGCGCGCATCAAGCCGGTGATCCTGGTCAAAGTGGGGCGCCATGCCGCCGGCTCGAAGGCGGCGATGTCGCACACCGCCTCGCTGGTCGGCGCGGACGACGTGTTCGACGCGGCGGTCAGCCGCGTCGGCGTGGTGAGGGTGCAGACCATCACGCAGTTATTCACCGCCGCCAAGGCGCTGTCGTGCGGCTTCCGTCCGGTCGGCAACCGTCTCGCCATCGTCACCAACGGCGGCGGGCCGGGCGTGATGGCGACCGACCGCGCCGTCGACCTCGGGCTTTCCATCGCCACCCTGTCGGACGCCACCATCGAATACCTCAACCAGCACCTGCCGCCGAACTGGCCGCACGCCAACCCGGTGGACATCATCGGCGACGCCCAGGCCGATCGTTACCATCACGCCATCAAGGCCTGCCTGGAGGACGACAACGTGGACGGCGTGCTGGCCATCCTCACGCCGCAGGCGATGACCAAGCCGCTGGAATCGGCGCAGGCGCTGATAGACCTTGCCGACAGCCACAGCAAACCGCTGTTGACCTGCTGGATGGGCGAGAGCCAGGTCGCGGAGGCACGCGACGCCTTCTCCAGGGCGCATCGCCCCCACTTCCGCACGCCCGAACCGGCGGTGGAAGTGTTCTCGCACCTGTCCGCCTATTACCGCAACCAGAAGCTGCTGATGCAGATGCCGGGGCCGTTCTCCCATCACGTCGAGCCGGACGTGGAAAGCGCGCGCCTGATCATCGAGGGCGCGATGCAGGAACACCGCAAGGTGCTGTCCGAGATGGAATCCAAGGCGCTGCTCTCCGCTTTTCATATCCCGGTGGCGCGCACCATGGTCGCGCACTCGCCCAACGAGGCACTGCTGATCGCGCAGCAGCTCGGCTTCCCGGTAGCGATGAAGGTCAATTCGCCCGACATCACGCACAAGAGCGATGCCGGCGGCGTGCTGCTCAACCTGAACAATGCCCACGAGGTGCGCGCCGCCTATCAGCACATCATCGACAGCGTCGCGCGCAACCGCCCGAACGCGGCCATGGACGGCGTCTCCATCGAGCCGATGATCGTCAAGCCGAACGGGCGCGAGCTGATGATCGGCGTCACCAGCGACCCGGTGTTCGGGCCAGTGATCACCTTCGGCGCGGGCGGCACTGCGGTCGAGATCATGGGCGACCGTGCCGTCGCCCTGCCGCCGCTGAACAACTTCCTGGCGCGGGAACTGATTCGGGATACCCGCATCGCCAAGATGCTGGGCGCGTTCCGCAACATGCCCCCGGCCGACATGGAAGCGCTGGGGGACGTGCTGCTGCGCGTGTCCGAGATGGTGTGCGAACTGCCGCTGCTCAAGGAGATGGATATCAATCCGCTGATCCTGGACGAGAACGGCGCATTGGCCGCCGATGCGCGCGTGGTGGTGGAATACCGCGCGCCCAGCGCGGACCGCTACGCGCACATGGCCATCCATCCCTATCCCACCCAACTGGTGAGCCAGTGGCAGCTCGCCGACGGCACCGACATCACCATCCGCCCGATCCGCCCGGAGGATGCCGACCTGGTGAAGCGCTTCGTGCACGACCTGTCGGAAGAATCCAGATACTTCCGCTTCATGAACAGCGTGCAGGAACTCACCGAGACCATGCTGGTGCGTTTCACCCAGCTCGACTACAGCCGCGAGATGGCGCTGATCGCCGTGTCGGAAGAACAGGGCACCGAGACCGAACTCGGCGTCGCGCGCTACAGCATGAACCCCGACGGCGACACCTGCGAATTCGCGCTGGTCGTGGCCGACCGCATCCAGGGCAAGGGGCTGGGGCAGAAACTCATGGTCTCGCTGATGGAAGCGGCACGCGCCAAGGGACTGTCGGTGATCGAAGGCGAAGTGCTGACCAACAACCACAAGATGCTGAAACTGATGGCACGCCTCGGCTTCGACAGCAAGATCAGCAACGAGGATCAGGGCATCATGAAGGTGAGCAAGCGGTTATAGCAGCTTGCTTGAGAGAGAAGTTTTTTGTAGGAGCGGCGGCAGCCGCGAATGAAAATCGCGCCTTCCGGCGCTCCTACATTCATAGCCATCATCTCGCGTCAGGTTGGAGCAAAAAATTGGAGCGCTCTGCGCTTCATGCATCGGCTACATCCGTCCGCGCACGAACGCCTCGAACTCTCCGGGCGGGACGGGTCTGCTGAAGTGGAAACCCTGCACCTCGTCGCAGCCCTGCTCGCGCAGGAAGGCCAGTTGATCTTCGGTCTCCACCCCCTCGGCGATGGTCTGCATGCCCAGGCTGTTCGCCAGGCTGATGATGGCGCCGACGATGGCGCGGTCTTCCGGATCGACGGTGATGTCGCGCACGAACGACTGGTCGATCTTGAGCTTGTACACTTGGAAGCGCTTGAGGTAGCTCAATGAGGAGTAGCCGGTGCCGAAGTCGTCGATCGACATGCGGATGCCGCGCGCATGCAGGTCGTCCATCACCGCGATGGCGGCGAGCGGATCGTCCATGGTGACGCTCTCGGTCAGTTCCAGCTCCAGATACTGCGGCGCCAACTCCTCCTCGTCGAGTATCCGCGTCACCAGTTCGGGCAAGCGGGAGTGGCGGAACTGCGCCGCCGACAGGTTGACCGCAATGATCATCGGCGGCAGCCCGGCATCCATCCAGGCCTTCATCTGGCGCACCGCGGTGCGCAGCACCCATTCGCCGATCGCCAGTATCTGGCCGCTGTTCTCCGCCACGGGGATGAACTCGGCCGGAGAGATCATGCCCAGCTCGGGATGCACCCAGCGCAGCAGGGCTTCCGCTCCGATGACGCGCCCCCCTTGCATCGCCAGCTGGGGCTGGTAATGCAGCCAGAGCTGCTCCCGCTCCAGCGCATGGCGCAGGGCGTTCTCCAGTTGCAGGATGCGCGCCGAATGCGCCTGCATCTCCGGGGTGAAGAAACGGAAGGCGTTGCGCCCGTCGCGCTTGGCGCGATACATGGCGGCGTCGGCATTGCGCGACAGCGCATCGAAGTCATCGCCGTCGCCGGGATACATGGCGATGCCGATCGAGGGCGTGACGACCAGTTCGTTGGAATCGATGGTGAACACGCGCGAAACCTCTTCGAGCAGCTTTTCCGCCACGTGCGCCGCGCCGTCGGCATCGGCATCCGGCAGCAGCACGATGAATTCGTCGCCGCCCTGGCGCGACACCGTATCCTCGACGCGTATCGCGGATTCGATGCGGCGCGCCACCTCGACCAGCAACCGGTCGCCGATATGGTGCCCCAGCGTATCGTTGACGTTCTTGAAGTTGTCCAGGTCGACGAACAGCAGCGCCAGCTGCTTGCGCTTGCGCTGCGCCATGCTGAGGGCGTGCATGGCGCGGTCGTTGAGCAGCGCGCGGTTCGGCAGCCCGGTCAGCGCATCGAAATGGGCCATGCGCTGGATGCGCTCCTCGGCCTCCTTGTGCTCGGTGATGTCCTCGAACACCGCGATGAAATGTTCGACCTTGCCTTCCGTGCCGAGAATGCGGCTGATCGTCAGCCATTCCGGGTAGACGTGGCCGTCCTTGCGGCGGTTCCATATCTCGCCCTGCCAGTGGCCGGTACTGAGGATGGAATCCCACATGACGCGGTAGAACTCCTTGTCGTGGCGCCCGGATTGCAAGACGCGCGGATTCTTCCCCAGCACTTCGGTCTCGCTGTAGCCGGTGATCGCGCTGAACGCCTGATTGACGCGGATGATGTTGCCCTTGCCGTCGGTGATGGTGATCCCTTCCTTGCCGCGCTCGAACACCTCGGCGGCCAGCCGGAGTTTCATGTCGCGCTCGAACCCGTCCAGCGCGTAGCTGAGGTCCGTCCCCATCTCCTCCAGCAACTTGCGCGCATCCTCGTCGAAGGCATTGACCTCGCTCGCATACAGGTTGAAGGAACCGACGACCGCACCGTTTCTGTGCAGCGGCAGCGCGGCCACGGCGCCCCAGCCGAAGCGGACGGCACCCTCATGCCAGGGCGTGGCAAGCGGGTCATGCAGGAAATCCTGAAACCACACCGGATGGTTCTCACGGATCGCCGTGCCGACCGGGCCGCGCCCGTGCGGATCGGCGGCGTCCGCCGTGATATTGATGTCCTCCAGATATTCGAGCCCGCTGCCGTAACTGGCCACCGGCCTGACCTTCATGCTCGCCTCATCCAGCAGCCCGACCCACGCCATCTTCATGCCGCCGAACTGCACCACGTCGCGGCAGACCTGCGGGAACAGAACCGCCTCGCTGTTGCAGCGCACGATGGCCTGGTTGCACTCGCTCAGCGCGGCATAGAGATTGGTCAGGCGCTGCACCCTGGCTTCGGCGGTCTTGCGCGCGGTGATGTCGCGGAAACTCCAGACCCGGCCGACCGGGTTCCCGTCGAGCAGCTGCGGCGACGAATAGCGCTCGATGATCCTGCCGTCGCGGAACTTCAGTATATCGAAAGAATGTGCATCCGGCGAAGCGTAGAGCTCACGCACCTTGTGGATGAACCCGTCCGGGTCTTCCAACTGATCCAGCACATAGGACAGCGCTGCGTTATCGTCCTTCGCGGAGATGATTTCCTGCGGTATCTTCCACAAATCGATGAACTGCTGGTTCTGCAACTCGATCTTTCCCTCAGGGTTCACCACCAGAATGGCATCTGTCGTGGATTCGATGGTCGCCCGCAGCAAAGACTGGTTTTGTGCGATTTGTGCCTCGGAGCGTCTGCGCGCGGTGATGTCGCGATCGACGCCGCGATAGCCGAGCAGTTCTCCGCTTGCATCCAGGATCGGTGTGCCGTTGGTGAGCGTGATGTGCGCTGCACCATCCTTGCCCAGCACAGTGTTTTCAAGATCGGTGAACGGCACCTTCGCTGCGGCGATGCCGGCGAACTCCGCCGCGACCCGCCGCGCTTCGTCCGGCGCCATGAAATCGAACGGGGTCTTGCCCAGGACTTCCTCCGGCATATACCCCAGCAGCGCCTTCACCCCCTCCGAAACAAAGGTATAGCGTCCTGCGGCGTCCACCTCCCATATCCAGTCGGCAGACACCATCGCAACGTCGCGGAAACGCTGCTCGCTCTGGCGCAGTTCCTCTTCCGCCCGCTTGCGCGCGTTGATGCTCATGCCGGTGCCGCGCAGCCCCAGCAACTTGCCGTTCCCGTCGCTGAAGGGCGCGCCGTAGACCTCCTCCCACAGCACCTCACCGGACCGGGTGATGTCGCGATGCTGCAACCTGAATGGCACATTGTCGGCAATGGCGCGCTTGACGATCTCGCCGACCGGCTGGAGATCCTCCTGCGGCATGAATTCCATCGGCCTATGGCCGAGCAACTCCTCCGGCGTGTAACCCTTGACCTGGGCCGACTGGCCGGACACATAGGTATAGACCAGGTCGGGATCGACCTCCCACAGGTAGGCGCCCGATGCGTTGCTGATGTTGTGGAAGCGCTGTTCGCTGGTTGCCAGTTGTTGCGTCCGCTGCGCCACCAGCATATCGAGGGACTGTTTGTGTGCGCGCAGTTCGGCCAGCAGCTTCGCCAGATAGCCCATCAGTATGCTGAACAATAGCCCCAGCGCCAGCTTGAGCTTCAGCCCGAGCGGGTCGCCCCAGCCCGCGACCGGAGCGATGCCGAGCGTCCAGCTACCGTTGGGCAACTCGAAGGAGAACTCCGCCGGATCGCGTGGCGCACCGCCGCCGGAACTCGCGATGATCTGGCGCTGGCCGGTATCGGGATGGATGCGCCACAGCTCATAGGTGCGGCCTTCCTGTGTCAGCCTTTCGAGCACCGCTTCGTCCAGGCCTTGCGGGAAACGGATCAGTACATTGGTAAAGCCCCAGAACGCGGACTTGTCGTTGCTGCCGTCGAGGTATACCGGCAACCGTCCGACCGCACCCAGCCCACCCTGGATCAGTTCGAACGGCCCGGCCAGCGTGAGCTTGCCGGTGTCGCGCGCGAGGAAGGCTTCCCTGTTGCGCGCCGGATCCTGCAACAGATTGTGGCCGATGGCCTTTTCGTTGCCGGCCAGCGGCACGATGCGCTGCACGATGCCGCCCGGTGCCAGTTGCAGCGAGGCCGCGCCCGGATAGAACGGCAACATCTCGCCGGCGACTTTATCAAAATCGGGGATATCGCCCTTGCCCTCGCGCACCAGCGCCGCCAGCGCATAAGTAGCTGACAGGGCGCGCTCGATGTTGCGCTGGATCGCATGGGCGTGGGTGGCGGCATTGAAAGAAAATTCGGCGCGCAATGCCAGCATGCGCTGGCGCTCGGATTCCATGATCAGCAGCGAGGCTGCGCCGCTTGCAATCAGGAACGTGACGGCCACAATCACTATTCGCCGGCGCGGCGCAAGGGGCGGCACGGCGGCGGAAGGCTCGCCGGGCACGGCGAGGCGTCGCGCCAGCAGGAACACCAGCACGCCGGTGACCGCCACGAACAGCAGCCCCTTGGCGATCTCGATACGGCTCTGGAGCACCGGATCGGAAACGCTGACGGCTAACAGATAGCCGGACAATATGATCCACAGCGAAGCGAACACCGCATAGCGCAACGCGATGCCTGCGGGGGTGAGACGACCCGGCGTCGTGTCAGGCTGCGGCATTCCGGGAGGCTGGGTCATCGGAGTATTTTCCGGTTGGCAATAGGGGAATTCTATGCGTCCCGGTTCAATGTATCAATCCGGATTCGTCAATCCTCCGAAAAAACCGGAATGAAACGATCACTCGCGGGTTGCCTGCCCATCCCGAAGGCGGGATGAATGACTACCTCTTCGGCGCCACCTGCGGCAGGCCCCATATCTCGCGGTTGTAATCGAGGATGGTGCGGTCGCTGGAGAACTTGCCGCTGGCCGCGGTGTTGAGGATGCTCATGCGAGTCCACCGCTCGCGGTCCCGGTAGGTGCGGGCCGCGATGTTCTGGGCCTCGACGTAGCTGCGGAAGTCCGCCGCCGTCAGCCACGGGTCGCCGGGATTGCAGATGGCATGGATGACCGGGTCGAACAGTCCCGGCTCGAACAGGTTGAAGTGTCCGCTCCCGAGCAGGTCCATCACGCGCTTCAGGTCTGGATCGGCCTCGATGATGGCCTGCGGGTCGTAGTTCCCGCGTGCTGCCTCCACCTGTTCCGCGGTCAGGCCGAACAGGAAGAAGTTCTCCGCGCCCGCCTCTTCGCGGATCTCGATGTTGGCGCCGTCCAGCGTGCCTATGGTCAGCGCGCCGTTCATCATGAATTTCATGTTGCCGGTGCCGGAAGCCTCCTTGCCTGCGGTGGATATCTGTTCCGACAGGTCGGTGCCGGGACAGATCACCTCCATCGCCGATACGCGATAATTCGGCAGGAACGCCAGCCGTAGCAGCCCCGCGGTGTCCGGGTCGGCATTCACCACCTCGGCCACGGCATTGACCAGCTTGATGATGCGCTTGGCCATCATATAGCCCGGCGCCGCCTTGCCGCCGATCAGCACACAACGCGGCGTCCAGCCGGCGGTGTCGCCGCGCTTGATGCGGTCGTACAGGTGGATGACGTGCAGCACATTGAGCAACTGGCGCTTGTATTCGTGGATGCGTTTGACCTGCACGTCGAACAGCGCGGCAGGATCGAATTCCACGCCGCAATCGCGCTGCACCAGCGCGGCGAGGCGCTGCTTGTTCGCCTGCTTGACCTCATACCAGCGGGCGCGGAACGCCGCATCGTCCGCGAACGGTTCCAGTTTGCGCAACTGCGCCAGGTCGGTGAGCCAGCCGCCGCCGATGGCCTCGTCCATCAGCGCGCACAGCGCCGGGTTGCTGGATGCCAGCCAGCGGCGCGGCGTGACGCCGTTGGTCTTGTTGTTGAACTTCTCCGGCCACAGTTCGTAGAAATCGCGGAACAGGTGCTGCTGCAACAGTTGCGAATGCAGTTCAGCGACACCATTGACCGAATGGCTGGCGACCACGGCCAGATAGGCCATGCGCACCTGTTGTTGGTGCCCTTCTTCGATGATGGACATGCGGCGCTGGCGCTCGAGGTCGCCGGGGTAACGCAAGGCGATCTCGGTGACGAAGCGGACATTGATCTCGCGCACGATCTCCAGCAGGCGCGGCAGCAGGCGACCGAACATGCTGACCGGCCAGCGTTCCAGCGCCTCCGGCAGCAGCGTGTGGTTGGTGTAGGCCATGGTGCGCCGGGTGACATCCCAAGCCTCGTCCCATTCCAGGCCGTGCTCGTCCATCAGCAGGCGCATCAGCTCCGGCACGGCGCAGGTCGGGTGGGTGTCGTTCAGCTGGAAACCGATCTTGTCCGGGAGTCTGCTGAAATCGCAGCCATGCCACCGCTCATACTGGCGCAGCACATCCTGCAAACTGGCGGACGCCAGGAAATACTGCTGTTTGAGGCGCAGTTCCTTGCCGTTCTCGCTGGCGTCGTTCGGGTACAGCACCATGGTGATGTGCTCGGCGGCGTTCTTGGCCGCGACCGCCTCGGTATAGCTGCCAGCATTGAATTCTTCCAGGTTGAATTCCTCGGTCGCCGCCGCGCTCCACAGGCGCAGGTTGTTGACCGTGCCGTTGCGGTAGCCGGGGATCGGCACGTCGTGCGGGATCGCCGTCACGTCGCGCGTATCGGTCCAGCGGACATGCATCCTGCCGTTGCGGTCGGTGGAGTGTTCGGTGCGGCCGCCGAACCTGACGGTCACGCTGTGCTCGGGGCGTTCGATCTCCCACGGGTTGCCGTCGCGCAGCCAATGATCCGGTGCTTCCATTTGGTGGCCGTTCACGATGCGCTGGCGGAACATGCCGTATTCGTAGCGGATGCCGTAACCCATCACCGGCAGTTGCAGCGTGGCGCAACTATCCAGGAAACACGCCGCCAGCCGCCCCAGACCGCCGTTGCCCAGGCCCGCATCGTGTTCCTGTTCGGCCAGTTCTTCCAGATCCAGCCCCAGCTTGCGCATCGCTCCGGCGGTGGCCTCGTCCACATCCAGGTTCAGCATCGCATTGCCCAGCGTGCGCCCCATCAGGAATTCGAGCGACAAGTAATAGGTGCGCTTGCAATCGGCGCGACGATAGGCCTCGCGCGTTTCCTTCCAGCGCTCCACCAGGCGGTCACGCAGCGCCAGCACCAGCGAGGTGTAGAGATAATGGCCGGAGTGATGCATGTCCTCGCGGCCCAGGGTGTGGCTGAAATAACGGTGCAGGTCGTTGCCGATGCTCCCGGCATCCATGCCGAGCGCAGGAAGGTCGCCGATCGCGGAAGGCTGGAGATCGTTTTTTGCCGGGGTATTGATGATGTGCTCCTCGATTGCAGTGATGAGGATAATACCGCAACCGAATTGCTATTGGCGAACTAGTGAATGCGGCGGTGCCGCGCCAGATACAGCGGCGTCCAGGCGTGGGGAATCTTATGCACAAAGTTGTAGCGTGCCACATGATAGCTGGGGTCGAAGCCGTAGAAATTGAGTTTCATGTGTTGCAGTTCCTCGGCGCGGTAGGCATCCAGCGGCTTTTCCTGCTCGTCGCGTTCGCGCCGGGCGATCTTCTGCCGCAATAGCGCGGGATAATCCGGACTGGTCGCCAGCCCTTCGGCGAGCTGTTCGATTCTTGCCAGAAATCCTTCCCGGTCAGTCCCGAAACAGTCGTCGATCAAACCCATCGCGCGCGCTTCCGCCGCAGCTACCGGCAAGCGGTTCTGCGTCAGTGCTGCCGCCCTTGCCTCGCCCACGCGCCGCGGCAACAGGTAGGTCCAGTATTCCGAGCCGTACAGATTGCCCATGCCCTTGTAATGCGGGTTAAGCAGCACTCCCTCGCGCGCATGGACCTGATCCGCCGCCAGCGACAGGAACGCGCCGCCCGCTCCGGCACTGCCCTGCAACGCGGCGATGGTGAGCTGGCTACTGGTAGTGGCGATGGCGCGTGTCAGGTCGTTCATCGCGTTGATGTTGCGCCAGGATTCATCCGCCGGGCTGGCAGCGGCTTCGATGCAGTTGAGGTGGATGCCGTTCGACCAGAAGTCCGCCCCGCCCATCAGCACGATCATCCGCACCTCGCGTTGCGTGGCGGCCAGATAAGCCGCGCGCAGCCGTTCGCATTGTTCGGTGCTCATCGCGCCGTTGTAGAACGCGAAATGCAGATAGCCGACGTTGTTTTTCTGTTCGAACCAGATATCGCGCCAGGTCTCGCCAGTGGATGGCGCAAACGGATCGAGCGGTGCTTCCGGCACGTCGGCGAGCCGCCCTTCCAGCGCCATGGTGGCCGGTAACTTGAGCCCAGATTTAAAATTTGACGAGCTATCGCCTTCTGTCTTGCGTTTCAAATGGCCGATCCACACCGCGCCGTCCGATGTGGCACGACAGATCGCGCCGTTGCGCCGGGCGATGATCGCGCCCGGCTGGCTACCGCGCAGCATGTCCTCGGCGCAGGCATCGAACAGGTAATACGCCTCGCTGCACAGCGTATCGAGCACGCCAGGAAACCCATCGGCGGCCTGGATCTTTTTCAGCACCGTGCGCGTGTCATCGTGCTGCCAGTCGATGGCGCGATCGGCCTGCCGGATCGGCGCGTGCAACCGGCCACGCACCTCGGACCGGGAATAATCCAGCGGCTGCGGCTTGAAATCGCCGAACTGGAAACGCTCCACCGCCGTCAGCACCGCGCGCACTGCCGCCTCGGCCACTTCATTGCGGTACAGGCTGCTTTTCTTTACCCGCCGCATCGGGAAGGTTTCCGTTGCCCAGATGTCGCCGCCATCCATTTCGCCGCTGGCCTGCAACACCGTGACACCCCATTCCGGGCAATCGCGCATGATCGCCCAGTCCAGTGCCGATGGCCCGCGGTCGCCGACGATGCCGGGATGTACCACGAAGCAAATATGGTTACGCCACACCGCCTCGGGAATGGCGCGCTTGAGGAACGGCGCGACGATCAATTCTGGGCGAAAGAGTTCGACCGCCTGCGCCGTGACCGCATCGTTGATGTCGAACTCGATGGATACCTCATGCCCGCGCCGCGTCAGCTCGATATACAGGCGTTGTGCGAGGCTGTTGAAGCTGTGGGTGAGGAACAGGATTTTCAAGTTGATGCCGTCTTAACAGATGCGTGGCAACTGCTCGCCCGTCAGCCAATCGACCATACGCCGCCCGCCGAACGTGGTCTGCATCTGCACGAAATGGTGCGGGTCTTCGATCACCTCGCCCACGATCGCCGCATCGCGCCCCAGTGGATGTGTGCGCATCGCCTGCAACAGGCGCTCGGCGTCCTGCGGCGCGCAGATCGCCGCGAGCTTGCCTTCATTGGCGACATACAGCGGATCGAGCCCGAGGAATTCGCATGCCGCCCTGACCTGCCCGCGGATCGGCAACTGGTCTTCGTGCAGCATCATGCCCGCCGCCGACTGGCGCGCGATCTCGTTGAGCGTGGCGGCGAGGCCGCCGCGCGTCGGGTCGCGCAGCACGTGGATGTCCGGCACCGCGGCTACCATCGCCGCCACCAGTCCGTGCAGTGCCGCCGTATCGGACTGGATACTGGTATGGAAAGTCAGGTTCTCGCGCAGCGACATCACCGCGACGCCGTGGTCGCCGAGCATCCCGGAGACCAGTATCCTGTCGCCCGGACGGGCGCGCTCGCCGGAGATGTTGACGCCTTCCGGCACCACGCCGATGCCGGTGGTGGTGATGAACACGCCGTCGCCCTTGCCCTGCTCCACCACTTTGGTGTCGCCGGTGACGATAGGCACGCCGGCTTCCCGCGCCGCCTGCGCCATCGACTCGACGATGCGTTTGAGGTCGGTGAGCGGAAAGCCTTCCTCCAAAATAAATCCGGCGGCAAGGTACAGCGGTCGCGCGCCCGACATCGCCACGTCGTTGATCGTGCCGTGCACCGACAGGCAGCCGATGTCGCCGCCTGGAAAGAACAGCGGCGACACCACATGGCTGTCGGTGGACATCACCATGCGCCCCTGCGGCGCGGGAAAACGCGCCTGGTCGTTCATCTGCCGCAGGAACTCGTTGTCGAACGCCGCCACGAACAGCTCGTCGATCAACTGCGCCATCGCGCGCCCGCCGCTGCCGTGGGTCATGTCTACGCGACCATGCTTGAAATCGAGCGGGCGTGTGTAGCCGGGTTTGATCGTGTTCTTCAAGCGGCCTCCCGGAGCCTTCCATAACAGTAATGCGCCGCACAGGCGCCCTCGGATGAAACCATGCACGAGCCGACCGGATTGTCCGGCGTACAGACCGTGCCGAACAGCTTGCAGTCCTGCGGGCGCTTCACGCCGCGCAGGATTGCGCCGCATTCGCAGGCCTTGTTGTCCGCGATCGATACCGCAGGAATCCGGAAGCGCGATTCCGCATCGAATTCGGCATATTGCGCCTTGATGCGCAGCGCGCTGTAGGGCACCAGCCCGAGTCCGCGCCACTCGAACACGCGGCGCAGTTCGAACACTTCCGCCACCAGCAGCTGCGCCTTGACGTTGCCGTCGCGAGTCACCGCGCGGGAGAATTCGTTCTCCACTTCGGCGCGGCCTTCGTTCAGCTGGCGCACCAGCATCAGGATGGCCTGCATCACGTCGAGCGGCTCGAACCCGGCGATCACCACCGGCTTCTGGAACTCCTCGGCAAAATATTCGTAAGGGCGGCTGCCGATCACTATCGAAACATGTGCCGGACCGATGAAGCCGTCCAGCGCCACCAGGCCGAGCCGGCGAACTTCGGGCGATTGCAGGATATGCGCTATCGCCGACGGGGTCAGCACATGGTTGCAGAACACGCTGAAATTGGTCAGGCCGAGCGCCTGCGCCTGGAGGATCGCCACCGCCGTCGGCGGCGTGGTGGTCTCGAAGCCGATGGCGAAGAACACCACCTGCCGCTGCGGATTTTCCTGCGCGATCTTCACCGCATCGGCACTGGAATACACCATGCGCACATCCGCGCCGCATGCCTTGGCTTTCAGCAGGCTCATGCCTCCGGCAGCCGGCACGCGCAGCATGTCGCCGTAACAGCACAGGATCAGCCCCGGCATTTGCGCGAGCTGGATGCCATTCTCCACCCGCCCCGCCGGCAACACGCACACCGGGCAGCCGGGGCCGTGGATCATGCGCACGTTGTCCGGCAGCAGGTCGGCGATGCCGTAGCGCGAGATGGCGTGGGTGTGCCCACCGCAGAATTCCATCAGGCGGTAGACGCGCCGTGGGTCGGCCTCGCGCGCGATGTTGGCGGCGATGTTCCGCGCCAGCGCGCCGTCGCGGAATTCATCGACGTATTTCATGCCTGCCCGCCCATCTCGGCGAACAGTGCCAGGGTCTGCGCCGCCTCTTCCGGATCGAGCTTTTGCAACGCGAACCCGACATGCACGATGACGTAATCGCCCGGCGCGACATCCTCCACCAGCGCCAGCGAAATCTCCTTGCGCACGCCGTCGAGGTCGATGCGCGCCATGCCGTCGGGCAGCAGTTCGGTCACGAGAGCGGGAATGGCGAGGCACATTTCGGGTTACGGTTTCGGGTTAAGCGCCGCTATCCACGCCTGCCCCAGCGCGATTGCGCTGTCGCCGGGCAGCAGTTGGCGCGCGACCAGCATCTCGATGCGCGCGGCGGAGAACCGTTCGCGCAATCCGGTCGACAGCAATTTGTTGAAGAAGCAGCCGCCGCCGCAGGCCACGGTGGTGATGCCGCTCTGCTGTACGGTACGCTGCACCAGTTCGTCCAGCGCGGCGACCAGCGTGGCGTGGAACAGCGCCGCGCCGTATTCCGCATCCGCCATGTCGGCCAGCGCGGCGAACAGCGGCAGCAGGTCGAGCTCGCCATCCGCGGAGATACGCCAGCCATCCGCCAACGGTTGCGGCCAGCCGTGCGCCGCGATGTGGCGCGTGGCGGCCTGTTCCAGCGCGATGGCGGCCTGCGCCTCGAATTCCATCCTGCGGCACAGGCCGAGCAGTCCGGCGGCAGCATCGAAGGCGCGCCCCATGCCGGAGCTGCGCGGGCAATTCAGGCCGCGTTGCAGCATCAGCGCCAGCGTCGCGACCGCAGGCTCGTCCGCGTAACGGAGCACGATCTCGCCGCCGCGCCCGAGTTCGTGCAGCACCGCCGCCGCCATGCGCCAGGGTTGCTGCGCCGCCTTGTCGCCGCCGGGCAGCGGCAGCGGGCGCAGATGCCCGATGCGCTCGAAGCTCGCGCCCTCCACGCGCAGCAGTTCGCCGCCCCAGGCGCTGCCGTCCGTGCCCATCCCCACCCCGTCCAGCGCCAGCCCCAACACTGATTCCGTCACGCCATGTTCGGCGCACACCGCGGCGATGTGCGCGTGATGGTGCTGCACCGCGACCAGCGGCACGCCGAGTTCGGCGGCGAGCTGTGCGGCATGGCGGCTGGAATGGAAGTCGGGATGCAAATCGTGAGCGATGGCCTGCGGTCTTGCATCCACCCGTTCGAGCAGCGCGCGCGCCATCTGTTCATGCGCCACGCACGCCTCGGGCGTGTCGAGGTCGCCCGCGCCCCTGCTGATGAATGCCTGTGTGCCGGAGGTGCTGCACAGCGTGTTCTTGAACCATGCGCCCAGCGCCATGACCGGGCGCACCGGATGCGCCAGCTCGATGACGTGCTCGACGCAATCCGCAGGGTTCATGCGTTGCCCTGATGATGGGAGATCAGCCGGTCGATGAACTGGCGCAGGAAGTGATCGGGCTGCGCGCTGTGGAAACGCTCGAACTCCGCACTGCGGCTGTAGGCGATCACCGTCGGGAAACCTCGCACCTTGTGCCTGCCGGCGATGCGCATGTTCTCGTCGGCATCCACTCTGGCGAGCAGGAACTTGCCACCGTATTCCTTCACCAGTTTCTCCAGGCGCGGGCCGAGCACGTTGCAGGGCGCGCACCATTCGGCGCCAATGTCGAGCAGGATGGGCGCCTCGTGCGAACGGGCGATCACGCGTTCGTCAAAGTTTGCTTCTTCAACGTCGTATGAGTAGGGATGCGGTTCGTGCATGTGCATGGCGGTTCAGTTCCTTTGTGCGATGGCGCTGCGCTGTCCGGCCAGCCACGCCAGCCAGTCTTCCATGCCCGCGCCGGTGGTTGCGGAGATGCGGATGATGCGGATGGCGGGATTGACGCGGCGGGCATATTCCTCGGCGCGCGCCACATCGAAATCCAGGTGCGGCAGCAGGTCGCACTTGTTGAGCAGGAGTAATTCTGCGGCGCGGAACATGTCGGGATATTTGAGCGGCTTGTCTTCGCCCTCGGTGACCGAGAGCACCGCCACCTTGGCCGCTTCGCCGAGGTCGAAGGCGGCGGGACAGACCAGGTTGCCGACGTTCTCGATGAACAGCATGCCGTCCTGCGGCAGCGTCATCTGTTGCAATGCCCGTTCGACCATCTGCGCGTCGAGATGGCAGCCCTTGCCGGTGTTGATCTGGATGGCCTCCACGCCGGTGGCGCGGATGCGCTCGGCATCGTTCTCGGTCTGCTGGTCACCCTCGATCACCGCCAGCGGGTATCTTCCCTTGAGCATGCCGAGGGTGCGCACCAGCAGCGCGGTCTTGCCCGAGCCGGGGCTGGACACCAGGTTCAGCGCGAGGATGCCGCGCTGCGCGAAACAACGGCGATTGGCCGCGGCATGACTGTCGTTCTTCGCCAGGATGTCCCGTTCCAGCCTGACGATGCGTGCAGCCTCGTCTTGCCCGGCCTGCGTCCCGGTCGCGGCGCGGAAGCGCAGCGGCGCATCCGGATTGCCCTCCCGCCGTGGCTGCCGGCCGCGGATGAACACCTCATCCGTTCCGCATCCGCAAGTCGTGCACATCATCTCCTCCTGCCGCTTCCATCCTGATGACTCGCATCATAACCGAAGCGAAACCACAGCCGACCGGACTCGTTTCCCGCCGGAACCCATATTTCATGTGGGCTTTACCTGAATCCAACAAACCGCCTATAATCCCCGCGCACAACCCGGCAGACCGATCACCATGAACGCTATCCGCATCCTTTTAGCCGTCGCCGCCATCGCGCTCACCAGCGGCTGCGCTTCCACCCACGCGAAGAACCCGTCCGACCCGCTGGAGACATTCAACCGCGGCATGTACCAGTTCAACGACACGGTGGACAAGGCTATCATCAAGCCGGTGTCGCAGGCCTATGACACCGTGGTGCCGCAAGTCGGCAAGACCGCCGTATCCAATTTCTTCTCCAACCTCGACGACGTGATCGTCACCGCCAACGACTTCCTGCAACTCAAGATATTGCAGGGCATACTCGACGGCACGCGCTTCGTGGTGAACACCACCGCAGGCATCTACGGGCTGATCGACATCGGCTCGCACGTCGGTCTGGAAAAACACAACGAGGACTTCGGCCAGACTCTGGGCAAATGGGGCGTGGGCAACGGCCCCTACATCGTCCTGCCGATCCTCGGGCCGAGCACCCTGCGCGACGGCGTAGGGCTGTATGCCGACAGCCGCCCGAGCAAGCTGCGCCGCATCGAGCACATGCCGACCCGCAACCAGATGTACGTCACCAAGGCCATCAGCCACCGCGCTGGATTACTGGATCAGGAGAAGATACTGGACGAGGCGGCCATCGACCGCTATGAACTCATCCGCGACGCCTACCTGCTGCGCCGCAACAGCCTGGTCTACGACGGCAATCCCCCGCGCGAAAAATACGACGAGGAAGACGACATCGACAGCGAGCAGGTGCCGATCCCCACCACCCCCTCGTCACAACAGAAAACCGCGCCGGCCGCACAGTCTGCCATCCAGCCCGTTTCCGCTGCGCCGATGCGGGTGGCTTCCGCCGCCACCGAATATGCCGCCGAACGGCCCAGTATCCACCGGATATGGGTGGCACAGCGCACCGGCATACGCTGACCCGGCCTTTGCATCCCCCAATAAAAAGTCCCGCAAGTGCGGGACTTTTTCGTTTACTTCCGTCCGGATCAACGCCCCGAACGCAACGCCTCGATGCGCTCGTCCAGCGGCGGGTGGGTCATGAACAACCGGCTGAACCCGTGCCCGCCCGAGATGCCGAACGCGGCCATCTTCTCCGGCAGAGTCGCCTGCTCGTGGTTGAGCTTCAACTTCTCCAGCGCGGCGATCATCTTCTGGCGTCCGGCCAGGCTTGCACCGCCCGCATCGGCGCGGAATTCGCGCTGGCGCGAGAACCACATCACGATCATGCTGGCCAGCACGCCCAGCACCAGTTGCGCCACCATCTCGGCGGCGAACGCGCCCATGCCGTAACCGCGCTCGTTCTTGAGCAGCACGCGGTCGACGAAGAAGCCGAAGAGTTTGGAGAAGAAGATCACGAAGGTATTAACTACGCCCTGGATCAGCCCCAGCGTCACCATGTCGCCGTTGGCGACGTGGCTGATCTCGTGGCCGAGCACCGCCTCCGCCTCGTCGCGGCTCATGTTGCGCAACAGCCCGGTGCTCACCGCGACCAGCGCAGCATTGCGGTTCCAGCCGGTGGCGAACGCATTCACGTCCGGCGCGTCGTAGATCGCCACTTCCGGCATGCCGATCTGCGCCGCCTGCGCCTGGCGGCGCACCGTCTCGACCAGCCAGCGCTCGGTCGGGTCAGTCGGATTCTCGATGACCTGCGCGCCGACCATGCGCTTGGCCGACCACTTCGACATCGCCAGCGAAATCAGCGAACCGGAAAAACCGATCACCGCCGACAGCACCAGCAACGCACCGAAATCGATGCCGCCCTGCTGGGTCAGCCAGTGATCCACGCCGAGCAGCCGCAGCGTGATGTTGATCACGAACACCACCGCGAGATTGGTCAATATAAACAGGAAAATTCGTTTCATGCCTTGGTCTCCATCGTCAATGCGGCGCGCAGTCTAACACCCGCCGTCCGGAACCCATATGCGGCCTCGTGACGGCATTTTCAAGCCGCAGTTGGAGATAACGTAGCTGAAAAGGTTCCGGCGGCACTGCCGGAACCCGTAATGAGCCGGATTGAAGTCATGCACATCCGGCAGAGGTTGATTTTTTCCGGCCTACCAGCCCGATTCGCGTTCCGGCGTAGCGGAGATCTTGTGGATGGAGAGGTCGGCGCCGTTGAATTCTTCTTCTGCATCGAGGCGGATGCCGACCATTTTCTTCAGCGCACCATAGACCACGAAACCGCCCGCCAGCGCGATGGCTATGCCCATCAGCGTGCCGATGAGTTGCGCCATGAAGCTGACGCCGCCGAGTCCGCCGAACGCTTTCATTCCGAAGATGCCCGCCGCGATGCCGCCCCATGCGCCGCACAGGCCGTGCAGCGGCCAGACGCCGAGCACGTCGTCGATCTTCCAGCGGTTTTGCGTGAGGGTAAACATTACGACGAACAGGCCGCCCGCCACGCCGCCGGTGGCGAGCGCTCCGAGCGGGTGCATCAGGTCGGAGCCGGCACAGACGGCAACCAGCCCGGCCAAGGGGCCGTTATGCACGAAGCCGGGGTCGTTTCTGCCCACCCACATTGCGACCAGCGTGCCGCCGACCATCGCCATCAGCGAGTTGACCGCGACCAGTCCGCTGATCTTGTCTATGGTCTGCGCGCTCATGACGTTGAAGCCGAACCAGCCGACGGTGAGTATCCAGGCGCCGAGCGCGAGGAAGGGGATGCTGGAGGGCGGATGCGCGGAGATGCGCCCTTCCTTGCTGTAGCGCCCGCGCCGTGCGCCGAGCAGCAGCACGGCGGCGAGGCCGATCCAGCCGCCCACCGCATGCACCACCACGGAGCCGGCGAAGTCATGGAACGCGGCACCGAACGAGGCGGTCAGCCATTCCTGCACACCGTAGGCGCCGTTCCAAGCGATACCCTCGAAGAACGGATAGACGAAGCCGACCAGCAGAAAAGTAGCGGCGAGTTGCGGGTTGAAGCGCGCGCGCTCGGCGATGCCACCGGAGACAATGGCCGGGATCGCGGCCGCGAAGGTGAGCAGGAAGAAGAACTTCACGAGGTCGTAGCCGTTTTTCTGCGCGAGTTCTTCCGCACCGTTGAAGAAGTTGACGCCGTAGGCGATGCTGTAGCCGATGAAGAAATACGCCAGGGTGGATACGGAGAAATCACAGAGTATCTTGACCAGTGCGTTGACCTGGTTCTTTTTGCGTACCGTGCCCAGCTCCAGAAATGCGAACCCCGCGTGCATCGCCAGCACCATGATTGCGCCCAACAATATGAACAAGGCATCGCTGCCGGTTTTCAAGTCTTCCATGTCTCTCTCCTTTGGTGCGAACCGGATTTAGTTAGCAAGATACGTTCCATCCGCACAAGCTGTTGAATCTTATGGCGCGTATCTGCGGGACGCAATAATGGCAAGGCGATAACAAACCAAACTGGTGCATCATTTTCTGCGTGCACCAGCACGTTGCACCATGGTAGTGCGCTACACACTTAAGTCAGACTGACCAACCGTTGAGGTGTTTTTCCAGCCAGAACAGCCCGACGATGGTCTTGCTGTCGTTGATCTTGCCGAGACGCACCCAGTCGGTCGCTTGCGCCGGGGACAACTCCAGAACTTCGAGGAATTCGCCGTCGTCCAGGTTGCGCCCCCGATGGCTCAGGCCGCGCGCCAGGAAATATTCGATGCGCTCGTCGGAATAGCCGATGCAGGGCCAGGTCGTGGCAAGATGCAGCCAGTCGCTGGCCGCGTAGCCGGTCTCCTCCAGCAGCTCGCGCTGCGCGGTGAGCAGGATGTCTTCGCCGTGGTCGATCTTGCCGGCCGGCAGTTCGATGAATTCGCGCTGCGGCGCATAGCGGAACTGCCGTTCCATCACCAGGTTGCCGTTGTCCAGCAGCGCCAGCACCGCCACCGCGCCGGGATGGACGATGTATTCGCGGCTGCTCACCGCACCATCCGGCAGGCGCACGCTGTCTTTATGCACCTGCATGAAACTGCCCTGGTACATGACCGCCGTATCGAGGCGCGTCTCTTTCAAATCCATTACAACTCCTTGTTGCGACCCATCAGGAAGCGACCTTTACCTCGAACTTCCAGTCGAACGAGCCATTATCCCCGGAGAATATCCGTTTCTTGTTGCCGTCCACTTTCAGCAACATGCCCCTGATGTCATTACCGGACAATCCGGCAAAGACCATCGTGCCGTTAACGGTTCGCATGGTTTGCACAGTGGTCTGTCCGGCCACTTGTTCGATGGCGCAAGCGATGCCCTCGCCCATCGTGTCGCGGTCGCGCTTGTTGGCCGCGATCTCCTCCTCCGATTCCGCGATCGAGCGCTCGAGTTCGGCATTTTCCGCTTCAAGTTTCGCCACGTGATTGAGTTCCCTGGCATGTTTCGATACCAGTTTCTGCCAGTTCCGCGCCTGCTCATCGGTCAGGTATATCTCGCCGTTCCTGATTTTCTTGTCCAGCGCCAGATATTTTGCCAGCTCGGGATTCGCTTTCAATGCGCCGATTTCACGGATGCTGGTTTCAATACCCTCGCGCGCCTCGGCGATGCCCTTTTGCAATGTTGCGATGTACTGGTCGAACCCGGAAAAATCCGGAACCATCACCGTCACCAGCGTCTCCCTGCCCCGCCGCTCGTCCGCCGAGACGATCATGACGTTCTTCGCCGCGACCATGCAGCCCTCGGCCACGTCGATGTGTGCCTCGTCGGCGATGATTTCGCAATTCACCGCGTGCTCGATGCGCACGACCTTGCCAGTGACCGTGCTGCTTTCGCACAACCTGGCTGTCACCTCCCCGTCGCGCGCCACGACCACGGCGCGCGAGGGGCGTTGGTCCAGC